>NZ_JBJPHW010000005.1:0-293678 GCF_053471285.1 Phreatobacter aquiterrae | reverse complement strand
GCATTTGCGCCGCCTTCACCGTCACCGGAAGCCCGTTCAGTTCGATCGCCTCGTGGCTCCAGTCGAACTGGTAGGCCTCGCCCGGATCGAAGCTCAGCGGCACGAAGGCTCGCGTCGGCGTCCGCGCCCGTTCCGCGCGCCAAGCCTTCACAAACCGATGCACGCTATCGTGCGCTCCGTCGTAACCGCGCCCGCGCAGTTCCTCGAACAGACGCACGGTCGAGCGCCGCTCACGCCGCGGCAGATTCTCCTCCGCCTCCAGGATCGCCGTCAGCACGTCGACCCAGGCGCCGAGCTTCGGTAACGGCTGAACCCCGCGCTTGTACGTGAACTCGGTCTTGCCCGAGCGCAGCACCTTGCGCACCGTGTCGCGCGAGATCATCAGCTCGCGGGCGATCCGCTTGATCCCCTTGCCGTTCTGGTAATGCTCGAAACGAATCCGCGCGATCGTCTCCACACCCGTCATCCCTGGACCCTTCCCGAAAACGGAAAGGATCGTGCGCTATGGCCTCAGCAGGGGTGGTTATTGGACGCGAAACCAGCCCAGCAGGGGGTGGTTCTTGCACGCGATTTCACATGCCCGCAATGTCCAGGAGGCCTCCAAAGGAACATCGGAGGTGGCCTCCAACATCACCGAGGTCAATCGCGGAGCAATCGAGACGGGTTCTGCCTCGACGCAGGTCCTGTCGGCGGCGCAGGAACTGGCGACCCAGGGCAGCCGCCTGAAGACGCAGGTCGACAGTTTCCTGGCGACCGTTCGGGCGGCCTGACCCCGCCCCGTCGCCCCCGCCTGAGGAACAACGGCCGGACCGCCCGAGCATGCCGGGCGGTCCTTGTCGTATTCAGCCCTTGACGGCGACCCCTGATGCACCAGTTGTGGCTTTGGGGGGAGCACTGCCTGCACGCGTCCTGGACGGGACCGGAGGACGACATCATGCACCATACAGGCATATCCCTATCAGCCGCAGCGATCCTGGTCGTTGCCGCCGTCAGCGACGCATCAGCCCTGTGCAGCATCGCCGCCCGTCCCTTCGTTATGGGCCAGCCGGGCCGGATTTCGATGACGGTTTCGGGCGAGCCGTGCCGCATCAGCCTGCTGGCTGGCGGACAGAGCCGCTACGAATCCCTCGAGATCGTTGAGCGCCCGCGCGGCGGCCGCGTCGTCGCCGACGGCCGGACCGGCGTGGTCTATACGCCGCGGCCGGGCTTTGCCGGTTCCGACCGGTTCATCTTCGCGGTCACGGGCACGAGCAGCATCGGCAGCGGCACGTCCGAACTCTATGTCGACGTCGAGGTCGAGTAGGCCTGCCTAGGTCAGGATGCTGACCAGCCAGAGCGCCAGCGCCGGGAAGGCCACCACCAGGCCGAGACGCAGCACATCGGCCAGCACGAAGGGCAGCACACCGCGATAGGTGGAGAGGATCGGCACGTCCTTCGCGATGGCCGAGACGACGAAGACGTTGAGCCCGATGGGCGGTGCCGTCAGGCCGATGCCGACCACCATCAGCACGAGGATGCCGAACCAGATGGCGATGTCGTCCGGCACCATGCCGAGGTCGAGCGCCGTCACGATGGGAAAAAAGATCGGCAGCGTCAGCAGGATCATGGCGAGTTCGTCCATGACGCCGCCGAGGATGATGTAGAAGGCCAGCAGTCCGACGATGACCCCATAGGGCGGCAGGCCCGACTGCGTGACGATCTCGGCCGCCGTCGCCGGCAGTTGCGACAGCGCGAGGAAGCCGTTGAACACCTCCGCACCGAGCAGGATGATGAAGATCATCGCCGAGGTCTCGGCCGTCTGGATGAGCGAGGCCCGGATCTCCGCCCAGCCGAGGCTGCGCTGCGCGACGCCCACGACCAGCATGGCGATGCAGCCGACGGAAGCGCCCTCCGTCGGCGTGAAGACGCCGCCATAGATGCCGCCGACGACGGCGACGGCAATGAGCATAACGGGCCAGACGCCGATCAGCGCCCGCCCGCGTTCCGTCCAGCCGACCCGCTCCACCGCCGGACCGGCATCCGGTCGCAGCCGCACCATGACGGCGATGACGATGCAGTAGAAGACCGCGGCGAGAAGGCCCGGAATGAGCGCCGCCATGAACAGCTTGGCGATGTTCTGCTCGGTGGTGATGGCATAGACGACGAGGATGACCGAGGGCGGGATAAGGATGCCGAGCGTCCCGCCGACTGCGATCATGCCGGTGGCGAAGCCCTGGTCATAGCCATAACGCTTGAACTCCGGCAGCGTCGCCCGGCCGAACGTCGCTGTCGTGGCCACCGACGACCCGCAGATGGCACCAAAGCCCGCGCAGGCGCCGATCAGCGCCATGCCGAGTCCGCCGCGACGGTGCCCGAGGAAGCTCGCAGCCGCCTTGAACAGGGCGGCGGAGAGACCGGATTTCTCCGCCAGCGCACCCATGAGAATGAAGAGAGGGATCACCGACAGCGTATAGTTGGCGAACAGGTGATAGGGCGTCGTCTTCATGTAGTTGAGGAAGATCGGCAGGCTCGTGAACCAGGCATAGCCGATGGAGCCAGCGGTTAGCATGGCGAGTCCGATGGGCATGCGGAGTACCAGAAGGACCAGCATGCCGGCAAAGCCGACGGCAGCGACGGCGGCCCCGCTCACGTGGACCTGCGCCCCAGGCGCCGGGCTGATGTCAGGGCGACGATGCCGAGGAAAAGCGACATGGCTCCGACTGCCAGAATCGCCCAGCCGACCGGAATGGCCAGAACCATGGAACTGGTGCGCGAAGCGATGGCGTCCAGGCCGCCGAGGATCAGTCGCCACCCGATGAGAAACGCGAAGCCGGCGTAGACGACGTCCCACAACCGGTCGAGACCGCGATTGAACCAGGTGGGCGTGCGGAGGGTGAATGTATCGACGAAGACATTGCCCCTGCGGAGCTGGCAAAGCGGCAGGAACGCGAAGACCGCCACGGCTGTCGCGATCTGCACCATTTCGAAGTCCCCTCTGACGCCGGACCTGAACAGCCAGCGCAGGAGGACGGAGACCGTCACCATGATCGCGGCGGCCAGCATGAAGAGGCCGCCGCAGATGGCAATCACGCGCGCGATGCGATCCATCCATGGCGGGGGCGCCGGTGCGCCGCCCGCTTCCGCCCCCTCAAGCGTCATGCCGGTCAGGCCGCCATATTCTTGGCAACCGCCGCCCGCACGTCGTCGACGATCTTCTGTCCGTCGAGGCCGCGGTCCTTGACACCCTTGATCCAGGCTTCCTCGACCGGCTTCGTGGCGGTGCGCCACTTGGCGACCTCGTCCTCGGCCAGCACAGTGATGGTGTTGCGCGAACGGCCCTTGACCATCTCGGCGACGACACGCCCGCGCTCGTCCCACATCTCGCCGGCCATGACGGCAGCCATCATGCCCGAGTGATCGTCCATGACCTTCTTCAGGTCGGCCGGCAGTGCGGTGTACTTCGCCTTGTTCATCGCAAGGATGAAGGTCGCGGTGTAGAGCGTGGGCGAACCCGGAATCTCGGTGTGGTGGTTGACCAACTCATGCAGGCGCAGCGCCGGCACGACTTCCCACGGCACGACGGCGCCGTTGATGACGCCCTGCGCCAGAGCCTCCGGCACCTGCGGGATCGGCATGCCGATGGCGGTGGCGCCAAGGGCGCGCAGCGCCTCGCCGGCCTGGCGGGTCGGGAAGCGCAGTTTCAGGCCCTGCAGGTCGGCCTGCGTCTTCACCTGCTTGTTGGAATGGATGAGGCCGTGGTCGTGGGCCCACAGGCACAGCGGCTGGACCTCGGAATATTCCTTGTAGAAGTGGGTCGGGCCGAGCTCGGCCATGACCTTCGAATTGGTGACGCCGCGCTTGCCGGCGATGAAGGGCAGTTCCATCGCCTCGGTCGCCGGGAAGCGGCCCGGCGTATTGCCCGGCAGGGTCCAGACGATGTCGGCCACGCCATCGCGCGCCTGGTCGAAGAGCTGGGGCGGCGCGCCGCCAAGCTGCATGGACGGGAAGATGTCGATCTTGATGCGGCCGCCGGACGCCTCCTGCACCTTGCGCGACCATGGCAGCAGGAAGCGCTGGTGGGCATTCGAGACCGGCGGCAGAAAGTGGTGCAGCCTGAGCGACACCTGAGGCGTCTGGCCCCAGGCTGTTCTCATCACGGCGGGTGTTGCAACGGCGGCGCCGGCGAGAGCCAGCGCATGGCGACGGGTAAGCGTCATGGCGTTCGTCCTCCTCAATCGTCCCGGGGAAGGCCTTGCTGGCCTCGCGCCTTTCCGGCGTTTTGGTCGATTGAGGACGACGATAGCGACAGGATCGCACCGATAGCAACCCGTTTAGTTGGATATCCGACTAAATGGGTCTGCGCAGAATTGCTGATGGCGCCACGTCACATGGTCGCTCCGATCTGCCAGGGCACAAACTCATTGTCGCCGTAGCCGAGCAGTTCCGACCTGGTCTTCTCGCCCGACGCGGTCCGGAGGATCAGGTCGAAGATCTCGCGGCCCTTGTCCTCCAGCGACACGCCGTCCAGCACGTCGCCACAGTTGATGTCCATGTCGTCGATCATGCGGGCGAAAATGTCGGAGTTCGTCGCAAGCTTGATCGACGGTGTCGGCTTGCAGCCATAGGCCGAGCCGCGGCCGGTGGTGAAGGTCAGCATATTGCAGCCACCGGCGACCTGCCCCGTCGCCGCCACAGGGTCGTAGCCCGGCGTGTCCATGTAGACGAAGCCAGCGCGGTCGATCTTCTCGGCATAGTGATAGACGCCGCGCAGCGTCGTGGACCCGCCCTTGGCGGCGGCCCCCAACGACTTTTCAAGGATGGTGGTGAGGCCGCCCGCCTTGTTTCCCGGCGAGGGATTGTTGTCCATCGAGCCCTCGTGCTTGGCGGTGTAACCCTCCCACCAGCGGATGATGTCGACCAGCTTCTCGCCGACCGCACGGCTCTCGGCGCGGCGCGTCAGGAGATGCTCGGCGCCGTAGATCTCCGGCGTCTCCGACAGGCAGGCCGTGCCGCCGTGCTGCACGAGGATGTCGACGGCCTTGCCGAGAGCCGGGTTGGCCGTGATCCCCGAATACCCGTCCGAGCCGCCACACTGGAGTGCGAGGCAGAGTTCGGAGGCGGGAAGCGTCTCGCGCTTTGCCTGATTGACGATAGGCAGCATCTCGCGGATGCGTGCGAGGCCGGCCTCGATCGATTTCCTCGTGCCCCCGGTCTCCTGGATGGTCATGGACCGGAACCGGTCGCCTGGCTCGATCCCGTAGTCCTTCATGAGACGCGGAATCTGGAAAACCTCGCAGCCGAGGCCGACGATCAAGACCGCCGAGACGTTCGGGTTGGTCGCATAACCCCAGATGGTGCGCTCCAGGATGTCGAAGCCGAGCCCTTCGTTCGCCAGCCCGCAGCCGGTGCCGTGGACCAACGGGATCACACCGTCGACATTCGGGAACTCGGCCAGCATGCCCGACCGGTTCACCGCCTCGGCCATGAAGCGGGCCACCGAGGCCGAGCAGTTCACAGATGTGAGAATGGCGATGTAGTTGCGCGTGCCGGCCCGGCCGGTCGACCGTCGAAATCCTTCGAAGGTCGCCCGCTGTTCGAGCGGCAGGATGTCCTCCGGCCGCGCGTCCCGGGCGAAGGCGTAGTCGCGTTCGAAGGCGGCGAAGGCGCAGTTGTGGGTATGGACCCAGTCCCCGGGCGCGATGGGCTTCGAGGCGAAGCCGATGATCTGGCCATATTTGACGATGGGCTCGCCCTCGGCGATCGGTCGCGTCGCCATCTTGTGGCCCTTCATGACGCGTGCCGTCGCCGTCACTCCGTCAACCCGCTTGCCGGCATCGATCATATCGACAGCGACGACGACATTGTCCTCCGCGGCGAGGCGGATGAAACGGGGTTGGGTGGTCATGGGGCTCTCCCGGCGCAGCGCCCACTCGGGCGTCATTGCCGGGGATCATGGCCTTTGAACCGTTTTAAGAAAAGGGGCCGCGCCGCCGGCCAGCCCCTCGCCTCAGCCGGTGCCGAGGCCGCCTTTTTCCCGGACGAAGCGGGCGACCTCCGCCACGCCCTCGCCCGTCTTGATGTTGGTGAAGACGAAGGGGCGCTGTCCCCGCATGCGCCGGGAATCCCGATCCATATTGCCGAGATCGGCGCCGACCATTGGCGCGAGATCGGTCTTGTTGATGACGAGGAGGTCGGAACGGGTGATTCCGGGACCGCCCTTGGAGGGGATCTTCTCGCCCGCCGCCACGTCGATCACGTAGATCGTCAGATCCGCGAGTTCCGGCGAGAAGGTCGCCGCGAGGTTGTCACCACCCGATTCGATCAGGATCAGGTCGAGTTCAGGAAATTTCTGCCGCATCTCGGCGACGGCCGCGAGGTTGATCGAGGCATCCTCGCGGATCGCCGTATGCGGGCAGCCGCCGGTCTCGACGCCCATGATGCGCTCGGTCGGCAGCGCCCCCGACCGCATCAGATATTCGGCGTCCCACTTGGTGTAGATGTCGTTGGTGATCGCCGCTATCTCGAATTCGCCGCGCAAAGTCTTGCAGAGCGCGTCCATCAGCGCGGTCTTGCCGGAGCCGACGGGGCCGCCGATGCCGACGCGCAGGGGGCCGTGAGGGGAAGCCATCGGGTCAACTCCTGAAGAGACGGGTATATTGCGTTTCATGGCGCATGGACGCCAGATCGGATCGCAGCGCATGGCCGCCGATGTCATCGAGCGTGAGGGCACGCGCCGCGGCCGCCGTATCGGTCACCACCTGCTCCATGGCCGCCAGAGCGCGCTGGCCGTCGGTCTGGCCGAGCGGCACGAGGCGGACGGCAGCCGATATCAGGTTCGCCGCCACCGCATGCAGGAAGGCGTGGAGCGCGGTCGCCTCGTCGATGCCGTGGGCCGCAGTCGCCGCGCCCACCGCCACAGGATAAGCGACAGCATCGGGCCATGAGGCCCGGACGAGGGCGAGAGCTGCCGCCGGCCAGGCGGCCTCGGTCGCCGCCATGAAGGCATTGCCCTGGGCGGTGGTCTCGAGCCGCCGCTCCTTCGAGGGCTGGAAGGCGAGCGCAAGCTCGGCGACCTCGGTCAGCGCCGCACCGTCGGCGGCAGCCACGGCCCGGTAGGCATGAGCGCAGAAGGCAGCGTCGGCGAGGCCCGAGCCTTCGCGGAGAACCACGGTCAGCCAGTCCACGAGGCTCCCGAGGCTGGTGATGTCGCCGGTCTCCACAGCCCATTCGAGGCCGTGCGAATAGCTGAATGCCCCGACCGGATAGGCGGGCGACATCCAGGCGAGCAGGCGATAGAGCGCCGCCGGGGCGGCGGCCGGCTCAGCCATGCTTGTGGTCGTGATGGTGGTGGCCGTGATGGTGGTGGTCGTGGCCGTGATGATCATGCCCGTGATCGTGGCCGCAGCCGCAGGTCTCGTCGTGGACGTGCCCCTCCGTCTTCACAGCCAGCACGTCGCGCGGCCTTTGGGCATGGCCGTGGTCGGGGGAGTGTCCGTGATCATGTGAATGGGCATGGTCGTGCGCGTGCCCGTGGCCATGGGAGTGGCCGTGGTCATGCCCCGTGACGGTGCCATGGCCATAGGCGCCGCCTTCGGGGTCGAAGGGCGCCTCGATCGGCACGACTTTCGCGCCGAGACCGCGCACCATGTCCTCGATGACGTGATCCCTGCGGATGCGCAGGCGCGTGCCCATGATCTGCGTCGGCAAGTGGCGATTGCCGAGATGCCAGGCGACGCGGACCATGTGGTTCGGGTCGGATGTGCGGATTTCGACCAGCGATTCGGCAGCGGCAACCACGAGAACGACGCGCCCATCCTCCAGCTCCAGCCCGCTGTCGGAGACGAGCGGCACGGCTTCGGCGAGGTCGAGGAGGAAGGCGGTGCCCTCCACGCCCTCCATCGCGAGGCGGCGACGATGGCGTTCGTCATAGTCGAGGACGACGCGGTCGACGACGGAACTCTCGGTGAAGGAATGAGGATCGAGAACCCTGGTGGCGCGGATCATGGCGATCGCCTCTGATGCGAATGGCAGCGCATCCTCTAGAACAGGAAGTAGCGCTGCGCCATGGGCAGCTCTTTCGCCGGCTCGCAGGTCAGCAACTCCCCGTCCGCCCGCACCTCATAGGTCTCGGGGTGGACCTCGATATGCGGCGTCGCGCCGTTGTGGATCAGGCTCTTCTTGGAGATGCCGCCGCGCGTGTTCTCCACCGGCAGCACGATGCGATCGAGGCCGAGCTTCTCGTGCACGCCCTTCTCATAGGCCGCCTGCGACACGAAGGTGACGGAAGAGGCCGTCATCGCCTTGCCGAAGGCGCCGAACATCGGCCGGTAGTGCATGGGCTGCGGCGTCGGGATGGAGGCGTTGGGATCGCCCATCGGGGCGGCCGCGATGGTGCCGCACTTGATGACGAGCGCCGGCTTCACGCCGAAGAACTTCGGCTCCCACAGCACGAGATCGGCGAGCTTGCCGACCTCCACCGAGCCGATGTGTTTGGACAGGCCGTGGGCGATGGCCGGGTTGATCGTCACCTTGGCGATGTACCGCTTCACCCGGAAATTGTCGGCGCCCGTGCCGACGTCCTCTGGCAGGGCGCCGCGCTGCACCTTCATCTTGTGGGCGGTCTGGAAGGTGCGGATGATCACCTCGCCGATGCGTCCCATGGCCTGGCTGTCGGAGGCCATGATGGAGAGCGCGCCCATGTCGTGGAGAATGTCCTCCGCGGCGATCGTTTCCTTGCGGATGCGGCTCTCGGCGAAGGCGACGTCTTCGGGGATCGAGGACGAGAGGTGATGGCAGACCATGAGCATGTCGAGGTGCTCCTCGATCGTGTTCACGGTGTAGGGCATGGTCGGATTGGTCGAGGACGGCAGCACGTTCTCCACCATCGCCACCTTGATGATATCGGGCGCATGGCCGCCGCCGGCGCCCTCCGTGTGGAAGGCGTGGATGGTGCGTCCCTTCAGCGCCGCGATGGTGTCGTCGACGAAGCCGCTTTCGTTCAGCGTGTCGGTGTGGATCATCACCTGCACGTCATGGTCATCTGCGACGCTGAGGCAGTTGTCGATGGCGGCCGGGGTCGTTCCCCAGTCCTCGTGCAGCTTCAGGGCGCAGGCGCCCGCCTCGACCTGCTCGACCAGCGCGTCGGGGAGAGAGGCGTTGCCCTTGCCGGCGAAGGCAAGGTTCATCGGGAAGGCCTCCGCCGCCTGCAGCATCCGCGTGATGTGCCAGGGGCCGGGCGTGCAGGTGGTGGCCGTGGTGCCGGAGGCAGGCCCCGTGCCGCCGCCGAGCATGGTGGTAAGCCCGCTCATCAGCGCCTCGTCGATCTGCTGCGGGCAGATGAAGTGGATATGACTGTCGATGCCGCCGGCGGTGAGGATCTTGCCCTCGCCGCCGATCGCCTCCGTGCCCGGACCGATGATGATGTTCACGTCCGGCTGCACGTCGGGATTGCCCGCCTTGCCAATGGCGGCGATCCGGCCGTCCTTCAGCCCGACGTCGGCCTTCACGATGCCCCAGTGATCGATGATCAGGGCGTTGGTGATGACCGTGTCGACGGCCCCTGACCGGTTGGTCATCTGGCTCTGGCCCATGCCGTCGCGGATCACCTTGCCGCCGCCGAACTTCACCTCCTCGCCATAGGTGGTGAAATCCTTCTCGACCTGGACGAAGAGTTCCGTATCGGCGAGGCGCACCCTGTCGCCGACCGTCGGGCCAAACATGTCGGCATAGGCGCCGCGCGTCATCCTGTAGGGCATCAGTGTCTCCTGGCGGCCTTCAGAGCTTGCCCATGACGGCCTGGCGGAAGCCGTAGACGGTGCGTGATCCGCGATAGGGCACGAGCGTCACCTCGCGGGTCTGCCCCGGCTCGAAGCGCACGGCGGTGCCCGGCGGGATGTCGAGGCGCATGCCGCGGGCCTGCTCGCGATCGAAGGTGAGCCCCGGGTTGGACTCGTAGAAATGGTAGTGGGACCCAACCTGGACTGGCCGGTCTCCGGTGTTGGAGACCGTCAGCACGACGCTGTTCTGGCCCTGGTTGAGTTCGACCGTGCCTTCTGCGGGAATGATCTCGCCGGGTTTCATGGCGTTGCTCCCGCGCAGCCCTGCGGCTTGAAGATGCGCGTCGTCGACGCCGGAAAGCGCGCGAGCTTCGCCTGGGGGCGAACGGGTCGGCGCACCAGTTCGCCGCCGCAGTTGGGACAGGTGCCGCCGAGTTTCTCCGACGTGCAGTCGGCGCAGAAGGTGCACTCGAAGGTGCAGATCATCGCATTCGATGCGTCCGGCGGCAGGTCCCGGTCGCAGCATTCACAGTTCGGGCGCAGATCCAGCATGCGAACCTCCCGGCAGGAGTCAATCAGAAGAAGCGGGCCGCCAGCACGACGCCGGCCACGGCGGTGAGGCCGCCTGCGGCTCGCGCCGCGATGGGCAGCGTGAACCGGGCGGCAATGACCGTGGTCGCGATGCCCACCGCATGGAGAAGCGCCGTGGCGAGCGCGAAACCAGCGGCATAGGCAAGGCCGGACGCGTCGGCCGGCACCTCGGCGCCATGGGCGTGGCCGTGGAACAGGCCGGCGAGGGCGGCGATCGCCGCGCCCATGACCAGATTTGGGCTGAAGGCGAGCGCTGCTGCAAGGCCGATGACGATGACCGAGCCGACGATCCCCTGCTCGACCAGCGGCATGGGCACGCCGGCCATGCCGAGTGTGCCGCCGATGACCATGGCGCCGACAAAGCTCGCCGGCCAAAGCCAGAACGCCCTGCCCCCGGCAAGGCCCGCCCACAGGCCGACTGCGACCATGGCGAGCAGGTGATCGAAACCGCCGAGCGGATGGGCAAAGCCTGCCGTGAAGGCGCTTGTCGCGCCATGGCCGGTATGGGCCTGCGCGGCAGTGGTCAGGACAAGGATCGCAGCGGTGGGGGCGACGAGGCGGAGGAAGTGCATGGATCGGTGCCTGTGTGCGGGATCAGCGGATCGGATCGTGGACGGTGACGAGCTTGGTGCCATCCGGGAAGGTCGCCTCGACCTGGATGTCGTGGATCATCTCGGCGATGCCATCCATCACCTGCGTGCGCGAGATGACATGGGCGCCCGCTTCCATCAGGTCGGCGACAGAGCGCCCGTCGCGAGCGCCCTCGACCACGAAATCGGTGATCAACGCAATCGTTTCCGGATAATTGAGCTTCACGCCCCGCTCCAGCCGCCGGCGGGCGACCATCGCGGCCATGGAGATGAGGAGCTTGTCCTTTTCGCGCGGCGAGAGATTCATGAGCCTTCCTCAGCAGGACCAGACGCGCGGGATGGGTCCGCGCAGCAGTTCCAGAATGTTCACCAGCGCGGTGCGCAGCGCAAAGGGGTCCGCGGCGAGCAGCCGCAGAGACAGCATGCCATCGAAGCCGCTGACTCCGGCCTCGACGCCCTGCGCGTAAAGGGTGTCGAGAAACAGCCTGACCGCCTCGACGCGTCCTTCCGCATCAGATGCGACGAGAACGAGGCTCGCCGAAGCCACCGCTCCCCCGCCGCAGGCACGCGAGGCCAGCGCACCGGCCATGTCGCCATCGAAGCGCAAGCCTTCGGCATAGACGAGCCGGCCGCCGCGGCGAATGCGCCAGCGGTCGAACAGGTAGCCGCTGTCGATCCTCTCGCCGCGCGCCAGGCGGCCGAACACGACGGCCTCGACGGCGAGGACGGTCGCGTCCACGGCCATGTCGACGGTCAGGCGGCGCTCCAGCGCCGAACCCCCGAACAGAATAGCCTCCTGCGGCAGCCAAGCGAGATCGGCGCCCTCCCCCACATGGAGGGTCGTGTCGAACACGCCGACGCCGCCCGAGGACCGGTAAACCTTCTCCGCAGCCTGTGTCGTCACCACCGCGCGCGTGCCCGCGGACGCTGCAATATCGAGCGAGAACCTATCGCCGCCGGTGATGCCGCCCGCCGTGTTGATGACGACGGCCTGGAGCGCCTCGCCCGGTTCGACGCGGGGCATCCGGATCCTCAGGCCAGCCTCCTGATAGCATTGCCTGACGACGGTCGCGCCATCCCGCAGCCCGAAGGCGAGCCGTCCGATCCCGTGGGCGCGCTGCATCGGCGGCCCAGGCCTGCGCCAAGCCGCTTCCGCAATGTCGGGCGCTGGAGCCGCTGCCGCCACCAAGAGGAATTCTCCCTGAGACGGCGATCTTGGAGAGGCGCCACCGGGGTCGCAAGCTCAGAAATTGTGCAGTTCCGGAGGACAATCGACCAAAAGCAAGGCCTGCCAGAATCGCGGCGGTTCCGCATGGTGCAATGACGGAACCGGACGAAAGTTACCGCGTCTTAACCTTGGTGGGGGACCATTCGTCGGTGACGTGCATCGTATCGCGTGCGGACCTGTTGCCCGATCATCGCCGGCCACCGGCTGAGAGGGAGCGACCTGGAGACGACCATGATGCAGGACTTTCCGACCGTGTCCGCCGAACGACGCCGACGCCCGATGGACACATCCGATCCGTTGATCTCGGCGCTCGGCCCTTACGGCGACATGTCCGACTCGCAGGCCTTCGCCGTGCTGCGCCAGAGATTCCCGCAGACCGCGCTTTGCGAGCGCGTGGCTGCCGTGGCCCGCTGGCGGATGGGCTCCTGAAGGGTCAGGAGGCCGGCGTATTATTCTCGCCGTCGACAGGCGCTTCCGGCACCGTGGCCGGCTGCTCTTCCGCCTGCGCCATCCGACGGGCCTGCACCGCGACGATCGGCAGCGAGATCAGATAGGCGATCGACCCGAGCGACAGCACTTCCCAGGGGTAGCTGAAGAGCAAGGCGACGAAGGCGGTGGCCGCGACGAAGAGCGGCAGGACACCCTCCCGTGGCACCCGCGCACCGAGCTTCTTTCCCGAGAAGACCGGAACCTTGGACACCATCAGCAGCGCGATCACGATGGTATAGGTCGTGGTGACGAAGGGCGGGCTCAGCAGATTGGGCAGGCCGCTTCGCTCGACATAAATCGGCAGGAGCAGCAGGATGGCGGCGGCGGGTATCGGCACGCCGGTGAAGAAGTTCGCCATCCAGGCGGGGCGATTGGGATCATCGATCTGCACATTGAAGCGGGCCAGGCGAAGCGCGCCGCAGATCGAGAAGACAAGAACGGCGATCCAGCCAAACGAACCCGCCTGATTCATGCCCCACAGGTAGAGGATGAGCGCCGGAACGGCTCCGAAGCTGACGAAATCGGCCAGACTGTCCAGTTCGGCGCCGAATTTCGACGTGCCCTTCAGGAGGCGGGCGATCCTGCCGTCCATCGAATCGAGGATGGCCGCCAGCAGGACCAGATATACCGCGACATCGAACTTGCCTTCCAGCGCCATGCGGATCGCGCTCAGCCCCGCGCACAGCGCGAGGAGCGTGATCAGGTTGGGGATGATCAGGCGCATCGGCACCGGACGAAACCGCTTGCGCGGCGGTTCGTTGCGATCCGGTGTGAAAGGCTGGAACAGCGATGACATGGCACGGAGCCTAACGTGAAAGAGCCTGCACGTCAGCCGATCCGGACGATGCGCTGCGGTTCGTCGGAGGTCATGTCCGCGAGTATGGTCTCACCTGCGACGGCCTTCTGCCCCTCCGCGACGAGAGGTTTGGCGCCCTCAGGGAAATAGACGTCGACGCGCGAGCCGAAACGGATCATGCCGAAACGCTCCCCCGTCAACAGAGGCTGCCCCTCGCCCACCCACCAGACGATACGGCGCGCGATGAGGCCTGCAATCTGCACCACGCCGAAGGCGCCGTAGGCGTTGCGGATCACGAGACCGTTCCGCTCATTGTCCTCCGACGCCTTGTCGAGATCGGCATTGAGGAACTTTCCCGGACGATAGGCGAGCTTTTCGATCGTGCCCGCGATGGGCGCGCGGTTCACGTGGCAGTCGAACACCGACATGAAGATCGAGACACGCAGCATGGGGTCGGCGCCGAGGCCGAGTTCCACCGGAGGCGCAACGCGCGAGATGAGCGAGATTCGGCCATCGGCGGGGGAAATCACCAGGCCGTCCCTTACGGGCGTGACCCGCGCCGGATCGCGGAAGAAGAAGATGGTCCAGATGGTGAGCGCCAGCATGGGCCATGTCAGCCAGGCTCCCCACCACAGCAGGATCAGCGTGCCCGCCCCGGCAATGGCGATAAAGGGATAGCCTTCCTTATGCACGGGAACGAGGACCGTTGTCCGGATGCTGTCGACGATGGACATCTCAACTCCCCGCATCATGTCGACCGGACCGGAGGGTCCGGCCGTCGCGGTCCTGCACCGTCTCCGCCAGCTTCAGGAGGCTGGCGTCGCGGTCTCGCCGTCCCCATCGCTGTCGGTTTCCGGCTTCTCCGCCGCGCGCCGTCTTTCCATCCGGGCGACGACGAGGATGCCGACTTCGTAGAGCCCGATGAGCGGGATGGCGAGCGATAACTGGCTGATGACGTCCGGCGGCGTGAGAATTGCGGCCAGGACGAAGGCGATGACGATGAAATAGCGACGCTTGCCGCGCAGGAAAGCTGTGTCGACCACGCCGATCTGGCCCAGCAGCGCAATGATCACCGGCAACTGGAACGAGATGCCGAAGGCGAAGATCAACGTCATGATGAGGCTGAGATAGTCCTCGACGCGGCCGAGATACTGGATGGCGGTGGCCGTGTCGCTCGGCGCCTGCTGCATGCCCAGAGAGAACAGCATGAGCGCCCGCATGACGAAAACGAGGACGAAAATGCCGCCAGCGAAGAAGCAGACGGGCGTCCAGACGAGATAGGGCCGGAAGGCGTCCTTCTCGTGGGAATAGAGACCCGGAGCCACAAACTTGTAGAGCTGGATGGCGATCAACGGAAACGCGAGGAACGCGCCGCCGAACATGCCGATCTTCAGCTGCGTGAAGAAATACTCCAGAGGCGCGGTATAAATGAGCCGCACCTCCTGGCGCGGAATCTTCAGATAGTCCGCCGCCCACTCATAGGGCAGGACGAGCAGCTGGAAGATCTGCTTTGAGAACGCGAAGGCGAAGATGAAGCAGACGACGAAGCCGAGCATCGCCTTGATCAGGCGCGAGCGCAGTTCGATGAGGTGATCCAGCAGGGGCGCCTTGGAGGCCTCGATGGCCTCCTCGTCCGCCTTGATCTTCTCTTCCGGGGCGGGGGCGAGCGTCATGCCTTGGTCTTCCTGGCGCGCTTCGGCTTTTCGGGCTGGTCGGACGGCGC
The DNA here is from genome assembly GCF_053471285.1 of Phreatobacter aquiterrae. Taxonomy (NCBI): domain Bacteria; kingdom Pseudomonadati; phylum Pseudomonadota; class Alphaproteobacteria; order Hyphomicrobiales; family Phreatobacteraceae; genus Phreatobacter; species Phreatobacter aquiterrae. The sequence goes on along the minus strand of NZ_JBJPHW010000005.1, from coordinate 278,506 downwards.
CGTATCGGTTGCGCTCGCCGGCTCAGCCACGGCCGGAGCGGCGTCCTTGCGGCTCCGCTTCGGTTTGGCGGGGGCTTCCACCGCCGCTGCGTTGTCAGGCTGGGGCGCGCCCGGCGCCGCCATGAACGCAGATGGCGGATCGACGGGTGCAGCCCCAAGCGGCTGTGTCGTCGAGACCGCAGGCGACGTCGCGAAGGCGGGAGGCGGTGCGACCGGAACCTGCCCGAAGGCGTTCTGAATGGCGGCGGGATCCGCCGTGTAGGACGGCGGCGCCGGAATGGCCTGCGCCAGCGGGTCAGGAGCCGGGGGACCGATGGCATCGGTGGCAGGCTGCCCCTTGATGTCATCCACCGCTGATTTGATCTGGTCGCGCGCGTAATCGATCGGGTTGAACGTGGATGACGTCGCACTGGTCACCGAATCCGTGACGCTGCTGATCGACGACTTGACCTTGTCGACCTCCGCCTCCTGCAGCGCCTGATTGAACTGGTACTGGAAGTCGGACGCCATACGCCGCAGCTTCGCCAGCGCCTGCCCCATGCCCCTGAGAACTCCGGGCAGTTCCTTCGGACCGATGATGATCAGCGCAACGATGCCGATCAACGCGATTTCGCCCCAGCTCAGATCAAACATGGCCATTCACCGCCCGCGCGCAAGCGCCGGCTCCCCATAGCTGCGGACCCGGCGCCGCGGCCGACTTCGCTGCTCAACCGACCTTGGGCGCCGAGGCGGACGTCTGCTCGGGCGTGGTCGTCGTCGTCGAAGGAGTCGGCTGGGCGGGAGCCGACGTTGCAGCCGGCTGATGATCGATGGTCGATGCCGGCGTCACCGTCGCCGTTTCCGGCTTGTCCTCTTCGGCCAGGCCCTTCTTGAAGGCCTTGATGCCCTTGGCGGCATCGCCCATGAACTCGGAGATCTTGCCGCGCCCGAACAGCAGCAGCACCACGATGGCGACCAGAATCCAGTGCCAGGCGCTAAACGTACCCATGATTCACTCCTTGACCGTTTGGCGCCTCACACCCCGAGGGGCCGGCGCCTGATTATTCCTGCGGTCCTGGATCGACCGTTCGCTTCGGAAACTATGCGGCGGGTGCGGCAAAAACAAGAACCTCCGCCGCGGTAACGTCAACGCCGATGTCGCGGCCGGGATTGAGCCCTTCGGCTGAGCGCACCCGCGCCTTGAGCGGAGCATCGAGTCCCTGCACGACGATCTCGAGGAGTTCCACCTCCCCGAGGAACCGGCGCGCCACGAGGCGGCCGGGGATGCACATGCCCGCCGGCTTCGGCAGCAACGATTGCGGCCGGATGGCTGCGACGGCCTGCGTCCCCTCGGCCAGACCCGGTGCGTCGAAATAGCCCACCGGAGTGATGATGCGCCCGCCCCGGATCACACCGGGCACTTCGTTGACGTCGGAAAAGAACCGCGCGGTATCAAGATCGGCGGGAGCCCTGTAGAGGTCGAGCGGCGTGCCGATCTGCGCGATCCGCCCCTCGCGCATCAGCACGATGCGGTCGGCCATCCGCATGGCCTCCTCCGGATCGTGGGTGACGACAATGCAGGTGGCGCGGGTTTCGCGCATGACCGCAAGGGTTTCCTCGCGGATGGTGTCCCGCAGTCGACTGTCGAGCCCCGAGAACGGTTCGTCCATCAGCAGGATGCCCGGGCGAGGCGCAATGGCGCGGGCGAGCGCCACCCGCTGCTGCTCCCCGCCGGACAGGGTGTGCGGATAGTCCAGCGCATGGTCGGCCAGCCCGACGCGACTGAGGGCGAGGCGCGCGGTGTTCTCGGCCTCCGTCCTGGGGAGCGCGCGGAGCCCGAACATCACGTTGGCGAGGTTTGTCAGGTGCGGGAACAGCGCGAAGTCCTGAAACACGAGGCCGATGCCCCGGCGCTCGGGCGGGACGAAGGCGGCGGGACCTGCCACCTCGCGGTCATCGATAAGCACGCGGCCGGACAGCGGCTTCTCGATCCCGGACGCGACGCGCAGCAGCGTCGTCTTGCCGCAGCCAGACGGGCCGAGCAGGCAGAGGATCTCTCCCGGAGCCACCGTGAGCGAGATTCCCGCCAGCGCCCGGACATGGCCGTAGCCATGGACCACCTCCTCGAAAGTCAGCGACGAGGCGATCGACGTTCCGGCCGTGCCGCGCCGTCCCCAGCGCGTGACGGTATCCATCAGCGAACGGCTCATGCCCCGTCCCCGTCGGCGCGGGGCGACAGCATCAGGTCGAGTTCGGCGCCATCGTCCGGCTCCTCGTCGTCCCTGAGCGCCAGATCGTCATTGGGGACGGGAATGCGGAAGCCCGGCGGCAGACGCCCGTCCAGCATGCCGGCGGCCTTGAGGTCGTCGAGGCCCGGAAGGTCGCCGATCGCCTCGAGGCCGAAATGCTCGAGGAAGGCCGGTGTGGTTCCAAAGGTAACCGGGCGGCCGGGCACCTTGCGGCGACCACGGATGCGCACCCAGCCGGTCTCCATGAGCAGGTCGATCGTGCCCTTGGCCACCGTCACGCCGCGGATCTCCTCGATCTCGGCGCGCGTCACCGGTTGGTGATAGGCGATGATGGCGAGCGTCTCGAGGGCGGCACGCGAGAGCTTGCGCTCCTCGGTCGTCTCCCGATGCAGAAGGAAGCTGAGGTCCTCGGCGGTGCGGAAGGCCCATTTGCCGGCGACCCGGACCAGATTGACGCCACGTGGGGCGTAGAAGGCCTGCAGCGTGGCCAGCAGCAGCTTCAGATCGGCGCCACGCGGAAGCCTCTCGGCGATGGCCGCCTCGTCGAGCGGACTGGCAGCGGCGAAGAGCAGCGCCTCGACGATGCGCAACTGCTCCACCGGTCCCTCGACGACGCCTACGGGCGCGCCGAGGCGCAATTGGGCGCCACCGTCGTCGCTGTCGTTGTCATGGCTCATGCGCGGCTTCTATCACGTCTCCGGCGGCTGGGAAGCCGGATCGGGCTTGCGCCGGCGCATGTACAGGGTTCCGAGCGGCCGGTCTTGCTGCACCTCGAGCACCCCCTCGCGCACGAGTTCGAGGGTCGAGGCGAAGCTCGACGCCAAGACGGTCGCCCGCTTGTCCTCGGTGACGAGATAGTCGAGCAGGAACGCGTCGAGGGGTGTCCAGTCGCTCGCGCTGCCGACGAGCCGCTCGAGGAGTTCGCGCGCCGCGGACAGCGACCAGACGGTGCGGTGCTCCATGCGGACATGGGACAGGGCCAGCTTCTGCCGCTGCTGCGCATAGGCGGTCAGGAGATCATAGAGCGAGGCATCCCAGGTGCGGGCGGCCAGGGCCACGATGGGTTCGGGATCACCGCGACCGAAGACATCGCGGCCGAGCCTGTGGCGGGTCATCAGCTTGGCGGACGCGTCCCGCATGGCCTGCAGCCGCTGCAATCGGAAGGCCAGAACCTCGGCGAGTTCGGAGCCGGACGGCTCCTCGCCCTTGCCCGGTTCGGGCAGGAGCAGCCGCGACTTCAGGTAGGCGAGCCAGGCGGCCATGACCAGATAGTCGGCCGCCAGTTCGAGGCGCATCTTCCGCGCCTCCTCGATGAAGCCGAGATACTGGTCTGCGAGCGCGAGGATGGAGATCTTCGACAGATCCACCTTCTGCGTGCGGGCCAGCGCCAGCAGCATGTCGAGCGGTCCCTCGAACCCGTCGAGATCGACGACGAAGGCCGGCTCCGACGTGCCCCGCTCGGCGAGGCTCTCGAAGGGAAGGACATTGCTGCCGACGGGATGGGACGGGCGCGCCATGCAGGGTTCCACGCCGGAACGGCCGGCGCGCGATGATAGCGCAGATCAGACGCTCAGGGCATGGTCCGCGGCAAAGCCTGTGGACGACGGGGCTTGAGCGCGGGAGAGGACGTCCTGGAAGCGCGCGAGAGCCTCCGTGGCATCGAAGGGATCAGGCTCGTGGCGGATCCGCGCCAGCGCCGCCTCCGCCCGCCGCCCGGCCTTACCCGCCAGCGCGCGCGCGCGAGCGGCGATCTCCATCATCTCATCGAACTTGCCGTTGCAATGAAGCACGACGTCGCAGCCCGCGGCATAGGCGGCGCGCGCGCGCTCCCCCAGGGAGCCGGCCAGCGCGTTCATCGACAGGTCGTCGGTCATCACCAGCCCGTCATAGCCGATCAGGCCGCGCACCACCTCCTGCATCACTATGCGCGACGTGGTCGCCGGGCGGCGAGGGTCGATCGCGGTGTAGACCACGTGCGCGGTCATCGCGAGCGGCATGTCGGTCAGAGTCCGGAACGGCAGGAAGTCCGATGCCGCCAATGCCTCCATGGGCGCATCGACGACGGGCAGATCCTTGTGGCTGTCGGCCCCTGCCCGGCCGTGGCCGGGAATGTGCTTCACCACCGGCAGGACACCGCCTGCAAGAAGCCCTTCAGCGGCGGCGCGACCGTGGTTCGCAACCTCCCGCGGGTCGAGCGAAAAGGCGCGGTCGCCGATGACGTCATGGGCGCCCGCGACGGGCACGTCGAGCACCGGCGCGCAGTCCACGGTGATACCGAGCGCGCGCAGGTCGTGAGCCATCAGGCGCGCCCCAAGCCGCGCCATCTCACGGCCGACGAAGGGGTCGTTGGCAGCGATCTGCGAGAAAGCCCGGGCGGGAGGATATTTCGGCCAGTTCGGCGGACCGAGGCGCTGCACGCGTCCGCCCTCCTGGTCGATCAGCACCGGGGCGTCCGACCGTCCGACAGACGAGCGGAAATCGCCGGTGAGCCTGCGGACCTGATCGGCGTCCAGGCAGTTGCGCCGGAACAGGATCAGCCCCCAGGGATCCAGGTCGCGGAAGAAGGCCGTCTCGTCAGCCGTCAGCTGCGCGCCAGCGCAGCCGAGGATCAGCGCCTGAACGCCCATCGGTCAGTTGAGGACGCAGGAACCGCCGGCCGTCTTCAGCCGCTGGCAGAAGCTCTGGGCCTCCTCGCGCGAGAAGGGGCCAACCCTGAGGCGATGCCAGGTGCCACGCCCCGGGATCTCCGCGATGCGGATATTCGGCGCCTGACCCTGCAGCATTGGGAAGCGACGCTGCGCCGACGAGAAGGCCGAGCGCGCCTCGGCATCGGTCTGATGCGACGAAATCTGCACGAAGGTGCCGCCGGTTGCGCTGGCAGCGCCTCGCACCGAGGCGGTGCGCTGCGGACCGAGGTCGAGCGGCTGCGGCGCGGTGGCGCCACGTGAAGCCGGCCGCGCCGGCTCGGCGGCGGGCTCGGCGCGCGCCACGCGCAGGGTCGGGGCGGGACGGGGGGCGGGAACGGGAGCAGCGCGCGACTCGGCAGCGGCGAGAGCGGCGGGCGGCGCCGAGGCGGCCGGAGCTGGTGTCGCCGGAACCACGGAAAGCGGGGACTGCGACGACACGGCCGGAGCCGGCATGAGGGGTGCGGGAGCCGAAAGCGGCGCGCCATCCGGACCGACCTGGACGGTGCGAACCCAGCGCGGCTCCTCCACCACCCTCGCCGGCGCGGCTGCCTGGACAGGTGCGCGAGACGCCTGAGGCGCGAGCGGCAGGCCGCCGCCGGCTGCCACCGGAATTGTGCTGACGGTACGCACCGGCGGCTGGCCGGGATCGGTAACGACGCCCGCCGGGGCCGTCGGCGCCGGAATCAGGGGAATGACGCGCGCCGGCGTTGGCGGTACCTGAACCTGGGCCGCCTGTTCGCGCAGACTGACGGGCCGCTCCTCACGGGAGACGACACGGTCGCCGCCGGGGACGCGGTCGGTCACCGGCTTGGCGTCCTGCGCCTGCTGGACAGCCACCCGCACGGGAGACGTGTCGGCACGAACCACCCGCGGCTCGCCGCCTGCTCCCGCCGTTCCGTTCAGCGAGCGATAGGCGTAGACACCACCGCCACCGAGTACGGCCAACCCGAGGACGGCCGCAATGGCGGTCACGCCCCCGCGGCGCCGACGCGGCGGTGCCTCTTCGGCATAGTCGTCGAGGAAAGACGGGTCCGCCGCCGGATAGGTCTCGGCGCCAGCGGAGCGGGCGTGGTCGCCGCGCTCACCACCGGCTCCCTGACGGGACCTCATCGCCCACGTCGCGGCTGCGCCGGCCGCAGCGGCGGCCACGGCAGCGCCGTAGGCCCCGGTCGGATCGGAACTGTCACGCGATCCCGTCGCATCACGGCTGTCACCGTAAGACCGCTCGAACTCTGCCGCAAACTGGCGCTCCAGATCGTCATCGCGCGAACCCGAGGCATCCCAGTCGTGATGACCGTCCCGCAATTCGTCGGCATGCGCCAAATCTTCGGCCTCGGCGCCGTCGGCAGTTTGCCGGTAGTGCGCGAGCTCGGCCTCAAGATCGTCCCAGTCCACGCCGTCGGCGTGCAAACCTGCACGCAGGTTCATCGCGGGGATGTCGATATGCTCGTCCTCGTGACGATCGGCCAGTTCGGGCTCCTGCGGGGCCGCGTCACCCCGGGTCCGCGCCACCGTCTTCAGCAGATCGGCATAGGTCTCGTCCTGCCCCATGATGCGGGCCAGATCGGCAAGCGGGTTGCCCTCGCCGTGACCGCGCACGACGGGCTCCGCCTCGCGGGCGTCCCGGTCGTAAGCGTCGTAGTCACGGTAGCTACGCAGACTGTTGTCGTTGGCCATGGGCCCCGCCGTCGGTGGGCGCCGCTAACGATACGCGCGGCGCGATCAACGCATTTCTTCGACGGCCTCGACACCGAGGATCGCAAGACCCGATCTGAGAACGGTCACGATACCCTGGACCAGCGCAAGGCGCGCCGACGTCATTTGTCGATCATTTTCCATAATGAAGCGTAAATGCGGCGAATCTTTCCCCCGATTCCACTGCGAATGGAAGTCGGATGCAAGCTCGTACAGGAAGAAGGCGACGCGGTGCGGCTCATGGGCCTGGGCGGCTGCCTCGATCAGGCGCGGATACTGGGCGAGCCGCTGGATGATCGCGCGTTCGCCCTCGTCGTCGAGCCGGTCCATCGGCGCCGACAACAGGGCGGCGGACGACAGGTCGAGGTCCGACATCGCCGCCTGCGCATTCCGCAGGATCGACCGGCAACGAGCATGGGCATACTGGACGTAGAAGACGGGGTTGTCCTTCGACTGCTCCTTCACCTTCGCCAGATCGAAGTCGAGCGTCGCGTCGTTCTTGCGGTAGAGCATCATGAAGCGGACGGCATCGGGCCCGACCTCGTCGACGACCTCTCGCAGGGTGACGAAATCGCCGGAGCGCTTCGACATGCGCACAGGCTCGCCGTCGCGGAACAGCCGCACGAGTTGCACGAGCTTCACATCCAGCGCCGCGCGGCCGCCGGTGATCGCCTTCAGCGCGGCCTGCATGCGCTTGACGTAGCCGCCGTGATCGGCGCCCCAGACGTCGATCTGCTCGAGGAAGCCGCGGTCGGCCTTGTCCTTGTGGTAGGCGATGTCGGAGGCGAAGTAGGTATAGCTGCCGTCCGACTTCATCAGGGGACGGTCCACGTCATCCCCGAAGGCGGTGGAGCGGAACAGCGTCTGCTCGCGCTCCTCCCACTCGTCGTCATCGGCCCCCTTCGGCCGCTCCAGAACGCCCTCGTAGATGTTGCCCTGCGCCCGCAGGGTCTCGATTGCCGCCCGCACCTTGTCGACCGGCGCCTGCAGCGTCCTCTCCGAGAAGAAAACCGCGTGCCTGACATTCAGCGCCGCGAGATCGCCGCGGATCTCCTCCATCATGGCGTCGATGGCGGCGTCGCGGCAGATCGCCAGGCGCTCGGCCTCCGGCGCGCTGCGCAGGCCCGGACCATACTTTGCCGCCAGCGCCTGCCCGACCGGCTTCAGGTAGTCGCCAGGATAGAGCCCCTCGGGGATGACGATCGTCTCGCCGAGCGCCTCGCAGTAGCGAAGGTAAGCCGAGCGCCCCAGCACCTGCACCTGCGCGCCGGCATCGTTGATATAATATTCACGCGTGACGTCGTAGCCGGCGACATCGAGCAGGTTGGCTAGCGCGTCGCCGAAAACGGCCCCGCGGCAATGGCCGACATGCATGGGGCCGGTCGGATTGGCCGAAACATATTCGACGTTCACCTTGGCGCCGCCGCCCATGGCAGCCCGGCCGAAGGCGTCCCCTTCGGCGACGGCAGCATTCAGCACCTTGGGCCAGATCGAGGCCGCGACCGCAAGATTGATGAAGCCGGGGCCGGCAATATCCACGCGCACGACATCGTCGAGGCGCGATAGTTGCGCAGCGATCTTCTCGGCGAGATCGCGCGGCTTCAGTCCGGCATCCTTCGACAGGACCATGGCGGCGTTGGTGGCGAGGTCGCCGTGCGTCGGATCGCGCGGCGCCTCGACCACGATGCGGTCGAGCGAGGCCTCCGGCAGGACGATGCCGTCCGAGGCGAGCGCGGAGACCGCCGCGCGCACATGCTGGGTGAAGACTGCGAAAATGTTCATGCCGATGACCTGACCAGAAGCGGTCGCCTCTAGCGCAGATCGGGAGTGTGGGCAAACAGGCGGCGGTGCTCGTCAAGGGCGAAACGGTCGGTCATGCCGGCGATGTAGTCAGCGACGCGCCGGGCGCGCCGGGCCTCGTCGAGTTGGGCGACGCCCGCCGACCATTGCGGCGGCATGGCCTCGGGGTTTACGAAAAGGGCAGCGAACAGGTCGCGGACGACGGCGGCGGCATTGGCCCGGATCGGCACCACCTCCGCGTGGCGATAGACGTTTGTGAAGAGGAAGGCCTTGATGCCTGCGTCATAGGCCTGCATGGCCGGGGAGAACTGGATCAGCGTCCGACCGCAGCGACGAATGGCATCGGCATCGGCCGGGGCCACCTCGCCGATGGCCCGCGAGGCCTCGGCGATCACGTCCTCGACGAGGCGCGTGATGACACGGCGCGTCAGTTCGTTGATCTCGCGCCCCTTCTCCAGCGTCGGATAGCGGCGGCGGATTTCGGCGAGGAACTCGCGCGCCATTGGCACCGCGTCGCCGAGATCGTCGAGGGTGAAGAGCCCTGCCCTCAGGCCGTCGTCGATGTCGGCGGCGTCATAGGCGATGTCGTCGGAGATGGCGGCGGCCTGTGCCTCGGCGCTGGCATGGGTGGCGAGGTCGAGCGGTTGCAACGCGTCATATTCGAGAATGGCGACCGGGATGCCGCGGGTACTGTAGCGCGCCGTGGGGCTGCCGTCGGATTCGAGCAGCGGGCCGTTGTGCTTGACCAGCCCCTCGAGCGTCTCCCAGCAGAGATTAAGGCCGTCGAAGCCGGCATAGCGCCTCTCCAGCCGGGTGACGATGCGCAGCGACTGGGCATTATGGTCGAAGCCGCCATAGGGCCGCATCACCTCGTCGAGGGCGTCCTCGCCGGTATGTCCGAACGGGGTGTGGCCAAGGTCGTGGGCGAGCGCCAGCGTCTCGGCCAGATCCTCGTCGAGCCCGAGCGCACGCGCGAGAGACCGGGCGATCTGTGCGACCTCGATCGTGTGGGTCAGGCGAGTGCGGTAGTGATCGCCCTCGGGCGAGACGAAGACCTGCGTCTTGTGCTTCAGGCGCCGGAAGGCCGTGGCATGGACGATACGGTCGCGGTCGCGGTGGAACTCGGTGCGGGTCGGCGAGGCCGGCTCGGGCACGAGACGGCCGCGGCTGAGGCGGGCATCGCAGGCAAAGGGCGCCAGCGGCGGATAGAAATAGCTCGCGACCGCCATGCCGGCCCCCGATCGCCACGCCGGCCGGCGAATGCGACCGCGCGAGGCTCATTCAAGAAAACGTCGGGCCTCGGCCGATTGACCGGGCCCCATGGCGCACATACCTATGGGGCAAGCCTGCCGCAAGGCGACGCCCTTCCCCATTTGTGTGTTTCCGGCCTTGAACCGGGGAGACATCCAGCATGACCGCAGACACAGACACCCTCGCACCCCCCGTCGGCATCACCGACAGGGCGGCAGCCCGCATCGCCAGGGTCATGGCGACCGAGCCCCCCGGCTCCATGCTGCGCATTTCGGTCGAGGGCGGGGGCTGTTCCGGCTTCCAGTACCGCTTCGGCTTCACGACGGAACGCAATGCCGACGACTTCGCCATCGAGAAGGCCGGCGCCACCGTTCTCATCGACGAGGTGTCCCTGCCCTACATGACCGGTACGCAGCTCGACTGGGTCGACGACCTTATTGGATCGTCCTTCAAGCTCAGCAATCCTAACGCAGTCGCCAACTGCGGCTGCGGGACGAGCTTCTCGATCTGATCAGTAGAGCGTCGCGGCGAGCCGCGCCGGCAGCGCCTTGTCGTAGGCCTCGGCGTCGAGGCCCGCCTTGGCGCCTTTCAGCATCTGGCCGGGGGTCGGCAGTTCCGAGCGGTCGCGCTGCGCCGCCGGATCCCACAGCCGCGAACGCACCAGCGCCTTGGCGCACTGGAAATAGACGCTCTCGACGGTGATGACGAGGCCGGTGACCGGCACCTTGCCGTCCATGGCCGCCGGCATCAGCAGCGCCGGGTCGGTGGTGATGCGGCCGCGGCCGTTGGCCCGCAGCGTCTCCGACACCCCCGGCACCAGGATCAGGAGCGCGACGCGCGGGTCCCGCACGATGTTAAGGAGGCTATCGATGCGGTTGTTGCCGCGCCGGTCCGGGATCACCAGCGTCTTGTCGTCGAGTACGCGGTGAAACCCGGCGGATCGCCGCGGGGCGTGGCATCGAGCCCCCCGGGCCCGGAGGTGGCGAGGACGCAGAAGGGTGAAGCTTCGATCAGTGCGCGATACTGCGGCGTCAGCGCCGGAACCTCCTTTGCGAGCGAGGCTTCGCCGGCCGGGCCGTAGAGCGCCCTCAGCGCCTCTTCGCTTTCGATCCACATGAGACCCGTCTCCCGTCGGCTGCTGTCGTGTTGGGGGCGACCGCGTGGCAGGCTGACGCTAGATTGCACCCGGCCAGAATCGCAGGACCCGTCATGATCGTCGCCACGTGGAACGTCAATTCCGTCAAGATCAGGGTGGAGAACACGCTCGCCTGGCTGAAGGAGCGCGATCCCGACGTCGTCTGCCTGCAGGAGCTGAAATGCGTCGACGAGGCCTTCCCGCGCGAGGTCTTCGAGAGCGCCGGCTACAATGTCGCGACCCACGGCCAGAAGACCTACAACGGCGTCGCCATCCTGTCGAAACTGCCGCTGGAGGATGTCACGGCCCGCCTTCCCGGCGACGAGACGGACGAACAGGCGCGCTATCTGGAAGCCGTCGTGTCGACTGCCAGCGGCGCCGTCCGGATCGCCAGCCTCTATCTGCCCAACGGCAATCCGATCGGTACCGAGAAATTCACCTACAAGCTCGCCTGGATAGACCGGCTGATCCGCCACGCAAGGGACCGCCTCGCGCTGGAGGAGCCCTTCCTGCTCTGCGGCGACTATAACGTCATCCCCATGCCGGAGGACGCGAAGAACCCGAAAGACTGGGTGAACGACGCGCTGTTCCAGCCGGAGTCGCGGGGCAAGCTGCGCGAGCTCGCAGCCCTCGGCTTCACCGACGCGCTCCGGGCCTGCGACGATTCAACCGGCCTCTACTCGTTCTGGGACTACCAGGCCGGTGCCTGGCCGCGGAGCAACGGCATCCGCATCGACCACCTGATGCTCTCGCCGCAGGCGACGGACAGGCTGGTGACGGCCGGCATCGACAGGCATGTGCGCGGCTGGGAGAAGCCGAGCGATCACGTGCCGGTATGGTGCGAGATCCGCGTCTGACGCGGCTCGACCGTCATCGGCATTCCGCCGTCCGGCCTGAGCGTAAGGCGCACGTTCGGCATCGGCCGGTGTCCGGGCAGCGGAACGAACCGGACATCGCGGATGACAGTTGCGAGAATCGCGGCAGCCTCGGCGAGGGCGAAAGCCGCACCGATGCAGATGCGCGGGCCGGCCCCAAAAGGCAGATAGGCGCCGCGGTGCATTGTCCGGGCGCGCTCTGGTGCGAAGCGATCGGGGTCGAAGGCGTCCGGAGCCTGCCAGATCAACTGGTGGCGGTGGACCGCATAGACCGGGACATAGACCGGCGTGCCTTTGCGGATGGTCTCGCCGCCGAGTTGCACGTCCTCGGCGGCGATGCGGGGAATGAGCGGCGCTGGCGGATAGAGGCGCATCGCCTCCTGAACCACCTGTTTTGCATAGACGAGCTGGTCGATGTGGCCGGCTTCCACAGGCCCGTCGCCGACGACGCGCGTCACTTCGTCCAGAAGCCGCGCCTCGACGTCCGGAGCATTGGCGACCAGCCAGAAGGCCCAGGTCAGCGCGAGGGCGGTCGTCTCGTGGCCGGCGACCACGAAGGTGAGGAGATTGTCCGCGAGTTCGGCATCGGTCATCGCCCTGCCCGTCTCCGGATCGCTGGCAGCGATGAGGAAGTCGAGGAGATCAGGCACGTCGCCCGGTCGCGCCCGTCGTTCGGCGATGACGCGCGCCATTTCCTGCCGGAGGAAGCGATTGCCGGCCATGGCGCCGCGCCGGCCGGGATAGGGCAGCCAGGCCGGCAGCCTGAGCGTCGCCCATGCCGCCATCCACCCGACGGTGTCGAAATAGCGCGATATTTCCCGGCCGAACCGGCGGGTGTCGAAGCTCGCATGCCCGGAGAGCATGGTCTCGACGATCACGTCGAAGGTCGTCTCCATCATGACCTCGGAGACGTCGACTGTCTCGCCGGCCTGGTGGGTGAGGCGCGCCACGGTGCGCCCGGCTGCGGCGGAGAAGGTCGGCACGAAACCGAGGATGGTGCCGTGCCGGAAGGATGGCGCGGCGGCGCGTCGCTGCCAGCGCCAGGCTGCACCTTCGGCCGTGAAGATTGAATCGTTACCCACCGCCGGCCCGATCGTGCGGCGGATGATGGGCGCCTTGGGAAAGACAGCGGCCTTGCCGACGAGAACCTCGTCGATGAGGGCCGGATCCATGACGAAGAGCAGGGGCCGGCCTGCGAAGGAGAGCCAGCAGGTCGGATCCTCGAAGACCGCCTGCGGCCAGGTCGCAAGCGGATTGCGGACCAGCGTGCGGAGGAAGGCGAGCGTCCCCAACGGTTCGGCGGGTTGAGCGAGGACTGCTGGCGTGAACAGGGCGCTGTCGACCATGGTCATCGCCGCGGCCCCGTCATCGGCGGACCGTCTTGATCCAGTTCTCGACCATGCGCAGCGCGACGCCGCGCTCGTCGTCGGAGGCCTGCCGCATCGCCTCCTCGTACATTTCGCTGATCCAGGCCTCGTTGTCGCTGGCGGCTTCCTTGGCCAGCGTCAGGAACATCAGGCCGCGGGGCGCGGCGCGCGGCACGTCACGCCCGGTGAACAGCATATGGCCGAGAACCGCCTGCGCCTGGTGGTGGCTCTTCTGCGCTGCAAGCTGCAGCCAACGGGCGGCCTGCCGCGGATCGCGCGGGGCGCCCTTGCCTTCCAGCAGCATACGGCCGAGCCGGAACTGGCCATCCGCGTCGCCGAAGGTGGAGGCCGCGTAGAAATAGAGTTCGACCGCCTTGCCCGGGTCGGGGCGTACATAGCTGTTGGGAATGCCCTCGACGAGGTAGTTGCCCATGGCGACGAAGGCGGAGGAGATGAAACGCGCGTCGGGTGAGTTGGGACCCTCTTCGCGCCGCGTGATGGTGATCTGGCGGAACGTCTCGAAGGCCTTCAGATCCGACCGGGCGACCCCCTCGCCTTCCATGTACATGCGGCCGAGCCGCCAGGCGGAAGCGGCGTGGCCACCGCTCGCCGCATATTGCAACGCGGAGACGGCCTCGTCGGTCCGGCCGTCGCGCAGCGCGCGGCCGTAGGCGCGGAAGGCGTCGAGCGCCGAACGGGCGTCCCCCGCCGGCTGGCCGTCGAGCGCCACGGCGCCGCCCGCCGGCAGGACCGCCGTCAGAACCAGCGCAACGAATGCGACACGCACCCTCATGACATCAGATATCCGCATAGACGTGCTTTTCCCCAGCACCGCCCGGATGGGTCACGGCACCGTCAACCGCAGGTCCGACCTGCTGGGCGTATTTCCAGATGGCGCCCGAACCGAACTCGGTAGGCTTCGGGCCTTTCCAGTCCTTCTTACGCGCCCGCAATTCGGCGGCCGTAAGGCGAACTTTGAGCGTTCCCTTGACGGCGTCGATCTCGATTATGTCCCCATCGCGAACATGGGCGATGGGGCCGCCGACCTGGGCTTCCGGTCCGACATGGCCGATGCAGAAGCCGCGCGTGGCGCCCGAGAAGCGGCCGTCGGTGATCAGGGCCACCTTATCGCCCATGCCCTGACCGTAGAGCGCGGCGGTGGTCGCCAGCATCTCGCGCATGCCGGGGCCGCCCTTGGGCCCCTCGTAGCGGATGACGATGACCTCGCCGTCCCGGATGGTGCGCTCGGTAACGGCCTTGAAGCACTCTTCCTCGCGGTCGAAACAGCGGGCCGGTCCCTTGAACTTCAGCGTCTTCATGCCGGCGACCTTCACGATCGCCCCGTCCGGGGCCAGATTGCCCCTGAGACCGACGACACCGCCGGTCTTGGTGATCGGCCTGGAGGTCGGATAAACGACATCCTGGTCGGGGTTCCAGCGCACCTTCTCGAGGTTCTCCGCCATCGTGCGGCTGGTCACGGTCATGCAGTCGCCGTGCAGGTAGCCGCCGTCGAGCAGCGCCTTCATAAGGAGCGGGATCCCCCCGGCCTCGAACATGTCCTTGGCGACATATTTCCCGCCGGGCTTCAGGTCGGCGATGTAGGGCGTCTTCTTGAAGATCTCGGCGACATCGAACAGGTCGAACTTGATGCCGCATTCATGCGCCATGGCCGGCAGATGAAGGGCCGCATTGGTGGAGCCACCCGACGCGGCGACCACTGTCGCGGCATTCTCCAGCGCCTTGCGGGTGACGATGTCGCGCGGGCGGATGCCCTTCGCGATCAGTTCCATCACCTTCTCGCCGGCGGCGTAGCAGAAGGCGTCGCGGATGTCGTAGGGCGCCGGGGCGCCGGCCGAATAAGGCAGCGCCAGGCCGATGGCCTCAGACACGGTCGCCATGGTGTTGGCGGTGAACTGGGCGCCACAGGCGCCGGCAGAGGGCGCCCCCACCCGCTCCAACTCGTCAAGGTCCTCGTCGCTCATCGCGCCGACCGAATGCTGACCGACCGCCTCGAACAGGTCCTGAACCGTCACCTGCCGGCCGCGGAACGTGCCCGGCAGGATCGAGCCGCCATAGATGAAGATGGACGGCACGTTGAGACGCACCATGGCCATCATCATGCCGGGCAGCGACTTGTCGCAGCCGGCGAGGCCGACCAGCGCGTCATAGGCGTGGCCGCGCATGGACAGCTCGACGGAGTCGGCGATGATCTCGCGCGACGGCAGCGAGGACTTCATGCCGGCATGGCCCATGGCGATGCCGTCGGTGACCGTAATGGTGCAGAATTCGCGCGGGGTCCCTTGAGCCGACTCCACGCCCTTCTTGACCGCCTGGGCCTGACGCATCAGCGCGATGTTGCAGGGGGCGGCCTCGTTCCAGCAGGTGGCGACACCGACGAAGGGCTGGTGGATCTGCTTCGTCGTCAGACCCATCGCATAGAGATAGGAGCGATGCGGGGCGCGGGACGGCCCTTCGGTGACGTGACGGCTCGGCAGCCTGGACTTGTCGAAGGTGGCCCCGCTCATGTCGCTGCTCCGATACGGCTATCCGCGCCCTGATCGAAGGCAGGGCGACACGCAACCGAATGAAACGAACAACGGGACAGCATGAACGCGGCGGCCATTCGAGCGGATCGCAGATCATTTGACCTGCAAGAAGGAAATTTGTCGGTAGATTTCTGCGCTTGGGGCTGTGGCGGGATTGCGGCGAAAAATGGTGAACGGATCGTGCCGATGCGAGCCGTTCCAGGCTGTTGCGGAAATGACACGAAAACACCGGCGGGCTGGCGCCACGCCGGTGTCAAAGCATGAGACAGATGAGGACGCTGCGCCTCTGGCGCGGGCTCACACGAGAGCGGCGAGCCTCGCCAGTGCCGCCTCGATACTCGCCTTGCGCTCGACCGCCTCGGCGCGCTTCTCGTGCTGCTCGGCGACGACGTCCTCGGCGGCGCGGGCCATGAAGTTGGGGTTGCCGAGCTTGGCGTCGCATCGGGCGATGTCGGCCTCGGCTTCCTTCAGCGCCTTGGCGAGACGGGTGCGCTCGGCGGCGACATCGATCAGGCCGGCCATGGGAAGCGCCAGCGTCTCACCGCGGACGACGATCTGCACCGATCCTGTCGGCGCCCCGGACGCCGCCGTGATCCCCGCCAACCTCGCAAGCCGGTTGAGAAGATCGCCGTATTGTTCTGCAAGTGCTTTTGTTTTGTCGGAAACACCCAGAAGCACGAGCGGCACCTGCGTGCCCGGAGCGACGTTCATCTCGGCGCGAACGGACCGGATCGCCGTGATGGCATCGACCAGCCAGCCGATCTCGGCTTCCGCAGACCCGTCGCCGAGCCCGTCGAGCTTCGGCCAGGAGCTGAGCGCCAGCACGCCCGCGCGCGCGGGACCGGTCTCTCCTGTCACCGTCCACAGCTCCTCGGTGATGAAGGGCATGAACGGATGCAGGAGCTTCAGGATCTGGTCCAGCGTCCAGGCGGTCGCGGCGCGCACCTCGGCCTTCGCCGCCTCGTCGGAGCCGGTGAAGATGGGCTTGGCGAACTCGAGGAACCAGTCGCAGAAGATGTTCCACACGAAGCGATAGGCCGCGCCGGCCGCGTCGTTGTATCTGTAGGCCTGAATGGCGGCCTCGATGTCGGCCGCGGCCCTCGCCGTCTCGCCGACGATCCACTTGGCCAGCGTCGTCTTCACGGCGGCCGGGTCGAACTCGGCGGTCCGGCGGCACTCGTTCATCTCAGCGAAGCGGGCGGCGTTCCACAGCTTGGTCGCGAAGTTGCGATAGCCCTCGACGCGCGAGCGGGCGAACTTCACGTCCGAGCCCTGGCTCGCCTGCGCCACCAGCGCGAAGCGCAGCGCGTCGGCGCCGAACTCGTCGATGAGGCCGAGCGGATCGACGACGTTGCCAAGCGTCTTCGACATCTTGCGACCCTTGTCGTCGCGCACGAGGCCATGGATGACGACGTCGGAAAAGGGCTTCTCCTCCATGAAGTGCAGGCCCAGCATCATCATGCGGGCGACCCAGAAGAAGATGATGTCGAAGCCGGTGACGAGGGTCGAGGTCGGGTAGAAGCGCTTCAGCTCGGCCGTGTCGTCCGGCCAGCCGAGAGTCGAGAACGGCCAGAGACCGGACGAGAACCAGGTGTCGAGCACGTCGGGATCGCGGGTGAGCGGCACCCCTGCCCGGTCGAAATGCGCATCGGCGAGGACCTGCGCCTCGGCCTCGCTGGCCGCAACGAAGACCTCGCCATCCTCGGCGTACCAGGCCGGGATCTGGTGACCCCACCAGAGCTGGCGCGAGATGCACCAGGGCTGGATGTTCTCCAGCCAACGGAAGTAGTCACCGGCGAAGCGCTCCGGCACGAAGCGCGTCTCGCCCTTGCGGACCGCTTCGAGAGCGGGCTTCGCCAGCGTCGCGGCGTCGACATACCATTGCTCGGTGAGCCAGGGCTCGACGACGGCGCCGCCGCGCTGGGCATGCGGCACCATGTGGGTGTGCGGTTCGATCTTGTCGACGAGGCCAAGGGCCTCTAGGTCGGCGACAACCTTCTTGCGCGCCTCGAAGCGGGGCAGGCCACGATAGGCCTCCGGAGCGTTCTCGTTCACCACCGCAGAGGCGTCGAAGATGTTGATGAGCTCGAGGTTGTGCCGCTTGCCGACCTCGAAGTCGTTGAAGTCGTGGGCAGGCGTGATCTTCACCGCGCCCGAGCCCTTCTCGGGATCGGAATAGGTGTCGCCGACGATCGGAATATCGCGACCCACCAGCGGCAGCACCACCGTCTTGCCGATCAGATGCCGGTAGCGCTCGTCCTCCGGATGGACGGCGACGGCCGTATCGCCCAGCATCGTCTCCGGGCGCGTCGTCGCGACGACGATGTACTCGCCGGGATTGTCCTTCAGCGGATACTTGAAGTGCCAGAGGTTGCCCCGAACCTCGAGGCTGTCGACCTCGAGGTCGGAGATCGCCGACTGGAACTCCGGATCCCAGTTCACCAGCCGCTTGTCGCGATAGATCAGGCCAGCCCTGTGCAGATCGACGAAGACCTTGGTGACGGCGCGGACCATCTGGTCGGAGGCCTCGCCCCTCGCGCCCATGGTGAAACGCTCGCGCGACCAGTCGCAGGAGGCGCCGAGGCGCTTCAGCTGGTTGAAGATCGTGCCGCCGCTCTCCGCCTTCCATTCCCAGACCTTGTCGATGAATTTCTCGCGGCCGAGGTCGCGCATCTGGATCTGCTTCTCGGCGAGTTGGCGCGAGACGACGAGTTGCGTCGCGATGCCGGCGTGGTCGGTGCCCGGCTGCCAGAGCACATCCTTGCCGAGCATGCGCTGGTAGCGGCACAGGACGTCCTGCAGCGTGTTGTTGAGGGCGTGGCCCATGTGCAGCGATCCCGTGACGTTCGGCGGCGGGATCATGATGGAATAGGTTTCGGCGCTCGCGCGCTCGGGCCGTCCGGCGCGGAAGGCGCCGGCCTCGTCCCATGCGGCCGCGATGCGGGCCTCGATATCCTTGGGCGAATAGGTCTTCTCGAGCATGACAGTCCGGCGGCTGAGCGGCAGTGGGAGCGCACCAAAGCCGCGCCCGGACCGAGAAGTCAACATTTCTGCCATGCGAAGCCGTGACTTGCCGCAGTGCGGGAACAGGGCACATAGGCTGTTGATGAGTTCTCCCGCCGACGACGCCCTGCCTCCCGACGCCGTCCCATGGCGGGCGCTGTTCATCCTCGGCTTGGCGAGCTTCGCCTCCTCGGCAGCTCTACGCTTCTGCGACCCGCTGCTGCCGAAGCTCGCCAATGCCTTCGGGACAACGCCGGGTGCCGCCGCTATCGTGGTGACGACCTATTCCGTCGCCTATGGCGGCTTCCAGCTCATCACCGGCCCCCTCGGGGACCGCTACGGCAAGGTGCGGATGGTGGCGCTGGGCGCGACGCTCTGCGGGCTTTTCACGCTGGCCTGCGCCTTCGCCACCAGCATCGACCAGATCGCCATCCTGCGCCTGCTGGCCGGGCTCACCGGCGCGGCGATCATCCCCAACTGCCTCGCCTTCATCGGCGACACCATTCCGATGGGCCAGCGCCAGGCGGTCCTTGCCCGCTACATGATCTTCATGAGCGCCGGTGCGGTCAGCGGTCAGGCGATCGGCGGCATCCTCGCCGACGCCTTCGGCTGGCAGGCCGTCTTCGTTATGGTAGGGGCCTTCCTCATTGCCGCGGGCACGACCCTGTCAGTGCAGTTGCGGACCAATGCGGTGCTGTCGCGGCGCTCGGCGATTCCGGAGGGCGGGCTGATCGGCTCGTTCCGCCAGATCGCGGCCAGCGGGCGCTCGCCCCTCGGCCGGCTGGTGCTGGCCACTGTCTTTCTGGAGGCCGCCATCTTCTTCGGGGCCTTCACCTTTGTGGGAGCCTATCTGCACACGGCCTTTCGCATCAGCTTCACGGCCATCGGCGCCCTGACGGCGCTCAGCGCCCTCGGCGCGGTCGGTTATTCGTGGTTCGCACCGACGCTGCTCGCGCGCTTCTCGCAGGGCACCCTGATCATCTTTTCGACGACTGCCTTCCTGCTCTGTTTTGCGCTGATTGCAGTCTCGCCATGGCTCTGGCTCGTCGCCATCGCCATTGCCATCGGCGGCGGCGGCTTCGCGCTGTTCCACAATTCGCTGCAGATCCTGGCAACGCAGATCAACCCCGAGGCCAGAGGTGCCGCCATCGCCACCTTCGCCTGCTGCTTCTTCGCGGGTCAGACGGTCGGCGTCTTCGCCACCAGCCTCGTCTACGACGCCTTCGGCGCCCAGCCGCTGTTCATCGCGGCGGCGGTCCTGATGCCGATCATGACATTGTGGTTCCGCGCCCGGCTCGACCGCCTCAGTGCGCAATAGTCCGGGGTCAGCGTCCGGGACCGCGCGAGACCCGTTCGATCTCGGCGCGAACGAGCCTCTCCACCAGTTGCGGCAGGTTGTCGTCGA
The DNA here is from genome assembly GCF_053471285.1 of Phreatobacter aquiterrae. NCBI lineage: Bacteria > Pseudomonadati > Pseudomonadota > Alphaproteobacteria > Hyphomicrobiales > Phreatobacteraceae > Phreatobacter > Phreatobacter aquiterrae. Next base: position 258,514 of record NZ_JBJPHW010000005.1, on the reverse strand, counting down.
GCCATGTCTTGAGCATGGGACGCAGCATGTCCTTCAACAGGTCCTCGATCGTCCGGTTTCCCACCAGCATCGAGCTGGCAAGCGAACCGAAGGCTGCACCCACGGCGGCATGGGCTTCCGCCGACAGAAGCGCCGGAGCGGCTGCAGCCGGCGGCGCAGGATGAGGCATCCGCACCGGCTCCGGAGCCGACACCATCTCCATGAACTCGATATCGGCGCGCTGGTTGATCGGCTTGATCAGGCCCATGCGTTCCGGGACGGCGTCGGCCTTGCTGAGATCGAAGATGTCGGGCTCGGGCGCCGTCACTTTCGGGGCGGGCGGAGGTGGAGGCGGCGGAGGCTCGGGCTCCGCATCCATCTCGTCGAAACCGGCGAGCAGCGCGTCGATGTCGTCCTGGGACTTCGGCGCTTCCTCGGCCTTCGGCTCGGGAGCCGGGGGCGGTTCGGGGGCCGGCGCAGGCGCCTTTGCGGCCGGCTTGGCGGGCTCGTCGTCGGCGATGATCCGGCGAATCGACGCGAGGATTTCCTCCATCGACGGTTCGTTGGCCTTGGCCGCCTGTGACATCCCCACGAATCCCCAGCGTGGCACGCATCGAAAGCGCAGGTTCTGCAGATCAGCAGGGGACCGAATCGCTTCCGAATCAACTCCGCCGACTATGCACTGTGGCGGCCCGGGTGGCCAACCTGAGGTTCAGCGATCCACAGCCTTCGTCCGCCCGGCAAGACCGGGCGGATGCCCCTCACCGACCATCCGGAGTGCGGACGCCGATCCACTGATCCCGCACCTGGTTGTAGTGGGTGGTCGGGTCGAAGATCTCGGTGCGCAGGGCAAGCCGGCTTCCGTTGAGGCGCCCCATGGCCGCAAGGACCGAATAGGACAGCACCACGCGATCCCGCTGCGCCCGCACGAGCGCAACGCGCGCCTCGGTCAGGGTCTGGGTCGCATTGAGCACGTCGATGATGGTGCGCTGGCCGACCTTGTACTCCTCGCGGATGCCGTTAACGGCGATTTCCTGCGCCCGCACCTGGACCTCGGCTGCCTGGATCTGCGCGCGAGAAGCCTCCAGCGCCGCCCAGGACTGGGTCACCGCCTGCCGGACGCTGGCAGCGGCCGTCTCGATCTGGATGCGCCGCTGGCCGTAGCCCTCCTTCGCCGCGCGGATGGTGGCGTAGTCGCGGCCGCCGTTGGCAAAGATCGGAATGGTCAGTGTGGCGCCGACAGCTGCCGAGAAGGTCTGCGAGGCCTGCACGGTCTGCTCGGCGGCGCGCGTGACAGAAGCGGAAAGAGACAGCGTCGGATAGAGCGCCGATTCGGCGATGCGGACCTGTAGCAGCTGAGCGTCGGCTCCATGCCGGGCGCCCTTGATGGCCGGGTGTTCGGACTGGCCCGCGATGATGGCGCCGTCGAGATTGCGCGGCAGAAGTCGCTCCATCGTCCGCGCCGGCACGAGACGGCCGGGAGCAACGCCCACCTGCTGCATGTAGACCGACCGCGCATTGGCCAGATCCGATTCGGCGCCGCTCGCGACGGCCAGGGCCGCCTGCAGGGCCGATTCGGCGAGGGCGACGTCGGTGCGGGTCACCTCGCCGACATTGAAACGGTCGCGCGTGGCGCGGAGCTGCTCGCGGAGCACTTCCACATTGCGGCGGCGCAGGTCGAGTACGGCCTGCTCGCGCAGCACGTTCATGTGGGCGGTGGCGGAAGCGAGCAGCACGGTCTGCTCGGTATTGCGCAGGGTCTCACGCGCCAGCAGCACGTTCTGATCGGCCTGCCGCACGGAGTTGGTCGTGCGGTTGCCGTCGAAGAGCATCTGCGTCGCGGACAACGTCGCCGACCGCGGCAGGGTGCGAAGCGCCCGGTCGGTTCCGACCGCGCCCAGCGTCGAACCGGTCGCCGATTCGCTGTACTGGCCGGCGGCAGACACCGTGGCGTTGACTGAGGGACGATAGCCCGAGAGTGCGGCGGGGACGCCCTCGTTCGCCACGCGGACGCCGGCGCGGGCGGCGTTGAGATCTGGATTGTTGCGGTAGGCCTGGACGAGCGTCTGCTCGATGGACTGCGCGCGGGCGGACGATGCGGTCAGGACGACGGCGAGGATCGCGACGGAAATTGCCGTCGCGGAGCCGGCACGAGACCTCGTGGCTCCGGTCATTGCGAACACCTACATTGTTGGCGCCGCCCCGGAGCGATCCGCCGAAACTCCCGGGCAATAGGGGATTGGTTAAAGAAATTGTCCAGCGGAGAAAACCCCCGCGTGCGGTCTAGGCCACCATTCGGCCGGCAGGTGGGGCACGACAGCAACACCCGCGCCGACGATCAGAAGACAAAGGCCTTGGGGGCCTCGAAGCCGGGAAGAGCGGGAATGGCAGCGTCAAACACAGGACGCATGCTCACCTCGTCGTCGCGCAGGGTATGCACCATGCACTTGGCCGCACGCCCCCGGCCGACGACCGCAACGAGGCGCCCCCCTTGCCGCAACTGCTTCAGGAGGTTTGCCGGAACAACCTCGACCGCGCCCTCCAGAACGATCACATCGAAAGGTCCGCGCTGCGAGGCGCCATCGACAAGAGGTCCCTCGACAACAGCGACATTCGCCTGCGGCGCCAGCAGGCTGCGGGCGGTCGCCGCGAGCGCAGTGTCCTCCTCGAGGGCGACGACGTGGGCGGCGAGATGGGCCAATATAGCGGCGGAATAGCCCGTGGCGACGCCGACATCGAGAACGGTCTCGTCTGGCCTGATCGCCGCGGCATGAAGCATCTTGGCGAGGACCATGGGCTCGATGAGATGGCGGGCCGGGCCTTCGCCGCTCTCGTTCACCGGCAGATCGTCATCGAGATAGGCCAGCGCGCGCCGTGAGTCGGGCACAAAGTTCTCGCGCGGCACGTCCATCAGGGCATCGATGATCCGCGAATCGGTCACGTCGTTCACGCGAATCTGGGTGTCCACCATCGTGCGGCGCGCCCGGGCGAAATCCATCATGGGCAAGATCCTTCGGTCGCGGCATGTCGGTTGCCGACACGCTGTCTTTAGCGGTCATGATCACGCGAGCGCAAGACGACTTGCGATGCCTGTCGGTTGTTGCGGCCCTCCGGACACCATGCTAGAGCGAGCCCTCTCCGCGCCGGCTCGTCCGGCGAGTTTTGGATGGCCTCGTGGCGGAGTGGTTACGCAGAGGACTGCAAATCCTTGCACCCCGGTTCGATTCCGGGCGAGGCCTCCACCCCTTCCCTGTTCATTTCCGCCGCGGCATCATGGCCGCATTCAGTCTCGGCCACCGGCGGCCGATGGCGATGGTCATGCGCCGGCGCGACCGGCGCATGCGCGGGCTGTCCACGGACAGGATCACGAACCCCACCGGGAACATCCAGGGCCCGAGGACAGGAAGAAAGCTGAACACGCCGCCGGCGATGAACGACCAGCCGACGACGCGGCGCTTCAGGCGGGTCGCCGGCACGGCATAGCGACGACCGAAGACAATCATGGTCGCGGCGCCCGCCGGCCCGTCGGGGGCGCCAGGTACGGGGCGCAGGTCACTGGCGGCCTGTGGTTTGTTCATGCGGGCGACGCTAGCCGCCCTGCCCTACCCGCGGCAATCTCGCCGGAGACGACGATTGGGCCTTGGCAACGGTGAAGGTCCTGTGTTATTCGCGCCGCTCTCACGACTTGAGCGTGATCCTCGGTAGCTCAGTGGTAGAGCAACCGGCTGTTAACCGGTTGGTCGCTGGTTCGAATCCGGCCCGGGGAGCCAAATCCGAAACCCTCGAAGCGCGTCGGCGTTTCGGGGGTTTCGTTTTTTCCGGCACAGTTCTCGGGACGGTCGGGAGGCGCTGGGAAGCGAGGTCGAGCCGGGCCACCTCAGCGCCATGTCCGATGAACCGACGGGTCCTGCGATCCGTATTTACTCCATGTCCCAGAAGCCCGTCCTCGCCTGGTTCCGAGACGACCTCCGCCTGTCCGACCATCCCGCCCTGAACGCGGCCTGTGAAACAGGCGCTCCGATAGTCTGCCTGTACGTCTTCGAGGACGGCACGCCCGGCCGTCGGAACACTGGCGGTGCAGCGCGCTGGTGGCTAGCGCAGAGCCTGCGGTCGCTCGATGCCGGGCTCAGAGCGCGCGGCAACCGGCTGATCCTGCGCGCCGGCCGCGCCACCGAGGTGTTGCCGGCCATGCTGGCCGAGACTGGCGCGGCGCGCGTCGTCTGGAACCGCCGCTACGATGCCGGCGGCATCGCAGTCGATTCCGCTATCAAGGCGGGCCTGAAGGAGCGCGGAGTCGTCGTATCGAGCTTTCCCGGCAACCTGTTGCGCGAACCCTGGGAGGTGAAGTCGGCGGCTGGCGATCCGATGCGCGTGTTCTCTCCGTTCTGGCGCGCGCATCAGAAACTCGGTGACCTGCGAGGGCCGCTCAGGGCACCTGATTCCGTTCCCGCGCCGACCATGTCGGTCGATAGCGAGACTCTCGACGCCTGGGGGCTGGAGCCGCGTAACCCGAACTGGGCTACCGGTTTTCCCGACGAATGGACCCCCGGCGAGGCAGGCGCGCAGGCGGCTCTGGACACCTTCATCGATGGGCCGCTGGCGGGCTATTCGGACGATCGCAACCGGCCCGACTTGGCATCGACCTCGCGGCTGTCGCCCCATCTGCGCTTCGGCGAGATCTCTCCGCTCCAGATCTGGCATCGCGTCCAGATGGCAGCCGGCATGGACGGCGGGAGGGACGTCGCCAAGTTTCTTGCCGAAGTGGGCTGGCGGGAATTCTCCTATCATTTGCTGTTCCACTGGCCAGACCTCGCCGAACGCAATTTCCAGAGCCGCTTCGACGCCTTCCCCTGGCATGATGACGCAGCGATGCTCTCCGCCTGGCAGCGCGGGCAGACCGGCTACCCGATCGTCGATGCCGGCATGCGGCAATTGTGGCGGACAGGCTGGATGCACAACCGCGTGCGCATGGTTGTCGCCTCCTTCCTGGTCAAGCACCTGCGCATCGACTGGCGCGCCGGCGAGCGCTGGTTCTGGGACACGCTGGTCGATGCCGATCCGGCCAACAATCCCGCGAGCTGGCAGTGGGTCGCCGGATCGGGAGCCGATGCCGCCCCCTATTTCAGGATTTTCAATCCAATGCTTCAGGGCACGAAATTCGATCCGCAGGGCGCCTATGTACGTCGCTGGGTCCCCGAGCTCGCCGGCCTGCCGGACGAGGCCATTCACGCGCCATGGCAGGCGTCGAGGCCGGTTCTCGACCGAGCGGGCGTGCGGCTGGGCGAGACCTATCCGCACCCCATCGTCGACCACGACGCCGCAAGGAGCGCGGCGCTTGCCGCTCTGGCGGCGACGCGCGAGCCGACCCATGCATAGTCAGACGAGGCACGAAGGGTCGGGTACATCCTCCCGGCATGGAACCACGAAAGCGTTGAACGATTATTCGTTTTGCCGCATCTTTCGGGGGCACCAGACGTCGAAGTCGATTGCGGTTACCCGTCCGAGTTCTCCTGATGCATCTGGGACGGTCCGCGAATCGCAAGATTCCCGGTGCGACCGATTCATTCCGCCCTATCGGAAGGCTTCGTTCCGCCCATGACCATCACCCAACAGCAGACCCGTCCCTTCGCCGACACCATCGAAGTCACGAAAGAAACACTGCGACGCGCGACGCGGGGCCTGCCCTCCGTCCTCAGGCTGGCCCTCGGCTATCCGCTCGGCATTCGCTACGGCGTCCTGACCATGCGCCTGCCGGACGGCCGCCGGCTTCTGTTCCGGGGGAAGGAACCCGGCCCCAGCGCCGAAATGATCGTCCACGACCTTGCCTTTGCGCGCCGTCTGATCCTCGACGGTGATCTCGGTTTTGCCGAGGCCTTCATCCGTCGCGAGTGGGACACTCCGGACCTGTCCGGGTTCCTGCACTTCTTCGCCGTGAACATGCACGCCGTCCGCAACCTGACGCGGTTCAACCCCCTCGCGCGGCTCCTGCACCGCTACCGGCACTGGCGCAACCGCAACACGAAGACCCAGGCGCGGCGCAATATCGCGGCCCATTACGACCTCGGCAACGCCTTCTATCGCGCCTGGCTCGACCCCTCCATGACCTACTCCTCGGCGCTGTTCGAGACGGGCGCCGAAACGCTCCACGAGGCCCAACTGGCCAAGTACCGCAGGCTCGCCCGGGAGCTTCATCTCAAGCCAGGCGACCACGTGCTCGAGATCGGCTGCGGCTGGGGCGGCTTCGCCGAAGTCGCAGCCCGCGAGTTCGGCGCGAGGATCACGGGTCTGACGCTTTCGCAGGAACAGTTCGACCATGCCACCCGTCGCATGGCGGAAGCCGGACTTGCGGATCGGGTGACGATCAAACTGCAGGACTACCGCGACGAGCGCGGCGTCTATGACGCGGTCGCCTCCATCGAGATGTTCGAGGCGGTGGGCAAGGAGTACTGGCAGACCTATTTCGACAAGGTCGCCGCCTGCCTGGCGTCCGGCGGCCGCGCCGGCATTCAGGCGATCACGATCGACGAGGCCTATTTCAGCGACTACGTCCGCGAGATCGACTTCATCCGCGCCTATATCTTCCCGGGCGGCATGTTGCCGACCCCGACCCATATGCGCGACCTGCCGCGTGGCAGCGGCCTCGCCGTAGAGAACGACATGGGATTCGGACAGGACTATGCCCGCACCCTGCACGCCTGGGCCGACCGCTTCAACGAGACGTGGAACACCATTGTTCCACTCGGTTTCGACGACCGCTTCCGCCGCATGTGGCTCTACTATCTCTTCTATTGCGAGGCGGGTTTCCGGACCGGCGGCATCGATGTGCGGCAGATGGTCTATCGCCGCGACTGAGCCTCTGTCGGCCTGGCGGCGGGGTTGAGCCAGCGGCGGCGCTCAGATAGCGTCCCGCTGCCTGTCCAGGCCCGGCCCGGAGCCCTTGAATGTCGCTTGCCGCCAACGTCGTCGATGTCATCGGCAACACGCCGCTGATCCGTCTCAACAGGGCGAGCGAGGCGACCGGCTGCACCATTCTCGGCAAGGCCGAATTCATGAATCCCGGCCAGTCCGTCAAGGACAGGGCGGCGCTCTACCTGGTGCGCGACGCCATTGCGAAGGGCCTCGTGCGCCCGGGCGGCACCATTGTCGAGGGCACCGCCGGCAACACCGGCATCGGCCTCGCCATGGTCGGCCGCGCCCTCGGCCTCGACTGCGTGATTGTCATCCCGGAAACCCAGTCGCAGGAGAAGAAGGACACGCTGCGCCAGCTCGGCGCCCGCCTCATCGAGGTGCCCGCCGTGCCCTATGCCAACCCCAACAACTTCGTGAAGGTCTCGGCACGGACGGCCGAACGTCTGGCGCGCGAGAACCCCAGCGGCGCCTTCTGGGCGAACCAGTTCGACAATGTCGCCAACCGCCAGGCCCATATCGAGACCACCGGCCCGGAAATCTGGCGCGATACGGACGGGAAGATCGACGGCTTCGTCTGCGCCATCGGCTCGGGCGGCACGCTCGCCGGCATCGCCATGGCCTTGAAGGACAGGTCGCCGGGGATCACCATCGGCTGCGCCGATCCCATGGGCGCGGCGATGTACGAGTGGTTCACCAACGGCGTGCTCAAGGCCAGCGGATCCTCGATCACCGAGGGCATCGGGCAGGGACGGGTGACGAAGAATATCGAGGGCGCGCCGGTCGATGTCGCCTTCCAGATTCCGGACGAGGAGGCGATCCCGGTCATGTTCGACCTGCTCGAGCATGAGGGGCTCTGCGTAGGGCCGTCCAGCGGAATCAATGTCGCCGGCGCGATGCGGCTTGCCCGCCACCTGGGGCCCGGCCATACCGTCGTGACCATTCTGTGCGACTACGGCTTCCGTTATGCGTCCAGGATCTACGATCCCGCCTTCCTGCGAGGCAAAGGGCTCGCGGTTCCGGCCTGGCTGGAACAGCCGCCGCTTCCTCTCGTGGATCTCCTGCCGGTGACCTGATGCCGACCCAGTTCCTGTTTCGCGACGACGCCTATCTGACGGAATGCAAGGCCACTGTCGTCGCAGTGACCGAGACAAATGGTGCTGTCAGCGTCGAACTCGATCGATCGGTCTTCTACCCTACTGGCGGCGGCCAGGCCGGCGATGCAGGTGTGCTCATCCTCGAAGGTGCCGAGTTGCCCGTCGCGACAGCCGTCTATGGCGAGACCAAGGCTGACATCATTCACGTCCTCACGCCCGGAACGGCGGCGCCCGTGGTCGGCGCGAAGGTCATCGCACGGATCGACTGGCCGTCCCGCTACGCGCGCATGCGCATGCACACGGGGCTTCACCTCCTTTCGGTGGTGCTGCCTTACCCCGTCACAGGTGGGTCGGTGGGCACGAAGGAAAGCCGGCTCGACTTCGACATTCCCGAATCCGGCCTCGACAAGGACGACATCACTGCTCGCCTCAACGACCTCATCGGCAAGGATGCAGCCGTGACCGAACGCTGGATCACCGATGCGGAGCTGGAAGCCAATCCGGGCCTCGTCAAGACCATGTCGGTGAAGCCGCCGATGGGATCCGGCAAGGTCCGACTTGTCGACATCGCCGGCCTCGACCTACAGCCCTGCGGCGGCACCCATGTGCGCCGGACCGGCGAGATCGGAAGCCTGGCGATTTCCGCTATCGAGAAAAAAGGCAAGCAGAACCGACGCGTCCGCGTCGTGTTCGCCTGAGGAGAACCCAAGTGACCACCCTGCCCTCACCCTGGCTGCGCTCGACCGAGTGGCTCACCGACCATCTCGACTTTCCCGACCTCATCATCCTCGACGCGTCCTACTATCTGTCGACGATGGGGCGCGATGCGGAAGCCGAGTTCCTCGCCGGGCACATTCCCGGCGCCCAGCGCTTCGACATCGACACGGTGAAGGACACCTCCTCCGACCTGCCGCACATGATGCCGTCCGCGGTTGTCTTCTCGGCCGCCTGCCGCAAGCTCGGTATCGGCGACGGCAAGTCGGTGCTGATCTATGACGGCGCCGGTCTGTTTGCCGCCCCGCGCGTCTGGTGGATGTTCCGCAATTTCGGCGTCGAACGGGTCTTCATCCTGGACGGCGGCCTGCCGAAGTGGGTGGCCGAAGGCCGCCCGCTGGAGACCGGCCCGGCCCGCGCCCGCGAGGCGCGCCACCTCACAGCCCGCCAGAATCATGGCGCCGTCGCCGATCTCGGCGACGTCAAGAAGGCCCTTGCGGGTGGCAAGGCGCAGGTCGTCGACGCCCGCCCGGCCGACCGGTTCCGCGGCGAGACGCCCGAGCCGCGCGCCGGCCTGAAATCCGGCCACATGCCGGGTAGTCTGAACGTGCCGTTCAACGGGCTGATAGAGAACGGCCGCCTCGTCTCGCAGGAGCGCATCCGGCAGGTCTTCGAGCAGAATGGCGTCGACCTCGATCGCCCGATCATCACGAGTTGCGGCTCGGGCGTCTCGGCCGCCATTCTCTGGCTCGCCATCGACGCGCTCGGCAAGCAGCCGGCCGGCCTCTACGACGGCTCCTGGGCCGAGTGGGGCGCCCGCGAGGACTGCCCGGTGGCGACCGGACAAGAGACGTGAGCCAAGCGTTCCGGCGGCACTTCGCGGACTTCCTGTCAGGCGACAAGGGTCACGAGCGATAGGACGAAGGAAGACACACAAGCAACAACGCGTGCCCGGTGCCAGGTCGCCCAACGCGCCAGGGCCGACGGCAGGTCTGCGTCAGCCACGGCGCGCCGCACGAAGGCTTCGTTGGCCGACTTGAAATACAGAAGGTAAATGGCAACCAGGCTGCAGGCCAGAACAGCAGCTGCGATCGCGGTAAGGCTACGCAGCGCAAGGCTTCCAGACTGCAGAGCGACCTGCACAGCCGCCAGCACGGCGGCTGGCGGCGCTGCCATGGTCAGCGGTGCGAAGAAGCGATAGAGGAGCGGTCCATAGGTCGGGTGCAGCGCATAGAATGTCTCCGCCGAAAGCGTGCGCCAGTAGGGCACCAGCAGCCGGTCTTCGGCCAGCAACGCACCAGCGAGAAGGCCAAGGCTGGAAGCCGCCAGCAAAGGCAGCAGTTGGCTCGCGAGGGTGGCCACGAGCGACCCTCCCACTCGTCCCCGATCAGTGCAGGATCTGTGACAGGAACAGCCTGGTGCGCTCGTGCTGCGGGTTGGAGAAGAACTGGTTCGGCTCGTTCATCTCGATGATCTGCCCGTAGTCCATGAAGATGACGCGGTTGGCGACCTGCCGGGCGAAGCCCATCTCGTGGGTGACGCACATCATGGTCATGCCCTCCTCCGCCAGACCCACCATGGTATCGAGCACCTCCTTGACCATTTCTGGATCGAGGGCCGAGGTCGGCTCGTCGAACAGCATGATCTTGGGGCTCATGCACAGCGCCCGCGCGATGGCCACGCGCTGCTGCTGGCCGCCGGAGAGTTGGCCGGGATATTTCAGCGCCTGCTCCGGAATGCGCACGCGCGTGAGGTAGTGCATCGCGACTTCCTCGGCCTCCTTCTTGGGCATCTTCTTCACCCAGATCGGCGCCAGCGTGCAGTTCTCGAGGATGGTCAGGTGCGGGAACAGGTTGAAATGCTGGAACACCATGCCGACCTCGCGGCGGATCTCGTCGATCTTCTTCAGGTCGTTGGTGAGTTCGATCCCGTCGACGATGATCGTGCCCTGCTGGTGCTCCTCGAGCCGGTTGATGCAGCGGATCATGGTCGACTTGCCCGACCCGGACGGGCCGCAAATGACGATGCGCTCGCCGCGATGGACCGTCAGGTTGATGTCCTTGAGCACATGGAACTCGCCGTACCACTTGTGCATCCCGGTGATGGAGACGGCGAGTTCGTTCTTCGTCGTCGGCATCTTGGCGATGGAAGAATTGGCCATTCGGAACTCCTGGAAGTCTGGCGGGTGCCGCTCTTAGCGGCGGCGTCCGGTGTTGAGACGGTTCTCGACGAAGATCGAGTAGCGGGACATGAAGTAGCAGAAGGCGAAATAGATGATCCCGGCGAAGGCGAAGCCCGTGTAGAGCGTCACCGGGGTCGCCCACTGCGGATCGGTGAACCCGGCCCTGATGCCGCCGAGAAGATCGAAGATCGCCACGATCGAGACGAGCGTCGTGTCCTTGAACAGGCCGATGAAGGAATTGACGATGCCAGGGATGACGAGCTTCAGCGCCTGCGGCATGACGATCAGGCTCATCATGCGCGGATAGTTCAGGCCGAGCGCCATGGCGCCCTCGAACTGCCCCTTCGGGATGGCCTGGAGGCCGCCGCGGATCGTCTCCGCCATGTAGGCGCCGGAGAAGATCGACACGCCGACCAGCACGCGAACCATGGCGTCCGGCGAGCGCTCGAGGAACAGCGGCAGCATGTAGGTCGCGAAGAACAGGACGGTGATCAGCGGCACGCCGCGCACCATCTCGATCAGCGCCACCGACAGAAAGCGGATGATCGGCATCTTCGAACGCCGGCCGAGCGCCAGCGCGACGCCGATTGGCAGGGCTGCGACGATCCCCGTGGTGGCGACGACCAGCGTGACGAGCAGGCCGCCCCACTGGCGCGTCTCGACGATTGGCAGGGCGGGGTTGGCGAAGATGTCCGTGCGGACGATGAGAAGCAGGGCGATCCCGGTTGCCAGCGCCACCAGCCCGTATTGCAGGTAAAACTGGTTCGGCGGCCCCTCGACGCGGCTCATGACGTAGGCGACGAGCAGGCCGATGGCGGCCAGAATGGCCAGCCAGCCGATGAACGACAGCCACGGATTGATGATCGACCCGCCGTAGAGAAGATTGAAGGCGAGGATGGGGAAGGCGCCGAAGAACAGGATCGCGTTCAACGCCTTGTGGGGGAGCGAGGGGATGAGCAGCGGGACCAGCAGGATGATGGCGGAGAGATAGGTCAGGTTCACGCGCCAGCGTTCCTCGACCGGATAGAAGCCGTACATGAACTGGCCGAACTTCGCCCAGACGAAGGGCCAGCAGGCCCCCACCGAGCGGCCCACCTTGTCGTCGAGGCAGGCATCGCGATCCTCGCCGGTCCAAACGGCACGGATGATGGTGAAATCGACGAAGGTCCAGACCAGCGTATAGGCGATATAGGCGCCGACAAGGGTCAGAATGGCCTGCAGCGGGCTGGAGAACAGGTTGGCGCGCATCCAGCCGATCGGGCCCACCAGACTGGCCGGCGGCGGCGCGGGCTGGAGCAGTTCGGTTCGCGTGAAGGACGTGGTCATAACCTCAGCCCTCACCGTTCCACCAGCGCGATGCGCTGGTTGTACCAGTTCATGAAGATCGACGTGACGATGGAGATCGTCAGGTAGCACCCCATCCACATGGCGATGATCTCGATGGCCTGGCCCGTCTGGTTGAGGATCGTGCCGCCGACCGACACCATGTCGGGATAGCCGATGCCGACGGCGAGCGAGGAGTTCTTCGCCAGGTTGAGATACTGGCTCGTCAGCGGCGGAATGATCACCCGCAGCGCCTGTGGAATGACGATGAGGTTGAGGATGCGCCCCTCGGGGAGCCCGAGCGAGCGGCCGGCCTCCGTCTGGCCGTGGCTGACGGCCTGGATGCCGGCGCGGACGATCTCGCCGATGAAAGCGGCGGTGTAGGCGACCAGCGCAACCGTCAGGGCGACGAATTCAGGAATCAGCGTCATGCCGCCGGAGAGATTGAAGCGGCCCTGCTGGGCATAGTCGAAGGAGACCGGCATTCCCGTGATGACATAGGCCACCAGCGGCAGGCCGACGATGAGGCCGATCATGCTGGCGACGACCGGAAACTGCTGGCCCGTTTCAGCCTGTCTCTTGCGCGCCCAGGACCGCACGGCGAAGGCCGCGATCACCCCGAGAATGAGGGCGATTCCGATATAGCCGGAACCCGGCTCGAAGATGGGCTTGGGGGCCGTGATGCCGCGCTGGTTGGCGAAGAAAATGCCGAAGAGCGAGTGGGAATTGCGCGGAGTCGGCATGGCGGCCAGCACCGCGAGGTACCAGAACAGGATCTGGAACAGCAGCGGCAGGTTGCGGATGATCTCGACATACCAGTAGGCGATCTTGGCAATCACCCAGTTGGGCGACAGGCGCGCGACGCCGACGATGAAGCCGAGGATCGTCGCCAGGAAGATGCCGACGACCGCCACGAGCAGCGTGTTCAAGAGGCCGACGACGAAGGCCCGGCCATAGGACATGGCCTCGCCCCAGGGGATCAGCGTCTGGGAGATGCCGAACCCGGCGGTCTGTTGCAGGAAGCCGAAGCCTCCGGCGATATTCTGGTTGCGCAGGTTGGTGACGGCGTTCGAGACCGCCGTGAAGATCACGAAGACAAGAAGCGCCAGAGCCAGTCCCTGGAAGATCAGGCTTCTCGTCTTGGGATCATTGAAGAACGCCACTTTGGGCGCACTCGTCCCGCGAGCCGGCAACGCGCCGTCCGTCATTATCGCCATCCCCTGCTCTGGCCCGGTGAGTGCCCCCTCAATGGAGAGCCGTTGTCTTCACCGGATGGTCGTCCCGGATCGTGGACCCGGGACGATGATCATGTCTAGTCGGTTGCGCCGGTTTTTTGGGCGCGCTCAGCGAATGGGCGGAGCGTATTGCAGGCCGCCCTTGGTCCACAGCGCATTGAGACCGCGAGCGATGCCAAGGCGGGTGGAAGGACCGACGTTGCGGTCGAACGTCTCGGCGTAGTTGCCGACATGGCGGACGATGCGGACGACCCAGTCCTTGGTGAGGCCCAGGGCCTCGCCGGCATTGCCCTCTACGCCGAGCACGCGGCGAATCTCCGGGTTGGTCGACTGCAGCATCTGGTCGAGATTGGCCTTGGAGATGTTGAGTTCCTCGGCCGTGATCATGGCGAAGTGGGTCCACTTGACGATATCGAACCACTGGTCGTCACCGTGGCGGACCACGGGGCCGAGCGGCTCTTTCGAGATGATCTCCGGCAGCACCATGTGGTCGTCGGGCTTCGCCAGCTTCACGCGCTCGGCATAGAGGCCGGATGCGTCGGTGGTGAACACATCGCAGCGGCCGGCATCATAAGCCTTCACGGTTTCGTCGGCCGTGGAGAACACCACCGGCTCGTACTTCAGATTGTTGGCGCGGAAGAAGTCCGCGACGTTGAGCTCGGTCGTCGTGCCGGTCTGGACGCAGACCGACGCTCCCGAGAGTTCGCGCGCGCTTTTCACGTTGAGCGACTTGCGGACCATGAAGCCCTGGCCGTCATAGTAGTTGACTCCGGCAAAGTTCAGGCCGAGCGAGGTGTCACGCTGGAGCGTCCAGGTCGTGTTGCGCGACAGGACGTCGATCTCGCCCGACTGCAGGGCCGTGAAGCGGTCCTTGGCCGACAGCGGCGAGAAGCGCACCTTGGTCGGATCGTTGAAGATGGCGGCGGCGAGCGCCCGGCACAGGTCAACGTCGAGACCCGTCCAGTTGCCGGCGCTGTCCGGCGTCGAGAAGCCCGCCAGGCCCTGGGTCACGCCACACTGGACGAAGCCCTTGTTCTGGATGTTGCGCAGGGTGTTCGGCGCCTGAGCCAGCGCCGCCGTCGCGCCGAGGCCGAGAGCGGCTCCGAGCGCGAGGGTCGATACGATACGTTTCATGGTGGCAGCCTTTCCCACTCTGATTGTGGCTTGTTTTTCCCAGCGGGCGCCTGGAAGGCTTGTTCGTCCCGGTCTGACATCCCGGAGACCCCGCATATACGCATCACAGGCCATCTTCGAACGGGGGTCAAGGGCTTGACGTTGACCTGTCGGGCCGCGGAAATGCGGCGCGCATCGCGTTCGGCGCACTCCTTTTCGACCGCACTCCCAACACTTCGAGGCAGGCATGGCTGGCCCTTCCGATCCCAAGCGCCTTTCCGAGCGCACGCGCCTCGTCCTCGGCGGCCGCCATCCGGCGGATCAATTCGGCTTCGTCAACACACCGATCTACCGGGGATCGACTGTCCTCTACCCGACCTACGAGGAACTGAAGACCCGCCGGCAGAAATTCGTTTATGGCACCAAGGGAACCCCCACGACGCGGGCGCTCGAAGAGGCCTGGACCGACATTTCCGGAGCGGCGGGCACCGTGCTTGTGCCCTCGGGCCTCGCCGCCATCGCCATCGCGCTGCAGTCGTGCCTCAAGGCCGGCGATCACATGCTGGTGACCGATTCCGTCTACCGGCCAACGCGCCAATATGCCGACAGCGTGCTGAAGCGCTTCGGCGTCGAGACGACCTATTACGACCCGCTCATCGGCGCGGGAATCGCCGCCCTGATGCGACCAAATACCACGGTCGTTTTCACCGAGGCGCCGGGATCGCAATCCTTCGAGATGCAGGACATTCCGGCGATCGCCGAGGCCGCCCATGCGAAGGGCGCGCTCATTGTCATGGACAACACCTGGGCGACGCCCCTCTACTTCCCGCCGCACGAGCGCGGTGCCGACATCGCCATCGAGGCGGGCACGAAGTATCTCGGCGGCCATTCCGACCTGCTGATGGGTCTGGTCACGGCGAACGAGAGGGCCTGGCCCGCCCTGAAGGAGACCTTCGACCTCACGGCCATCGGCGCCGGCCCGGAGGACTGCTTCCTGGCGCTCCGCGGTCTCCGAACCATGAAGCTGCGCCTCGACGAGGCCGGCCGCCAGGCGATGGCCATGGCCGAATGGCTCTCCGGGCGTCCCGAGGTGAAGACTGTCCTGCATCCCGCCTTCCCCTCCCATCCGGGCCACGCAATCTGGAAGCGCGACTTCAAAGGCGCGTCCGGCCTTTTCTCGGTCATCCTGCACCCCGTCTCCGAAAAGGCGCTGGCGGCTTTCCTGGACGGCCTGGAGCTCTTCGGCATGGGCTATTCGTGGGGCGGCTACGAGAGCCTCGTCGTACCGTTCGACTGCGCCCCCTACCGCACGGTCACGACCTGGAACCCGGGCGGCACGGCGTTGCGCTTCCAGATCGGCCTCGAGGACGTCGCCGATCTGCAGGCGGATCTTGCGGCGGGCTTCGACCGGATGAAGGCGGCGGGCGGATGATCAGGGCCGCAGGCGCCGGGCAATCTGTCCGAGCGCCTGCCGGACCCGTCGCCAGGGCATGGGAAACGGCCGCCGATCGGGGCCGGGGGCGAAGACGAGACCGCGGCGCGCGAACCAGTCGCGCGTCATGATGGTGAACCAGGCCCCCCAGAGCGAGCCGGCGACGATGTCGGTGAAATAGTGCGCGTCCACCGCGACGCGGCTGGTGGCCACGACGAGGGCCGCGGCGATCAACGGCTTTCGCCAGCGCGGAAACAGCGCCGCGAAGGCGAGCGCGATGGCGAAGGCCGTCTGGGAATGGCCCGACGGGAAGCTCGCATAGGACGCCTGCCAGCTCGGAAACTGGAAGTGCAGCGAACCGAACTCTTCGAAATAGCGCGGGCGGCCGCGAGCGATGATGCGCTTCACCGTCGTGACGATGAGACCCGAGCCGCCGACGGCAATGAAGACGAAGGCGAGACGCGCGACGAGCGACAGCATCAGCCGGTCGGCGAAGCTGCGCACCGGCGGCGCGACAGCGAGAATCACCAGGATCATCACGCCGCTCGGGATGAGCACCCAGCCGGACCTGCCGACATCGGTCACCATTTCCCAGAAGACTGCGGTGGATCCCGACAGGGAGCCGCGAAGCCCCTGGAGGACCGGGTCGACGTAGGCCATGCCCGCCAGAACAAGCGCCAAACCGATCAACGCCGCGCTGAACCTCTCGGCCCAGTTGTCGAACAGCCTGAGGCCGGGAGCGGCATTGGGGCGGACCGGCCGGCCGAGCCTCGCGATGGCTGCGGAGACGATGCGGCCGAAGGCATCGAGCCAGCCGCGCAACGCCGGCGGCCGGTCGGTCGACACGGAGGGTTCGGTCGAGGGAGTCATGGCCTCCCTCTAGGACATTCCCGCCGACCGGTCACGCCCCATGCCGAAAAGGGCGTGACCCGACGCGTCCCAGCGTCTAGACAGCCGCCTCCCTGCCTTTGCGAACGACAAGTCCATGCTGCGCTTCATGTCTCTTCTCGCCTTCGTCGCCACCATTCCGACGGCCAACTGGCTCATCGGCAATCTCGGCACGACCTGCGTACCGGGAGGCCCGTGCCTCATCCCCGTGGGCTTCGGACTGATGGCGCCGAGCGGGGTTCTCATGATCGGTCTTGCACTGGTGCTGCGTGATGTCGTCCAGCGCCAGCTCGGCCTCGCCTGGGCCCTGGCAGGTATCGCCGTGGGAGCGGGCCTGTCGTGGTTCGTCGCGCCCCCTGCCCTCGCCCTGGCCTCGGCGGCCGCCTTCCTGTTCTCCGAACTCGCAGACACCGCCGTCTATACGCCGCTGGCGCGCCGGCGCCTGATCTCCGCCGTCCTCGCCTCGAGCCTGGTCGGGACCATCATCGACAGTACGCTATTCCTCTGGCTCGCCTTTGGTTCGGTCTCGCTGCTGCCCGGCATGGTTCTCGGCAAGGTCTGGATGGTGGCGATGGCGACTGCGGTGCTGTGGATCCTCCGCCGTCGCGACGAGACCGTACCGAACAGGGTTTGACCTCCGGGTGGCCCATCGTGCGCGCCTCTCTCGCACGACGGAATTGACGACACCGCCCGCCGGCGGGTCGGATGGACCTCCGCGAGAAGCGACAGCGAGGACCCTCCATGCCCGACCTTTTCGATCTCTCCGGCCGCGTGGCCATCGTCACCGGCGGCAATGGCGGCATCGGGCTCGGCATGGCGGAGGCGCTTGCCGGCGCCGGCTGCACTGTCTCGGTCTGGGGTCGCAACGTCGCGAAGAACGAAGGGGCCGTGGCGCGTCTGCGGGCCCTCGGCGCCACGGCGTCCGCTCAGGTCTGCGACGTGGCGGACCGATCGTCCGTCGAGGCGGCCTTCGCCGCGACACTCAAGGACCACGGGCGGGTCGATGGCGTCTTCGCCAATGCCGGCATCACGGGACAGAACAAGGGTCCCTTCGTCGACCGCGACATGGATGACTGGCGGCGCGTCATGACCGCCAACGTCGAGGGTGTCGCGCACTGCTTCCAGGTTGCCGCAAGGCACATGGTCGAACGGGCGAAAGCAGGAGATCCCTTCGGCCGGCTGGTGGCGACATCGAGCGTCGCCTCGATCGAGGGCGCCGCCTACAACGAGCACTACGGGGCCTCCAAGGGTGCTGTGAACTCCTTTGTCCGCGCCATCGCGGTGGAACTCGCCCGCCACGGGATCACAGCGAACACCGTTCTCCCCGGCTGGATCGCGACCGACATGACGGCGAAGGCGCTTGGCGACGAGAAATTCGTCAAGGCCGTCGCGCCACGCATCCCGGCGCGGCGATTCGGTGCACCGGCGGATTTCGGCGGCATCGCGGTCTATCTGATGAGCGGCGCGTCCAGCTACCAGACCGGCCAGACACTCGTGATCGACGGCGGCTACAGCATCTTCTGACGGGGTGCGTCCCTGCCACCCGGACTCGACCTGCCGCATCGTCAGGTGGTCTTGCCGCCCGGTGCCTTGTCGCAGCACACTGGCGTCGAATGCTGCGGGACGGATATCGCCATGCAACTCACGACGCGCTTCAGACCCCGGATCGGCGGATGGATCGGCATCGGCATTGTCCTGCTGCTGCCGCCCGCCATCGGCGCCGCCTATGTCGGCGCCTTCAACGCCACGAGCTTCGAGGACCGCAACCTGCTGTGGCAGGTGACAATCGCTCTCAGCCTGCTCATTCCGGTGGGACCCCTGCTGATCCTGTTCGGTGGGGAATTCGTGACACGGCCGGATCCCGAGGCCTTGGCCCGGGTCGACAAGATCATTTCGGAACTCGAATTCGCCAACCAGCAGGCCGGGGAACTCGATCGCAGCCTGTCGCCGGTCCGGGACGTGGCCGATCACATGCGCCGGCGCATCGAGGAGGCCGCCCATGCGCCTCCACCGCCACCCCAGCCGTCGTGGCGCCGGTAGGGCGTCAGCGCCCGTCGAAGGCTTCGTCGAGACGCTTGCGGCACTCAAGGAGTTCGTAGAGGGCCGCCTGGAGCCGACGGACGTCGTCGATGGCGAGCCCCCTGACGACGGGAGCCGCCGGGTCGGCTGCCACCGGTGCGACGCCGCGCCCGCGCGCCGACGGCATGGCGTCATGCGCCTCGATCACCGGCTGGACGGGCCGCACAGCAGCGGCGGGAACGGGAAACGGCGCGCCCTTCGGTTGGGAATGGAACGAGACCTCGGCGCGGGCAGCGGGCCCGGCCGCCGGAATCACCGGCCCGGATGATGCGCCGGCCAGATGCCTCACCGCCGGGAGATCGAGAGGTTCGTCCTCGTCGTCGGCCTCGTCCACCTCGGTGACATGCTGATGCGGGCCGACGGCCGGCTCATGCTGTCGGACGGCCTGAGAGGCCGGAAACGCCGGATGACCGGCCTGGGGCGCCGCCAGCGACACGACGGCGCCGCCCTCGTGCGCCAGCGGAGGCGCACGGTCCAGCGGGTCGATGATCTCGGGACCCCTGGGCTTCTGGAGGCCTGCAGCCCCATCGCCGCGTCCGAGGGCCTGGATGGCCTTGACGCCGCTTTCCTTGATGATCCGCTGCACGCCGCGGATCGTGTAGCCCTCGCCATAGAGAAGATGGCGGATCCCCTTCAGGAGATCGATGTCTTCCGGGCGGTAGTAGCGACGCCCGCCGCCACGCTTCAGCGGCCTGATCTGCCCGAAGCGCGTCTCCCAGAAGCGGAGAACGTGCTGCGGCAGATCGAGGTCGTCGGCAACCTCGCTGATCGTGCGATATGCGTCGGGGGCCTTGTCCACCATCAATCCGGTTCGTGTGAGGGAGCCCGCAGGTCGCGCCATCGGGCCGCGAGACGGTGGCGGATTCGTGGCAGACCTGCAATGGCGTTTGACCCAACGTCAGCGGATTGAAGCCCTCGCCCGCTTCAGTCCTTCAGGCCTTCGTGGCTCTGGCCGTTGATCTTGGCCTTCAGGATATTGGACGGCTTGAACACCATCACCCGGCGCGGGGCGATGGGCACTTCCTGTCCCGTCTTCGGGTTGCGCCCGATGCGCTCGCCCTTCGAGCGGACGATGAACGAGCCGAAGGAGGACAGCTTCACCGTCTCGCCGTCGGCGAGGCAATCCGTCATTTCCTTCAGCACCAGTTCGACGAGCTGGGCGGACTCGGTCCGCGACAGCCCCACCTTCTGGTAGACGGCTTCGCAAAGATCAGCGCGCGTGACGGTTTTGCCCGCCATGTCGACCCCCAACACATCCCCTGGACACGGCGGCATTCTCCGGTCCGCATCCCCCGACAACCGCTCTTATCACTCTGATTTTGCTATCACTATGGGCTTGCCAAGCATCGGTCAACCCATTCGAGGCCGAACTTCGCCGATCACCAGCGGATCAGCGCGGACCCCCAGGTGAATCCGCCGCCCATCGCCTCCAGCATCACCAGATGGCCCCGCTGGATCCGGCCGTCCCGAACCGCGACGTCGAGGGCGAGCGGAATCGAGGCGGCAGAGGTGTTGCCATGCCTGTCGACGGTGATGACGACCTTGCCGGGGGTGATCTTCAGCTTCTCGGCGGAAGCGTCGATGATCCGCTTGTTCGCCTGGTGCGGCACGAACCAGTCGAGATCCTCAGACGTGGTGCCGGTGGCGGCATAGGCGTCGTTCATGACGTCGGTGATCATGCCGACCGCATGCTTGAAGACCTCGCGGCCCTCCATGCGCAGATGACCCGTGGTCTGGGTCAGCGAGGGGCCGCCATCGACGTAGAGCTTGTTGGTGTGGCGGCCATCGGAGCGCAGATGCGCCGTCAGCAAGCCTCTCCCGGCCAGCCCGTCCGGCTGCTCCTGCGCCTCCAGAACGATGGCGCCGGCGCCATCGCCGAAGAGCACGCAGGTGGTGCGGTCGGTCCAGTCGAGAATCCGCGAGAACGTCTCCGCGCCGATGACGAGCGCCCGCTTGTGGCTGCCGGACATGAGGAACTTGTCGGCCGTCGACAAGGCGAAGATGAAGCCCGAGCAGACCGCCTGCAGATCGAAGGCGCAGCCATGGTGGATGCCGAGTCGGTCCTGGATCGCTGTGGCGCTTGCTGGAAAGGTGCGGTCGGGCGTCGATGTCGCCAGGATGATGAGGTCGATGTCCTGAGCGTCGAGACCGGCGGATGCGAGCGCGGCCTGCGCCGCGTTCAGACCAAGGTCGGACGTGGTTTCACCCTCGGCGGCGATGTGCCGCTGGCGAATTCCGGAACGCTGCACGATCCACTCGTCGGAGGTATCGACGAGGGTCGAAAGCTCGGCATTGGTCATGACGCGTGCGGGCAGATAGCTGCCCACCCCGCGCACCACGGAACGAAGTGTCACGATGCGGCCTCAAGGGGAGCGACCGGGGGGAGCGGCCGCGCTGCGTGGTAGGCGTCGAGCATGGAGCGGATCTTCGACTGGAGGTCGTATCGCGCCATGTCATAGGCAAGGTCGACGGCGCTGGCGAAGCCGAGGGGATCGGTGCCGCCATGGCTCTTGATAACGACTCCGTTGAGGCCGAGGAAGACGGCTCCGTTGCTCTTGCGCGGATCCATCTTCTCACGGAGCGTGGAGAAGGCGTTGCGGGCCAGGAGATAGCCGAGCCTGGCGCGCCACGTCCGGGACATGGCCGAACGGAGATACTCGCCGATCTGCTTGGCGGTTCCCTCGCCGGTCTTCAGCGCGATATTCCCGGTGAAGCCCTCGGTGACGATGACGTCCGTCACGCCCTTGCCGATGTCGTCGCCCTCGACGAAGCCGCGGTAATCGAGGCCGGCGAGGTCGGCCTCACGCAGGATCTGCCCAGCCTCGCGAATGAACTCGAGACCCTTCACCTCCTCGACCCCGATGTTCAACAGGCCGACGGTCGGCCGCTCGAGATCGAAGACGACGCGCGCCATCGCCGCGCCCATCAGGGCCATGTCGACCAGTGCATTGGCATCGGCGCCGATCGAGGCGCCCATGTCGAGGACGATGGATTCGCCGCGCAATGTCGGCCACAGGGCCGCAAGCGCCGGTCGCCCGACCCCGTCCATGGTCTTCAGGTTGAAGGCCGCCATGGCCATCAGCGCGCCGGTATTGCCAGCCGAGACGGCAGCCGCGGCACGGCCGAACTTCACCTCGTCCATGGCCTTCCACATCGACGAGACGCGGCGGCCATAGCGCAGCGCCTTCGACGGCTTGTCGTCCATGCGGATCGCGACATCGGCGTGAACGACCTGCGAATGCGCCCTGACCCGCGGATTGGCGGCCAGCAGCGGCGTGATCTGGCGTTCGTCGCCCACCAGCACGAACTCGATGTCGCCGTGCCGCGAGAGGGCGATCTCTGCACCCGGAACGACGACGGAGGGACCGAAGTCGCCCCCCATCACATCGAGCGCCAGCCTGACCTTCTCGGACATGCACCAATCCGTAAGAGGGGCGCCGTGCGCCTCGAACCATGGGTGGCTCATCGACGGACAGCGCGGGGAGCGGGGACAATAGCGTCTGGCACCGCCTGCACAAGAGGCAGGCCCGCTGGAACGATTGCGGCGACTGTTTAGGTGTCGCGCTTCAGTTTGGAAAGCCCTGCCAACTTGGAAAGCCCTGCGAACGGCGAGGCCTCCGCCCCGGCGGAGGGCGCATCGAAGCTGCTGTCGGGCTTGCGTGGATAGGGATCGACGCCGAGTGCGAGGAATTCGGCCGCGATCGCGGCGGCATCGATCACCCCGCCCACCAGCGGGTCATCGGCGGCGACCGAGGCGTCGATCGACAGGCCATCCTCCTCGTCGTGCACGAGATGCGGTTTGAGCTTCTCCTCGGGTCGGAACGTCGCCTCGACCTCTTCATCGATGCTGCTGGTCATCGGCTCGAGCGTGACGACGCAGGTCTGCCCGACCTCGGCGCGCACGCGTCCGCTCACCGCCAGACCATCGCCGCGATAGGGTTTCACGTGAAGGTCGACATCCATGGCCGCGATGGCCTCCACGCCGATGAACAGGGCGAAGGCCGCCAGATCAGCGGCCGAAAGGTCGTGGCGGCGGATGTGCAGGCCCGACGGCGGTACGTCGGCCAGGCGCACCGGCCAGCGCGGCAGCCCGGCCGGCGAGCCCAATCCACCCTGTGCATCGCTTCGGCTCATGATCCTTCTCCCTTCGGGACGGTCGGGAATGGGAGGTTGCCGGCAAGGAACGATTCGTAGGGGCTCGCGGCAAAGGCCGCGGCCGCCTGACGAACATAGGCTGCGAGCGCCGATGCATCCCGGCCCGGATCGGCGAGGACGTTGCGGGCCAGCGCATCCCGCAATGCGCCCCCCTCACCCGACGCCAGCCCCTCGTCATAGGCCTGCACCCGTCCGTAGAACGCTTCGCCCATCTGACGGATCTTCCTCGGCACCTTGGTGTCCGCGACCCCGAGCTCGCGCAGGCCGCGGTCGAAATCGAGAAACAGGAGGTCGAAGAGCGCCTGCCCGAGTTCCCGGCGTTCCTCGCTCTCCTCCTTCAGTCGGTAGAGCACCAGGAAGGCGTGTAGCACCACCATCTCGAAGCGGCCCTGCATCGTATCCGGCACGCCGTGATCGCTGTAGAAGAGCGGATTGCGCGCCTGCGCCACGATGGCGCCGTAAAGCGTGCCAATGGTCTCGTCGTTCTTCTTCCGCCGAAACAGGCCCAGAATCATCGGGCTCCCCGCCTTCGGGTTGAAATGGTTGCGGACGGGAGTTAAGTCATCGCGCCGCCGCGTTCAAGCGATCGGCGCCCGCCCTCTCCGGCGGCATCGGGATTGAGAAGGTCGGCCACGAATGATCCGCGTCATGTCACCTCCCGCCAAGGCCGTGCTGGTCGCTGGATTTGCGACTCTCCTGGCGGCCTGTTCGCAGGGTCCCTCCGTGTCGTCGCTGACGCCGAGCCTGCCGACCCCGACGCAGTTCCGGCTGGGCGACACCTTCAACCGGGGTTACGTCATCTCGGATGAGGCGCTGGCCCAGGTCAAGGAAGGCAACAGCCAGGACCAGGTGATGATCGCCCTCGGCACGCCGACGACGATCTCGACCATCAACGGCGACGTCTTCTACTACATCTCCGAGAAGCAGACCCGCACCTTCACCTTCCAGCAGCCGCGGACGGTGGAGCGCAACGTCATGGCGATCTATTTCAACGCCCAGCGCAAGGTCGAGCGGGTCGCCAACTACGGCCTGCAGGACGGCAAGGTGTTCGACTTCATCTCGCGCTCGACCGTCACGGGTGGCGAGGAATCGAACCTTCTGCGCCAGATCATCCAGGGTCCGCGTACCTGATCCGGCAGCCGTTGCGGCCGTGACGACAGCCCCGCTCCGGCGGGGCTTTTTCGTTCGGGGCCAGGGACCGGTGCCTCTTGATCGTCGGTCGTCCAGCGCCGCTCCCCGCTTCATTCATCCAGCCGCGCATGGCTGAAAAAGAAAAACCCCGCGGGAGCGATCCCGCGGGGCTTCTCGTTTCCGGTGAGTTGGGTCTCAGTGGGCGAGGATCGCCAGCAGCAGCAGCGCCACGATGTTGCAGATCTTGATGGCCGGGTTCACGGCGGGTCCCGCCGTGTCCTTGTAGGGGTCGCCGACGGTATCGCCGGTGACCGAGGCCTTGTGGGCCTCCGAGCCCTTCAGGTGGGTGACGCCGTCCTTGTCGACGAAGCCGTCCTCGAAGCTCTTCTTGGCGTTGTCCCAGGCGCCGCCGCCCGAAGTCATCGAGATGGCGACGAAGAGGCCGTTGACGATGACGCCGAGCAGCGAGGCGCCGAGCGCCGCGAAGGCAGACGACTTCGAGCCCGAGATGGCCAGCACGGAGAAGTAGGCGACCAGCGGTGCGAGCACCGGCAGCAGCGAGGGGATGATCATCTCCTTGATCGCCGCCTTGGTCAGCATGTCGACGGCGCGGGCATAATCCGGCTTGTCGGTGCCGGCCATGATGCCGGGCTTCTCCTTGAACTGGCGGCGGACCTCTTCCACGACCGAGCCGGCGGCGCGGCCGACGGCGGTCATGGCGATGCCGCCGAACAGGTAGGGAATGAGGCCGCCGAAGATCAGACCGGCGACGACATAGGGGTCCGACAGGTCGAAGGTGACCGGCGTCATGCCCTTGAAGTAGCCATAGACGGTCGAGCCCGCCTTGTTGGCCTCGGTGATGAAGTAGTTGAGGTCGTAGCTGTAGGCCGCGAAGAGCACGAGGGCGCCGAGACCGGCCGAACCGATGGCGTAGCCCTTGGTGACCGCCTTGGTGGTGTTGCCGACGGCGTCGAGGGCGTCCGTCGAGTGACGGACTTCCTTCGGCAGGCCCGCCATCTCGGCGATGCCGCCGGCATTGTCGGTGACGGGGCCGAAGGCGTCGAGCGCGACGATCATGCCGGCGAGGCCCAGCATGGTGGTGACCGCGATCGCGGTGCCGAACAGGCCGGCGAGCTGGAAGGTGGAGATGATGCCGCCGACGATGACGAGAGCCGGAAGCGCCGTCGATTCCAGCGAGACCGCGAGGCCCTGGATGACGTTGGTGCCGTGGCCGGTGACCGAAGCCTGGGCGATCGACACCACCGGGCGCTTGCCCGTGGCGGTGTAGTATTCGGTGATCCAGACGATGAGGCCGGTGACGACGAGACCGATGAGGCCGCAGGCGAACAGCGCCGAGCCGGTGATGGCCTTGCCGCCCACCGTGCCGATGACACCCCAGCCGGTGACCAACTGCGTCGCGATGGCGAGGCCACCGATCGACAGGACGCCGGTGACGATGAGGCCCTTGTACAGCGCGCCCATGATCGAGTTGTTGGCGCCGAGCTTCACGAAGAAGGTGCCGGCGATGGAGGTGACGATGCAGACCGCGCAGATGGCGAGCGGATAGATCAGGGCGGACTCCAGCGCCGGCGTGCCGGCGAAGAAGATGGCGGCGAGGACCATGGTGGCCACAACCGTCACAGCATAGGTCTCGAACAGGTCGGCGGCCATGCCGGCGCAGTCGCCGACATTGTCACCCACGTTGTCGGCGATGGTCGCCGGGTTGCGCGGATCATCCTCCGGGATGCCGGCCTCGACCTTGCCGACGAGGTCGGCGCCGACGTCGGCGCCCTTGGTGAAGATGCCGCCGCCGAGACGGGCGAAGATGGAGATCAGCGAGGCGCCGAAACCGAGGGCCACGAGGCCGTCGATCACCGTGCGGCTGGTCGGGGCAAGGCCGCCGGGACCGGTCAGGGCCCAGAAATAGACGGCGACGCCGAGGAGCGCGAGGCCGGCGACGAGCAGGCCGGTGACCGCGCCCGCCTTGAAGGCGATGTCGAGACCGGCCGCAAGCGACTTGGAGGCAGCCTGCGCCGTGCGCACATTGGCGCGCACCGAGACGTTCATGCCGATGAAGCCGGCAGCACCCGAGAGGACAGCGCCGATCAGGAAGCCGATCGCCACCGTCGTACCGAGCAGGTAGCCGACGAGCAGGAGGATGACAGCGCCCACGATGGCAATGGTGATGTACTGGCGCTTCAGATAGGCGGAGGCGCCCTCTGCGATCGCTCCGGCGATCTCCTGCATGCGGGCGGAACCCGCATCGGCCGCCAGCAGCGACTTGGTCGCCCACGCTCCATAGACCACGGACAGAAGTCCGCAGCCGATGATGACCCATAGCGCTGTATTCATGGACACGTTCCTCTTGCCCGTCGGTCCGCAGGGACCGGCGCCCGGCTCATGACCGGTTCTTGTTGCCTTGCTCGGAGCGGCTGGAACGGACGGAGGTCCATTCAGCCACGAGTCGGACGCTTTTCTGCCAAAGTCCCGGCCCCGAAGCAACGGATGGGTGGCCTGCCGCGCTCGGTCTTTAGACGGTCATGCCGCTTTTTCGCGCCTTTTCGGGCAACAAGGCGCTCAGGCCGTCGCGATCCTCTTGCGCGAGCCCATCGCCAGCGCGACCGCGGCGATCGCGACGATGGGGAACACCACCCAGTTGACCATGTCCCAGCCATAGGTCGTGACGATCTGCCCGGACGAGAACGAGCCGATGGCCATCACGCCGAAGACGCAGAAATCGTTGACCGACTGGACGCGCGTGCGCTCCTCGGGCCGGGCGGTGTCGGCCACCATCGCGCTGGCGCCGATGTAGCCGAAGTTCCACCCCAGCCCGAGCAAGATGAGAGCGGCGTAGAAGTGCGGCACGGTGATGCCGAGGAGCGCGACGACGGCAGAAACCGCGGTGAGCGCGAGCCCAAGCGCCACGACCCGCGGGGCGCCGTAACGCGTGATGAGGCTGCCAGTGAAGAAGCTCGGCGCATACATCGCGATGACGTGCCACTGGATGCCGTAGGCGGCATCGTCGATCGAGTGGTTGCACCCGATCATGGCCAGCGGCGCCGCGGTCATGACGAAGTTCATCAGCATGTAGGTCGCCGCGCCGCAGATGACGGCGGTGACGAAGGCGCGGTCTCGGAAATAGGCGGAGGTCGGTCGCGCGATGGTGCCGGCGGGCGGCGCCTTCGGCTTCGGGATGTCGATGAAGGAAATGATGACGCCGGCAATCAGCGCCACCACGGCCTGGCCGATATAGGTGCCGGCGAAGAGGACCGGCGGCAGCGCCTCCTTGGTCCAGACGACGAGCTGCGGTCCGACGACGCCGGCGATGACGCCGCCCGTCATGACCCACGCGATCGCCTTGGGGCGGAAGGCATCGGTGGCGGTGTCGGCGGCGGCAAAGCGATAGCTCTGCGCCGCCGAGGCGTAGAAGCCGGCCGAGAAGGTCGCGAGGCAGAAGATGGGAAAACTGGCGAGGGTGACGCCGAGATAGCCGAACAGGCCGGTCAGCATGCCGGCGCCGGTGGCGATCTGGTAGGCCGTGCGGCGGCCGTAGCGGCGCACCAGCATGCCGACGGGCAGCGATGCCGCGGCAAGGCCCACCACGAAGATCGAGATCGGCAGGGTCGCCAGCGACCGGACGGGGGCGAGCTGAGCGCCGACGATGGCGCCGGTGGCGAACATCACTGTCGTGTTGGCGCCGGCCAGCGCGGTGGCGAGGGCCAGGATGAAGGCGTTGCGCCTTGCGAGACGGTCGCCGCTGGACAGGACGTCGGGGGTGGTGCTGGTCATGGCGGCGCTATCATCGGGACCGGAGAAGGACCTCTCCGTCCGGGCGCCGGCTGGAGGTGAGACGTCTCCCGATCCGGCCGCCGGGAGAACGGGCGCTTCCATTAGCCGCATTTGCTCACATTCGCCACCGGCGATATGCGCCGAGGCCTGCGCCGGGCTCATGCGCACCATGCGAAGCGCTGGTCGGGCCTTGGCAGACGAGACCTGCGCGCCAGGTGCTTGCAGCGGCACGTCTGCCCGGGTCCCCTGCCATCCTGTCCTTTCACGAGATCCTCATGAGCCAGCTCTTCTCTCCCTTCGCCATCGGCCCCGTGACCCTGCCGAACCGGATCGTCGTGGCGCCGATGTGCCAGTACTCGGCCGATGACGGGTGCATGAACGACTGGCACCTCCAGCATCTGATGAGCCTCGCCATGTCGGGGGCTGGCCTCGTCGTGGTCGAGGCGACGGCGGTCGAGCGTCTCGGACGGATCACCCATGGCTGCGTCGGGCTCTACAACGATGCCAACGAGCGGGCGCTGAAGCGCGTGCTCGACGCGGCGCGTGCCGTGGCCCTGCCCGGCACGAAGTTCGGCATCCAGATTGGCCACGCCGGCCGCAAGGCTTCGTCGGAGCGCCCCTGGGAGGGCGGGCTCGCGCTGAAGGACAATGCCGACCCCTGGCCGACCGTCGCGGCCTCCGCCATCCCCTTTGACGAGGGCTGGCACATGCCGCGCGAAATGACCGGTCAGGACATGATGCGCATCGCGGCCGCCTTCGTGCAGACGGCGGAGCGAGCCGTTCGCATCGGTTTCGACGCCGTCGAACTGCACATGGCCCATGGATACCTGCTGCACAACGTCATGAGCCCGCTCTCCAACACCCGCACCGACGGGTTCGGTGGCAGCCGTGACAACCGCTTCGCCTGGCCATTGTCCATCGCTACCGCCGTGAAGGCGGCGCTGCCCGCCTCCATTGCCCTGGGCGCGCGGATCACCGGCCAGGACTGGACGGAGGACGGACTGCAGGTTGCGGACGCCGTGGCGCTGGCGAGCGACCTGAAGTCTGTCGGCCTCGACTTCGTCTGCGTGTCGTCGGGCGGCATCACCCCGCGCGTGCGCGTGCAGGTGAAGCCGGGCTACCAGGTGCCCTTCGCCGAGGCGGTGAAGACGGGGTCGGGGATCGCGACGCGTGCCGTCGGGCTGATCAACACGGCGCGACAGGCCGAGGACATCATCGCCGGCGGTGCTGCCGACATGGTGGCCATCGGCCGCGGCCTGCTCGACAACCCACGCTGGGGCTGGCACGCGGCCGAGGAACTCGGCGCCGAAATCCCCTACCCACCGCAATACGCCCGCGTGGTGAAGAGGCTCTGGCCGGGAGCGGCGCTGGCGCGGCCGAAATAGACGCCGACTCCCGCCGTCCACACCCGTCTCTTTGCTTCCGGCGCGCATGCGCCTATAAGGGCGCGCCCGTGAGGTCTTCCGGCCTGACGGGACGCAGCCGATTCTGTGGTCCGGCGGACCCTGATCGCGACACGGACCCTTGAAACGGATCCAAGACCCCGGCGCATGAGCACCGTCCTCATCCTCAACGGCCCCAATCTGAACCTTCTCGGCACCCGCGAGCCGGCGATCTACGGATCGACGACGCTGGCCGATGTGGAGGGGCTGTGCCGCGACGAGGCCGCCAAGCACGGTTTGACCTCCGATTTCCGTCAATCCAATCACGAGGGCGTCCTCGTCGACTGGATTCACGAGGCGGGTCGCGCCCATGCCGCGGACACGCTGAAGGGCGTGGTGTTCAACGCGGGCGCCTACACACACACCTCTCTCGCCCTCGCCGATGCCGTTCGCGGCACCGGCGTGCCGATGATCGAGGTGCACATCACCAATGTCCACGCCCGCGAGGCGTTCCGGCATCATTCCTTCCTGTCACCCGTCGCGCGCGGCATCATCGTGGGGCTCGGCCCCATGGGTTATGCGCTCGCCATCGCCGCCGTTGCGGCGTTTCCGGCCAGGGCGTGAGCGGTCCCCGCCACGCCAAGCCCCACGAGGCCCCCATGAACAGAGCCAAATCCGCAATCGATACGGCGATGATCCGCGAACTGGCGCAGGTCCTGGCCGACACCGATCTCACCGAGATCGAAATCGAGCTCGAGGCGCTGAAGATCCGCGTCGCGCGTCAGGTCACCGTGCATGCGACTGTTGCGGCGCCTCTCGCCCATGCGCCTGCCCCGGTCGCCGCGCCCGCACCGGCTGCTGCGGCCCTGGCGCCGGTTGCGGCCGCCTCGGACGATCCGCGCAAGCATCCTGGCGTGGTGCCCTCGCCGATGGTCGGCACCGCCTATCGCCGCCCCTCGCCGGACGCCAAGCCCCTCGTCGAGGTCGGCCAGAGCGTCAAGGAAGGCGAGCGCCTTTGCCTGATCGAGGCGATGAAGACTTTCAACGACATCGTCGCGCCCCGCTCCGGCACCGTGACGCGCATCCTTTTCGAGGACGGCCGGCCGGTGGAATACGGCGAGCCCCTCATGATCATCGAGTGAGCGCAGCGCCATGTTCAACAAGGTGCTGATCGCCAATCGCGGTGAGATCGCGCTCCGGGTGCTGCGCGCCTGCAAGGAGCTCGACATCGCCACTGTCGCCGTCCATTCGACGGCGGACGCCGATTCCATGCACGTGAAGCTCGCCGACGAGAGCGTCTGCATCGGACCGCCCTCGGCGCGCGAGAGCTACCTGAACGTGCCGCAGTTGCTCGCCGCCTGCGAGATCACCGGCGCGGACGCGGTTCACCCCGGCTACGGCTTCCTGTCCGAGAACGCCCGCTTCGCGGAGATTCTCGAGAGCCACGGCATTACCTTCATCGGCCCCAAGGCCGAACACATCCGCATCATGGGCGACAAGATCGAGGCCAAGCGCACCGCCAAGCGCCTCGGCATCCCGACCGTCCCCGGTTCGGAAGGCGGCATCTCCGACGACGAGGAGGCCCGCAAGGTCGCGGCCGAGGTCGGCTTTCCCGTCATCATCAAGGCGGCGGCGGGTGGCGGCGGACGCGGCATGAAGGTCGCGCGCTCGGCCGACGAGCTCGAGGTTGCCCTGCAGACGGCGAAGACCGAGGCCAAGGCCGCCTTCGGCGATGACGCCGTCTATATCGAGCGCTATCTGGGCCATCCCCGTCACATCGAGATCCAGATCCTCGGCGACGGCCAGGGCAACGCCATCCATCTCGGCGAGCGCGACTGTTCGCTGCAGCGGCGCCACCAGAAGGTCTGGGAGGAAGGCCCCTCGCCGGTCATCACGGCCGCGCAGCGCGCCGAAATCGGCGGGGTCTGCGCCCGGGCCATGGCCGACATGGGCTACACGGGTGCCGGCACGATCGAATTTCTCTACGAGGACGGCGAGTTCTTCTTCATCGAGATGAACACCCGCATCCAGGTGGAGCATCCGGTCACCGAGATGATCACCGGCGTCGATCTCGTCAACGAGCAGATCCGCATCGCCTCGGGCCAGAAGCTGTCGCTGAAGCAGTCGGACATCGTCCTCGATGGCCATGCCATCGAGTGCCGGGTCAATGCCGAGAACCCCGCGACCTTCCGTCCCTCGCCCGGCAAGCTGAACCTGTTTCATCCGCCCGGCGGCATCGGCGTGCGCGTCGATAGCCACGCCTACCAGGGCTACACGATCCCGCCGAACTACGACTCACTGGTCGGCAAGCTCATCGTCCATGGCCGGACCCGCACCGAGTGCATGGCGCGCCTGCGCCGCGCCCTCGACGAGTTCGTGGTCGACGGCATCGAGACGACGCTACCGCTGTTCCGCACCCTGGTGAGGAACCCGTCGATTATCGCCGGCGAATACGACATCCACTGGCTTGAGAAGTTCCTGGCCGGGGAAGCGGCGAAGACGGTCTGAGGCCTTCAGCGCCGCCACAGACCCTTCAGCACCAGCGGCACCTCGCCATAGGTGCCGACCAGGGCGTGCGGGCGCGAGCGCAGCAGGGCCTGCGGCGCATGGTAGCCCCATGAGACGGCAATCGCTGCGACGCCGGCCGCATGGGCCATATCGATGTCGTAGGTGGTGTCGCCGATCATCACCGTGTCTTCGGGATTGGCGCCGACGGCGGCCATCGCCTGGTCGATCATGCCCGGATGCGGCTTGGACGGCGCGTCATCCGCCGTCTGGATCGTGGCGAAGCGGTCGAGAAGGCCGTGATGGGTCATGACGATGCGCACGCCGCGCTGCGACTTGCCGGTGGCGATGCCGAGCGCGACCGCCTCATCCGCCAGCCATTCCACCACCTCCCGCGCGCCCTCATAGAGCGGCTCGGCATTGTCCGGCTTGAGACGCTGGGCGTGGAAGGCGCTCTTGTAGGCATCGACGAGGACGGGGATGTCCGCGTCGTCGGGGCTCGTCAGCGTGGCGAAGGCCTCGAACAGCGACAGGCCGACGATGGACAGCGTCGCCTCGCGCGAGGGCGCGGGCCGCCCCAGCGAGGCGAAGGCCTCGTCCATGCAGGCGACGATAAGGTGCTGGCTGTCGACGAGCGTGCCGTCGCAGTCGAAGATGACGAGCTTCACGACAAAGGCGCTCCGCGGACCGGAGCGCCTTGTGGGTCATCCGGCGCCCGAGTTCAAGCGCCGAAACGGCAGGCCCTGACCGCCATGCGGAACGGCGGCGTGCGCGGGACATAGCCGTGCATGCGGGCGTTCTGCCGGCACTCGACGATGCGGGCGAGGTCGGGGCGGCGCGCACGCAGGCATTCGATCACCGCGCCACGGACATGGGGACGGCGAAAGCCGCGGGCCAGCGCCTCCTGGCGGCAGGCGAAGCGGTTGGCGCGCAGGTCGGGATTGCCGCGCCTCATGCCGGGACCCGGTCCATATCCGGGGCCGGCGCCGTATCCGGGCGGCGGCCCGTAGCCATGGGGCTGGGCGGAGGCCGGGGACGCGCCGACCGGCGAAAGGAGGACGAGCCCGGCGACGGCTGCAAACAGCGACGCCGCGATCAGGGAGCGGTTCATCGTGGTCTCCATGGCGATGATGCGATGGAGACAGATTGGCCGTCGCCCGACTGAACCGCCGCTGAACTCCGGCTTCAGCCGCGGTTGGGATGGACCTGCCGTTCGAGAGATTCAATGCGCGCCTCCAGGGCGGCGATGCGTCTCTCGGCGAGATCGTTGGCGCGGCGCAGTTCCGCCACGAGATCGCCCATGGCCCGGCTGTCGCTGCCCGGCACCGTGCGGATCACCCGGCGGGTGACCATGACGATCGCCGCGAGGATCGCCGCGAGCGCCGCGGCCGTGACGTAGATCCAGCCGGTCAGCGACATCACTCCTCCGGCGCCTCGACGATCGGATCGTAACGCGACACGTCCCAGCCGAGGAGGTTGAACGTCTGCTCCATGTGCGGCGGCAGCGGCGCGGACACGTCGATCGTGCCTTTGCCGCGCGGGTGTGGCACGACGATGCGCCGCGCGTGCAGATGCAGCTTGTGCTGGATGCCGCCGGGGATCTCCCAGTTCTCGACCTGGAAATATTTCGGGTCGCCGAGGATGGGATGGCCGATCTCGGCGGCGTGGACGCGGAGCTGATGGGTTCGTCCGGTCACCGGCTTCATCGACAGCCACGACATCTTGGTCGCCATGGTGTCGATCACGGCGTAGTAGCTGACCGCATGGCTTGCGCCCTTCTCGCCGTGCTTGGCGATGCGCATGAAGCTCTCGTCCTCGCGCTCTTCCTTGGCGAGATAGGTCGAAACGCGGCCCTGGCGCGGCTTCGGCACGCCGGCGACGACCGCCCAGTAGATCTTGCGAGCCGCGCGGGTGCGGAAGGTCTTGGCGAGCGCCGCGGCCGCGAAGCGCGACTTGGCGACGAGCAGGCAGCCCGACGTGTCCTTGTCGAGGCGGTGGACGAGACGCGGGCGCTGGCCGTCCTCGTCGGTCAGGACCGCCAGCATGCCGTCGAGATGCTTCTTGGTGCCCGAGCCGCCCTGCACGGCGAGCCCGGCGGGCTTCGACAGCACCATGACGTCGGCGTCCTCGTAGAGCGTGATCGAGGCGAGGAAGCCGGCGACGTCCTCGCCGACCTTGGCCGACATGGGCCTCACCTGGTCGAGCTTCAGCGGCGGCACGCGCACCGCCTGCCCGGCCTCCAGCCGGTCCTTGGTCTCGACCCGGCGACCGTTCACGCGCAGTTCGCCCTTGCGGACGATGCGCTGGATGTAGCTGAACGAGAGCTGCGGGAAGCGCGCCGCGAGAAAGCGGTCGACGCGCATGTCGTTTTCGTCCTCGGTGACGGTCAGCGTCTGGACGCCGGTCTGCAGCGTATCGGTGGCGGCGGCCTTCAGCTCGGCGCGGGTCGGACCGGCCGGGGGTGGCGCTGGCGGCACACGACGGGGAGTGCGCTCGTCAGAACGGGGGGCATCCCGCCGGGGCGCGTCCCCGCGGGGGCTGTCCTCGCGGGGGGCGCCCTGACGAGACGGGCGGGCGCGGGCGGGACGATCGGCCGACCGCGCCGGGCGGGGCTCCCCGGCCGGCTCGCGACGGGAGCTGCGTGGTTCCTGGATCGCATCGATGTCGAGATCGGCTTCCGGCGACCAGGCGGCATCGGCGATGTCCCAGTCATCGGAACGGCCGCGACGCGGCGAGCCGTCGAAGGAACGCAGTTCGGTCGGCTCGCGCCGGACGCGCTCGCGGCGCGGACGCTCGGACCGGCGCTCTTCGAAACCGCGGTCATCGGGGCGGCGGTCGTCGGAGCGGCGATCATCCGGGCGCTCGAGGGGCCTCTGGCTGCGCACGGGGCCGCGCGGCGCGCGTTCAGCCTCGTCAGCAAAGGGCGGACGTCTGGCCGGCGCGCGGACACCCGATCGAGGACCCACGCCTTTCGGACCTTCCCCGCTCGGACCGGCGCCGCGGGCGCGCGGCTTCCCCGGCCCCCTGGCGGGACCTTTGGCGGGCCCCTTGGCCGCACCCTTGCCGCCGGACCGTTTGGCGCCGCGGTCCACCGGTCCGCGACCGGGCGGCTTGCCCCTGCCCTTCATGAGAAACTCCTGATGACGGCAAGGCCGACCGCCGGAGCCGCGATCGAAAGAACCACCGAAGTCACCACATAGAGGGCGGCGGTCGCATAGTCACCCCGCTCGATCAGCGCCATCGCATCGAGCGAGAAGGCGGAGAAGGTGGTGAAGCCGCCGAGCAGGCCGGTGGTGAGGAACACTCTCAGTTCCTGGCTCCAGGGCATCTCCACGCGGAAGGCGAGCCAGCCGGCGATCAGCCCCATGGCCAGCCCACCCACCACGTTGACGATGAAGGTGCCGGCCGGAAACTGCGGACCGAAGGCCTTCAGCGACCAGACGTTGACGCCGTAGCGCGCCGCGCCGCCGATGCCGGAGCCGAGGAAGACGAGGAGGGCCTTGGTCATGGCCTCAAGGGTTAGACGAGTTCGGCGCGCGATTGAACTGGCGATCGCAGTGCCTCCGCAGAATTCGCGGCCTGCCTGGCCGCGTTCTCCGTGTCCCACCAGCCGGCAAGCGCATCGATAAGCGGCAGCAGGCGGCGGCCGGCTGGCGTCAGGTCGTAGTCGACCCTGAGCGGATAGCCTGCGAAGGCCGTGCGCCGCACGATGCCCGCGGCCTCCAGCTTGCGCAGTTCTAGCGTCAGGATGCGGTGGGAGACGGTCGGATTGTCGCGCCTGAGTTCGTTGAACCGCCTGGTCCCGTCCTTGAGATAGTAGATCAGCAGCGTCGGCCAGCGGCCGGAGAGGACGCGCATGACCTCCTCGATGGGGCATTGCGAAACGACATCCTTCACGGACCGCTCCTGGTTACAAAATTGTGCGTCATTTACTTAGGCGCCACGGTTCCTAAGTTCCAGCCTCGCTGCGCAGCGATCCCTTCAATCACCTGGAACTACATCAATGGAACCGATCCTTGTCTATGGCTTCCCGCTGGGAAGTTCGATGGGGCTTGTCGCCGCGCTGGAATGGCTCGGCCAACCGTACCGCCTATGCCGAGTCGACATGCTCGGCGAGATGAAGACCGAGGCCTTCGCCCGCCTCAACGGCCGGCAGGAGACGCCGGCGCTGATCACCGCAGACGGCCTGGTGCTAACCGAGACCATGGCCATCGCCGGCCATCTGGCGGCGCGCGATACGCAGCGGCGCATCAGCTTCGCGCTCGGCACGCTGGAAGCCGACCGCATGGCGCAGTTCATGGCATATGTGAATACCGGCTTCACCGGCGCCTTCTCGCCGCTCTGGGTCGCCATGGAAAGCGACGCCCTGTCGGCCGACGAGCTGAAGGTCCTGCGCCGCTATGGCCTCATGGCGGTGGCCGACCGGCACGGCAAGCTCGAGGCCATGATCGGCGACGGTCCCTATCTTGTCGGGGATCGGCCCAGCCTCGCCGACGCCATTTTCGTCGGCGTTGCCCGCTGGGCGGAGTTCCACGAGGCGGTGGACGCTACGGCCTACCCAAAACTGTCGGCGCTCAAGGCGCGTCTGGGGTCTGACCCGGCCGTGCAGTTCGCGGTCGCGATCGAGAATGGCGAGCAACCTGAGGGGTCGGGCGCCTGCCGCGGCCATGTCGGCCTGGGGGAGATCATCGCGCGGTTTGGCAGGCATCCGCTCGCGGCGTGACCGGAGGGGCGGCTGGCCTACATTCTCCGGTCTCAGCCGCCCCGCTCGTTCCGGAGTTTCGCCCACCATTCCATCCGCTTGCCGATCTTGCGCTCGAAGCCGCGCTCCACGGGCTTGTAGAACGACTGCCGGCCGAGCGCCTCGGGCCAGTAGTCCTGACCGGAGAAGGCGTCGGGCGCGTCATGGTCGTAGGCATAGCCCTCGCCATAGCCTTCCGACTTCATCAGCTTCGTCGGGGCGTTGAGGATGGTCTTCGGAGGCGTCAGGCTGCCGCGCTCCTTGGCCAGCGCCAGGGCCGCCTTCCACGCCGTATAGGCGGCGTTCGATTTCGGCGCGGTCGCGACATAGAGAACGGCATTGGCCAGCGCCAGTTCGCCCTCGGGACTGCCGAGGAAGTCGTAGGCGTCCTTGGCGGCATTGGCGACGACGAGGGCCTGGGGATCGGCGAGGCCGATGTCCTCCACCGCCATGCGCACGACGCGCCGGGCGATGAAGAGCGGGTTCTCGCCGGCATCGAGCATGCGGGCGAGGTAATAGAGGGCGGCATCGGGATCGGAGCCGCGCACCGTCTTGTGGAGCGCGGAAATGAGGTTGTAGTGGCCCTCCTGCGCCTTGTCATAGATCGGCGCCCGGCGCTGAACGATCTCGGAGAGGCCGGCGGTGTCGAAGACCTCGCCCTCGCCGGCGGCCCGCCAGACCTCTTCCCCGAGGGTGAGCACGGCGCGCCCGTCGCCATCGGCCATGCGAACGAGCGCGAGCCGGGCATCGGCGTCGAGCGGCAGCGGCCTCTCCTCCAGCGCCTCGGCGCGGGCCAGCAGCTTCTCCAGCGCGTCGTCGTCGAGCGCACGGAAGGTCAGCACGCGCGCGCGGGAGAGCAGCGCCGCATTCAGCTCGAAGGAGGGGTTTTCCGTGGTCGCACCGACGAGCGTCACCGTGCCGTCCTCGACCACCGGCAGGAAAGCGTCCTGCTGCGAGCGGTTGAAGCGGTGAATCTCGTCGACGAAGAGCAGCGTGCCCCTGCCCTGCACCCGGCGCGCTCTCGCCTGCTCGAAGACCTTCTTGAGGTCGGCGACGCCGGTGAAGATGGCCGAGACCTGCTCGAAAGCGAGGTCGGTCTCGCCGGCAAGCAAGCGGGCGACCGTCGTCTTGCCGGTGCCCGGAGGCCCCCAGAAGATCAGCGAGCCGAGCGAGCGGGTGCGCAGGAGCCGCGTCAGCGCACCGTCAGGTCCGGTCAGGTGATCCTGCCCGGCGACCTCGGCCAGCGTCTTCGGCCGGAGCCGGTCGGCGAGCGGGCGCGGCGCCTTGGGGTCCGGGCCGGCGGCCTCGAAAAGGTCCACGGGCCTCAGCCGCCCAGCATGGAATTGATGATCTGGCCGCCGCGATCGATCTGGAAACGCCAGAGGCGCGAACGCTGCGCGGTCGCCTCGCGCAGGTCCTCCGGTGACCGGATCTCGCGGCCATTGACCCCGAGAACGATGTCGCCGGGCTGAAGGCCAACCTGTCCTGCGGCCGAGGACGGCTCGACCGCCATGATGACCACACCCTCGGTGCGATGGGAGACGCGCAGTTCATCCGCAAGACCGGGGGCGAGTGTCGCGACCTTCGCACCCGCGAAGGGGGACGGACCGGTCAGGGTAATGGCGTCCTGTCCGCCCGGCGGCGCCGGCTCCAGCGCGACCGGCACGACGAGGTTGCGGCCGCTGCGGGTGACAGCGATGCTCGCCATGCCTCCGATGGGCTTGACGCCGAAGCGGTAGCCGAAACCGTCGGGGTCCTCGACCACCTGGCCGTCCACGGCGGTGATGAGGTCGCCGGCGCGCATGCCGGCCCTGGCGGCCGGGGAATTCGGGACCACGGAGACGACCAGGGCGCCGGTCGGCCGGGCCAGCCTCAGGCTCTCGGCGACATCGGCGGTCACGGTTTGCAACCGGCCGCCGAACCAGGGGCGCTGGACGGTCTGGCTCCCCGCCTTCGCTGATTCCACGACGAGGCGCACGAGCGCGGTGGGAATGGCGAAGCCGATGCCATGGCTGCCGCCGGAGCGTGAGAAGATGGCGGTGTTCACGCCGACGAGGCGGCCGGTCATGTCCACAAGCGCGCCGCCGGAATTGCCGGGATTGATGGCGGCGTCCGTCTGGACGAAGGATTGGTAGTCGGCGACGCCGACCTGGGTGCGGGCGAGAGCCGAGATGATGCCCTGCGTCACCGTCTGGCCGACGCCGAAGGGATTGCCGATGGCGAGAACGATGTCGCCCACCTCAAGCCCGTCGGAATCGCCGATATCGAGGACGGCGAGGTCGGTGGGCGGGCTCTTCAACTTCAGGATGGCGAGATCGGTGCGCGGGTCGCGCAGCACGATGTCCACCTCGAACTCGCGCCGGTCGGCAAGCGCGATCTTCACCTCCGTCATGTTCTGGATGACGTGGTTGTTGGTGATCACGAGACCCGAACGATCGACGATGACGCCGGAACCGAGCGAGCGCGCGACCTCGGCCCGACCCGGCCCCTGCGGTCCGCCCTGCCCGCCCCGGTCGCCGAAGAAGCGGCGGAAGATCGGGTCGTCGAAGAAGGGATGGTTCTGCACCTGCTCGACGCGCGCGCCATAGACGTTGACGACGGCAGGCGCGGCCCGCTTCACGACGGGCGCGAAGGAGAGTTGCACCTCGGCGCGCGTCTGGGGCGCCTGGCGCTGGGCATGGGCGCTGCCAGGAACAAGGGCCGACAGCGCGGCGGCGAGGATAACGGGTGCGAGTCTGATCATGCCTGCAATATAGCGATGGCCTGGCGGTCCCGGAAGGGAATGCAGGCGGCCGATGCATTCCCGCCGATTGACCGGTTCCGGCTCAGCGACCACGCTCGCACCCGAGGAAACGCGGAGACCGCCATGACATCGACCGACTTTGCCGCCGGCAACTACCGCTACGTGCCGAGCGTGTTCCAGTACTCCGCCGGCGCGGCGGCCATGCCCGGCTATCACGTCCAGCGCGTCATGTTCCGCCAGCCCGTGCCGCTGAAGCAGGGCTTCGAGCGGATCGCGGCGATCATCCAGGGAGCCGGCCGGCCGCTGACGTCCTTCTGCGCCTGCGAATTGCGGTCGCCCGCGCCCTTCGACGATGCCGGCTTCAAGGCCTTCAACGAGGTCTATGTCGGGACCCTTGCGGCCTGGGGCATCTACGACCCCGCGACGAAGGCGAACCCCGTCGCCCGTTCCAATGTCTGTCCGCAGATCGGCGGACCGCCCGAGCCCTCGTTCCACGCGTTCTCCTTCATCGCGGAGGGCGACGTCGGCGCGCCGCAGTTCGTCATCTCCGGCTCGGGCGAGGCGCGGGAGGGCGCGGGCTCCTATGCCGAGCGCATCGTCCGGCTCAACGACACGAGCCCCGACGGCATGCGGGAGAAGGCGGTCTTCGTGCTGCAGCAGATGGAGAAGCGGATGGCCGCCTTCGGCCACGGCTGGCCGGACACGACGGCGACGCAGATCTATTGCGTCCACGACATCCATCCGTTCATGGCCGAGGAGATCGTCTCGCGCGGCGCCGCGCGGGCCGGCGTCATCTGGCATTTCAACCGGCCGCCGGTGATCGGCCTCGACTACGAGATGGATTGCCGCAGCGTGGCGGTCGAGCGCAGCGCCTGATGCCGGCGGCACGGGCCTGGCGGGACTTCTTCTCTCCCGTCCTTGCCGGCTATTGCGGCCTTCTGATCGGTGTGGGGATGGGCCGGTTCGGCTATCCGCCGCTGATTCCCGCCATGGTCGAGGCGGGCTGGGCCTCGCCCACCACCCTGCATCTCGCCGGCGCCTTCAACCTCGCCGGCTATATCGTCGGCGCGGGAACGGCGCTGGCGAGCGCCCGCGCGCTCGGGGTTCGCGCGGCCATTGCGCTCGCCGCCACGCTCGCCGTGACAGCCTTCGCCGCTTCCGCCGTGCCGCTTCCCGCCTGGCTCTTCATCGCGCTGAGGGCGTTGTCGGGCGCGACGGGCGGCGTGCTGATGATCGTCATCCCGCCCGTCGTCGCCAATGTGGTGGCCCCTTCGCATCGCGGACGGGCCAACGGCCTTGCCTTTGCCGGGGTCGGCACGGGTTTCGTGCTGTCGGGCACCGCCGTGCCAGCCTTCGCGGCGTCGGGCCCGGGGCCCGCCTGGCTGGCGCTCGCCGCGGCCCTGGCGGTCGCCAGCGTCGTGATGATGGCGCTGCTGCCACGATCGGCGCCACCGGTCGCAGCCCGCCGCAACGCGCCCGCTCCGGCCTGGCGGCGCGCGCCCGCCTTCCTCGGGCTCGCCGCGGCCTATTGCGGCGCCGCCGCGGGCTATGTGCCGCACACGATCTTCTTCGTCGACCACGTCGCCCGCGATCTTGGCTTCGGGCTCGCGATCGGCGGCTGGATCTGGGTTGCAGCGGGCATCACCGCCGTCATCGCGCCGATGGTCGCCGGACTCGCTGCCGACCGGTTCGGCTACGGACCGGTGCTGCGCATCATCGTCGCGCTCATGGCGATCGGCGCGGCCATCCCCGCGCTGACCCACAATCTCGTGCTGCTGACACTGTCGGCCATGATGGCAGGCGGCTTGATGATCGGGCTCGGATCATCCACATCCGGCCGTACCCGCGAGATCGTCGGACCGGAGGCCCATACAGCCGCCTGGGCGCTCCAGACCGTCGCCTTCGCCGTGGTTCAGGCCGCCGCTGCCTATGGCTTCACCGCGCTATTGGCAGCGACAGGCAGCCACACGCTCGTCTTCGCGATGGCGGGCGGGATCATGGCGAGCGGCCTTGCGGCGGAGCTTGCGACAGCCCGCCGCTGACCGCCAAGCAATAGAGGCTCCTTGCGGGCACTCCAATGTTGGGCCAACTTCCCGATATGGCTTGGACGCCCCCCACAGCAAAGGATCTTGCGGCTGATTGGATAGCCAGTCGCAGGAGCGACAGTATTGATGAGTCAAACTATGGAGCCGATTTCCTCCTGATGGACTCCCCACTGGAGGCGCCCGATCTCACGTGGGAGACCATCTTGTTGGTTGTGAGAGCCTATCCCGAGGCCGACTTCTATTGCGAGGCCCCTACGGAAGCGCAGGCAGTATGCGGTTCGCTCGCGGCAGGCCCTGTCGAAGACCTGCTGTCGTTCCACGGTCCAGATTTTATCGACAGGTTCGAACGCGAAGCCCGCTCGGATCGGCGAATGGCTTGGGTTCTTGGTGGTGCGTGGCAGTTCCAAATGACCGATGAGATTTGGAACCGCGTTCGCCGCGCCGCGGATTATAGTTATTGGACAAGGACAGTCACATAGCGGCGCCTGCCCGACATCGGGGCAGACGCTATTGAGAGTTCACAGCCAGACAAGAAAAAAGGGCGGCCGCTTTAGGCCGCCCTTGCGCCGGCCCGCCCGAAGGCGAGCCTCACTTTTCGTTCGGCGCGCGATCAGGCCGCGGCCTGATCCTGCTGCTTTGCCTGGACCGGACCGGAGTCCTTGCCCTTGGCGTCGACATCGCGGTCGACGAACTCGATCACCGCGACCGGCGCATTGTCGCCGTAACGGAAGCCCGCCTTCAGCACGCGGGTGTAGCCACCCTGACGCGACTGGTAGCGGGGGCCGAGAACCTCGAAGAGCTTCTTGACCATACCAAGGTCGCGAATCTGCGAGACCGCCTGGCGACGGGCGTGCAGATCGCCGCGCTTGCCGAGCGTCACCAGCTTCTCGACGATCGGACGCAGGTCCTTCGCCTTCGGCAGGGTGGTGACGATCTGCTCGTGCTTGATGAGCGCAGCGCACATGTTGGCGAACATCGCCTGACGATGCTCGGCCGTGCGATTGAACTTGCGGTGGGCTTTGCCGTGACGCATCGCCTTGTCCTCCGGTAGCTCGCGGACCTCACGGTCGGCGAGAATGAAAATCAGTAGTGGTCCTCGAAGCGCTTGGCGAGCTCTTCGATATTCTCCGGCGGCCAGCCCGTAACCTCCATACCGAGGTGGAGGCCCATCTGGGCAAGCACTTCCTTGATCTCGTTCAGCGACTTGCGGCCGAAGTTCGGAGTGCGGAGCATTTCCGCCTCGGTCTTCTGGATCAGGTCGCCGATATAGACGATGTTGTCGTTCTTCAGGCAGTTGGCCGAGCGGACCGAAAGCTCCAGTTCGTCGACCTTCTTCAGCAGCGCCGGATTGAAGGCGAGGTCCGGGATCGACTCCTGGACGACTTCCTTGCGCGGCTCCTCGAAGTTCACGAAGATTTCGAGCTGGTCCTGCAGGATGCGGGCCGCATAGGCGATCGCGTCCTCGGGCGAGACCGAGCCGTCGGTCTCCACCGTCAGGGTCAGCTTGTCATAGTCGAGAACCTGGCCCTCGCGGGTCGGCGACACCTGGTAGGACACCTTCTTCACCGGCGCGTAGAGGCTGTCGATCGGGATGAGACCGATCGGCGCGTCCTCGGCGCGGTTCTTCTCGGCGGGGACGTAGCCCTTGCCGGTATTGACGGTGAACTCCATGCGGATCGAGGAGCCCTCGTCGAGGGTGCAGATGACCAACTCGGGGTTGAGGATCACCACGTCGCCGACGGTCTGGATGTCGCCGGCGGTGACGACGCCCGGGCCTTCCTTGCGCACGACCATGCGCTTCGGACCGTCGCCCTGCATCTTGATGGCGATGTCCTTGATGTTGAGGATGATGTCGGTGACGTCCTCGCGCACGCCCGGGATAGACGAGAACTCGTGGAGCACGCCGTCGATCTGGACGGCCGAGACGGCGGCGCCCTGGAGCGAGGAGAGGAGGACGCGGCGCAGGGCGTTGCCGAGCGTCACGCCGAACCCGCGCTCAAGCGGCTCGGCAGTCGCGGTGGCGAAACGCTTCGGATCATCGCCGGGAACGATGTGGAGCTTCTCCGGCTTGATGAGTTCCTGCCAGTTTTTCTGGATCACGGGGTGTTACCTTCGCTTTGATCTGGCCGCTGTCTCGTCCCCTGCAGGACCCTGACGACCGGTTCCCCTGAAGCCTTTCGGCATGGGGCGGAGAACCGCGGACCGCCACAGGCCGGCCCGCGATTGCGAGAAGTGCGAACGCTCAGACGCGGCGGCGCTTGCGCGGCCGGCAGCCATTGTGCGGGATCGGGGTCACGTCACGGATGGAGGTGACGGTGAAGCCGGCGGCCTGGAGGGCGCGGAGCGCCGACTCGCGGCCCGAGCCGGGACCGGACACCTCGACCTCGACGGTGCGCATGCCGTGCTCGGAGGCCTTGCGGGCAGCATCCTCGGCGGCGACCTGGGCGGCATAGGGGGTCGACTTGCGCGAACCCTTGAAGCCCATCGTGCCCGACGACGACCAGGCGATGGTGTTGCCCTGTGCGTCGGTGATGGTGATCATCGTGTTGTTGAACGACGCGTTCACATGGCAGACGCCGGAGGCGATGTTCTTTCGCTCGCGGCGGCGAACGCGGGTGGCTTCCTTGGCCATATTTCAGTCCTTGTCCTTCGGGCGCGCCCGTAATGCCAGGCGCTCGGGAAACGGTCGGCGCGCGCGGGGCGCCCCGGATCCGGATTACTTCTTCTTGCCGGCGATCGCCTTCGCCGGACCCTTGCGGGTGCGGGCGTTGGTGTGGGTGCGCTGGCCGCGAACGGGGAGGCCCTTGCGGTGACGCAGGCCGCGGTAGCAGCCGAGGTCCATCAGACGCTTGATGTTCATCGACACTTCACGGCGGAGGTCGCCCTCGACCATGTAGTCGCGGTCGATGGTCTCGC
The DNA here is from genome assembly GCF_053471285.1 of Phreatobacter aquiterrae. Classification (NCBI taxonomy): domain Bacteria; kingdom Pseudomonadati; phylum Pseudomonadota; class Alphaproteobacteria; order Hyphomicrobiales; family Phreatobacteraceae; genus Phreatobacter; species Phreatobacter aquiterrae. The sequence continues at coordinate 214,159 of NZ_JBJPHW010000005.1, read as the reverse complement.
GGACGGCCAGGACTTCCTGGTCGGTCAGCTGGTTGACGCGGCGCTCGGCCGGAATCTTGACCTTGTCGCAGATCTCGGCGGCATACTTGGCGCCAATGCCGTGAATGTACTGCAGCGCGATGACGACGCGCTTGTTGGTCGGGATGTTGACACCCGCGATACGAGCCATATCTCGTCTCCATGTGATCCGCGTTGCCGCGGTGGGAAATGAACCCGCACGTCCGGTGGAGGCCGGCCCTTGTGCGGTTGTCCTTGAAACAGTTCGATCCGCCTGCACAGCAGACGGACCGATGTCACCGTCGATCGGACGAGATGGGGCGCATAGCCCGCCCTCGGCCGCACGTCAAGACGAAATCACCGGAAATCGTCAGACGGGGAGATGGGCAGCGATGGCTTTGGTGACGTCATCGATCGGTGCCATGCCGTCGACCGTCTTCAGCGCGCCCTTCGATGCGTAGTAGTCGGAGACGGGCGCAGTCTGGGCGCGATAGGCATCGAGACGCTTCCTGAGCGATTCCGCGTTGTCGTCGGCACGGACAGGTTCGCCGCGCGCCGTCATCTCGGCGACGCGCTTCTCGATGCGGCCGACGAGGATGCTCTCGTCCACCTTCAGTTCGATGACGGCTTCAAGGCCAAGGCCGTGCCTCGCCAGCATCTGGTCAAGCGCCTCGGCCTGGGCGACCGTGCGCGGGAAACCGTCGAGAATGAATCCCTTGGCGCAGTCCGGCTCGGCGATGCGGTCCTCGATGATGCCGACGACGATGTCGTCCGACACCAGCTCGCCGCGCGCCATGACATCCTTCGCCTTCAGACCGACGGGCGTGCCCGCCTTGACCGCCGCCCGCAGCATGTCTCCGGTGGACAGCTGGACGATGCCGTGCCTGTCCACCAGACGCTGTGCTTGGGTCCCCTTCCCCGCCCCGGGTGGCCCGAGCAGAATCAGCTTCATCGACGTTTCCCCCTGAGCTGCGACTTCTTGATCAGCCCCTCATACTGATGGGCCAACAGATATCCCTGCACCTGCGCCACCGTATCGAGCGTCACCGTGACGACGATGAGCAGCGACGTGCCGCCCAAGAGATAGAAGCTTTGTCCAAGCTGGCCAATCAGCACTTCGGGCAATAGGCAGACCAGGGTGATGTAAGCGGCGCCGACGACCGTGATGCGGGTGAGGACATAGTCGATGTACTGCGCCGTCTTCTCGCCGGGCCGGATGCCGGGAATGAAGCCGCCATACTTGCGCAGGTTGTCGGCCGTCTCCGTCGGATTGAACACGATGGCCGTGTAGAAGAAGCAGAAGAAGATGATCAGCAGCGCGTAGAGCGCCATGAACAGCGGCTGGCCATGACCCAGCAACTGGGCGGTGAGGCGCAGCCATTCCGCGGGATTGGTCTGGAACGACAGGGCCGTGGTCGGCAGGAGCAGGAGGGACGAGGCGAAGATCGGCGGAATGACGCCGGCCGTGTTCAGCTTGAGCGGCAGGTGCGAGGAATTGCCCTCGAAGACCTTGTTGCCCTGCTGACGCTTTGGATACTGGATCAGCAGCCGCCGCTGGGCCCTCTCGAAGAAGACGATGATGACGATCGTGACACCGATCAGAACCAGCAGCGCCAGCAGCAGCGGCGTCGAGATGACACCCTGGCGGCCGAGTTCGAAGGCCTGCGCCAGGACACTGGGCAGTTCAGCGACGATACCGGCGAAGATGATCAGCGAAATGCCGTTGCCGACGCCGCGCTGGGTGATCTGCTCGCCGAGCCACATCAGGAACATGGTGCCGCCGGTCAGCGTGATCACCGTGCTCATGACGAAGAACAGGCCCGGATTGGCCACGACCGAGCCGGAGGACTGCAGGCCCACCGCAATGCCCCACGACTGGAACACGGCGAGCACGACGGTCAGATAGCGGGTGTACTGGTTGATCTGCTTGCGGCCCTGCTCGCCCTCCTTCTTCAGCTTCTCCAGTTCCGGCACGACGGCGGTCAGCAACTGGATGATGATGGAGGCGGAGATGTAGGGCATGATGTTCAGCGCAAAGATCGCCATGCGCCCGACGGCGCCACCGGCGAACACATTGAACATCGCCAGCGCGCCCTGATTGACGTTGAAGATCTGGCGCAGCGCTTCCGGATCGATGCCCGGCAACGGAATATAGGTGCCGAGGCGATAGACGAGCAGCGCGCCGAGAGTGAACCACAGGCGCTTCTTGAGATCCTCGGCCTTGCCGAAGGCGCCGAAATTCAGATTGGCTGCAAGTTGTTCCGCTGCCGATGCCATGGTGGCTCCGATGCATGAGGGACGGACGCGTCCATCCGGAAAAGTCGCATTCACTTAGCGGCCCGGAGCCGCCTTCGCCAGCCCCCCGCACGCCGCAGGACGGCAGGCGACAGGACAGCGCACAGATGAAAAGGGGCCGGTCCTCGTCGAACCGGCCCCTCGAAGCTTGATCGTCGCGAAAGGACGGGGCGCGCCAGCCGTCAGGCCGCGGCCTCTTCCTTCGCCTTGAGGAGCGTGACGGAGCCGCCGGCCTTCTCGACCGCCGCAACCGCGCCGGCGGAGGCGCCGGAAACGGTCAGGTCGATCTTCGCCTTGAGCTCGCCGGTGGCAACCAGACGGATGCCGTCGCGGGCGCGGCGGACGACGCCGCTCGAGACCAGACCGGCCTCATCGACGTTGCCGGCCTTCAGCTTCCCGGAGTCGATCGCGCGCTGGATGCGGGCGAGCGTCACCTCGACGAACGAGAGACGGAAGATGTTGTTGAAGCCGCGCTTCGGCAGGCGGCGATGGATCGGCATCTGGCCGCCCTCGAAGCCCTTGATGGCGACGCCGGAACGGGACTTCTGCCCCTTCACGCCGCGGCCGGAGGTCTTGCCCTTGCCGGACCCGATGCCACGACCGACGCGCATCTTGCGATGCGTTGCGCCGTCGTTGTCCTTCATGTCGGTGAGTTTCATGAGATCAATCCACCACTTTCACGAGGTGAGCGACCTTCGCGATCATGCCGCGGACACTCGGGGTGTCCTCCAGCGTGGCACGACGGTGCAGCTTGTTGAGCTTCAGACCGACGAGGGTCGCTTCCTGCGACTTCTCGCGGCGGATCGGCGAACCGATCTGCTCGATGGTGACGGTTGCTTTGTTGGCCATGGATCCGATCCTTACGCGTCGCCCTCGCCTTCCTCCTGGCGGCGGGCCTGGAGGACCGACACCTTGAGGCCACGGCGAGCCGCGACGGAGCGCGGGCTGTCCTGGTTCTTCAGCGCGTCGAACGTGGCACGCACCATGTTGTAGGGGTTGGAAGACCCCATCGACTTGGCGACCACGTCGGCCATGCCGAGCGTTTCGAAGACGGCGCGCATCGGGCCGCCGGCGATGATGCCGGTACCGGCCGGAGCGGCGCGCAGGATGACCTTGCCGGCGCCGTGGCGGCCGTGCACGTCATGATGGAGTGTGCGACCCTCGCGCAGAGCGACGCGGATGAAGCCGCGCTTGGCAGCTTCGGTCGCCTTGCGGATCGCTTCCGGCACCTCACGGGCCTTGCCGTGGCCGAAGCCGACGCGGCCCTTCTGGTCGCCCACGACGACGAGCGCTGCGAAGCCGAACCGCTTGCCGCCCTTCACCGTCTTGGAGACACGGTTGATGTGCACGAGCTTGTCGGTGAATTCGCTGTCGCGCTCTTCGCGGTTGCGCTCGCGTTCACGTTCCCGAGCCATGTTCTGTCCTTTCGGCGGCGGGGCCGCCCGTATCCGTTAGAAGCTCAGGCCGCCCTCGCGGGCGCCGTCGGCGAGCGCCTTGACGCGCCCGTGATAGAGATAGGCGCCGCGGTCGAAGACCACGGTGGAAACCCCTGCCTGCACCGCGCGCTCGGCGACGAGCTTGCCGACGGCAGACGCCGCAGCCTGATCGGCACCGGTCTTCAGCGAAGACTTCAGGTCCTTCTCCAGTGACGAGGCACTCGCAACCGTCACGCCATTCGCATCGTCGATGATCTGCGCATAGATATGCTTCGACGAACGGAAGACGCTCAGCCGCGGACGCCCATTCGCCGTCGAGCGCAGGGCCCGACGGACACGCGCCTTGCGACGCTCCGTTGCATCCTTAAAATTGGCCATAGCCAGCTCCTTTGATCGACGCGATCCGAACCCGGATCGCGCCCGGAAGACGGACAGGCCCCGAGACGGGGCCGTCGCCTTACTTCTTCTTGCCTTCCTTGCGGAAGATGAATTCGCCCGCGTAACGGACGCCCTTGCCCTTGTAGGGCTCCGGACCGCGATAGTCGCGGATCTCGGCGGCGACCTGGCCCACCTGCTGCTTGTCGTTGCCGGAGATGACAATCTCGGTCGGCTTCGGGGTCGCAATGGTGATGCCTTCCGGCACGGGATAGTTGATGTCGTGGCTGTAGCCGAGCGCGAGGTTCAGAACCTTGCCCTGGGCCGCAGCACGATAGCCGACGCCGGTGATCTCGAGCTTCTTCTCGAAGCCCTTGCTCACGCCGACGGCGAGGTTGGAGACGCGGGTGCGTGCCATGCCCCACATGGAGCGGGCGCGCTTGCCCTGGTCGCGGGGGTCCACCTTGACCACGTTGCCCTCCATCTTGACGAGGACGTCATCGGGGCAGGTGAACGACAGCTCACCCTTGGGGCCCTTCATCTTCACGGTCTGGCCGGACACCTGGGCGGTGACGCCCTGCGGCAGGTCGACCGGCTTCTTACCGATACGAGACATTGGATATCGTCCTTTGTCGTGAGGGAGCCCTGCCAGGTCAGAAGACCGTGCAGAGCACCTCCCCGCCTACATTCTGTTCCCGCGCATCATGGTCGGCCATCACGCCCTTGGGGGTCGAGATGATCGTGATGCCGAGACCGTTGGAGACGCGCGGCGAGTTGCCGACGCCGGCATAGACGCGCCGGCCGGGCTTGGACACACGCGCAATCTGGCGGATGACCGGCTCACCGTCGAAATACTTGAGCTCGATCTCGAACTCCGAACGACCGTTCGGGTGCGTGACGGTCATGTAGTCGCGGATGTAGCCTTCCGATTTGAGCACGTCGAGGACGCGGGCGCGCAGCTTCGAACCCGGCGTCAGCACGAGGGTCTTGCGGCGCATCTGCGCGTTGCGGATGCGGGTCAGCATATCGCCGAGCGGATCGTTGAGAGCCATGATCTGTCTCCTCTCACCAGCTCGACTTCACGAGGCCCGGAACGAGCCCCTTGTTGCCGAGGTCACGCAGAGCCACGCGGCTCATGCCGAGCTTGCGATAGAACGCCCGCGGACGGCCGGTGACTTCGCAGCGGTTCTTGATGCGAACCCTGGCGCCATTGCGCGGCAGGCTCGCCAGCTTCACGGTCGCCGCGAAACGCTCCTCGATCGAGATCGACTGGTCCATCACGGTCGCCTTCAGCGCAGCGCGCTTCTTGGCATCCCGCGCAACCAGAGTGCGGCGGTAGTTGTTCTTTTCGATGGAGCTCTTTTTCGCCATCGTTTTCTCCTGGTTTCCGCGTCTGAGACGGGCTTCTAGTTCAAGAAACCCGGCTCACTGCCGGAACGGGAAGTTGAAGGCCTTGAGGAGAGCGCGAGCTTCCTCGTCGGTCCTGGCGGTGGTGCACACGATGATGTCCATGCCCCACATCTGATCCACCTTGTCATAGGAGATCTCGGGGAACACGACGTGCTCCTTCAGGCCCATGGCGAAGTTGCCACGGCCGTCGAAGCTCTTCGGGTTGAGGCCGCGGAAGTCACGAACGCGGGGAAGCGCGATCGTCACCAGGCGGTCGAGGAACTCGTACATGCGCTGCTTGCGAAGGGTGACCTTGCAGCCCAGCGGCATGTTCTCGCGAACCTTGAAGTTCGAGATGGCCTGGCGGGCCCGGGTGATGACCGGCCGCTGGCCGGTGATCAGCGCGAGATCCGCTGCGGCAACCGTCGCCTTCTTGGAGTCGGCGGTGGATTCGCCGACGCCCATGTTGACGACGATCTTCTCGATCGCGGGGATCTCGAGGGGGTTCTTGTAACCGAACTCCTCGGCCAGCTTCTGCCGGACCACGCTGTCGTAATGCGCCTTGAGGCGCGGGGTGTAAGCCGCCTCAGCCATCGATGGTCTCCCCGGACTTCTTGGCCACACGCACCTTCTTGCCGTCGGCGAGAACCTTGAAGCCGATACGCGTCGGCTTGCCGGTCTTCGGGTCGGCATAGGCCAGGTTCGACAGATGGATGGGGCTCTCCTTGGAGATGATCCCGCCCTCCTGGGTCTGGCTCTGGCGCTGATGGCGCTTGACGATATTGACGCCGCGCACGAGAGCGCGGCTTTCGGTCGGCATGACCTGGATCACCTCACCGGTGCGACCCTTGTCGCGACCAGCAAGGACGACGACCTTGTCGCCCTTCTTGATCTTGGCGGCCATTACAGCACCTCCGGAGCGAGCGAGATGATCTTCATGTGGTTCTTGGCGCGGAGTTCGCGCGGAACCGGTCCGAAGATGCGGGTGCCGATCGGCTCCTTCTGATTGTTGATCAGAACTGCCGCATTCTTGTCGAAGCGGATCACCGAGCCGTCGATGCGGCGGATGTCCTTCGCGGTGCGAACGACGACCGCCTTCATGACGTCGCCCTTCTTCACGCGGCCACGCGGAATCGCTTCCTTCACGGAGACGACAATGATGTCGCCGACGTGGGCGTAGCGGCGCTTCGCGCCTCCGAGCACCTTGATGCACATGACGCGGCGTGCGCCCGAATTGTCCGCCACGTCGAGATTGGTTTGCATCTGGATCATGACGCAACCTCTTCCTTTCGCGCCCGTCTCGGGTCTCCCCGACGGCGGCGCGCTGTTCTAACGATCACCGAAAAGCTCAGGCCTTCGGCAGCACGACCCAACGCTTCAGCTTCGACAAGGGCGCGCCCTCCTCGATGCTCACCACGTCGCCCGTCTTGAAGGCATTGCCTTCATCGTGGGCGTGATAGTTCTTGGTGCGACGCACCGTCTTCTTCAGAAGCGGATGGGTGAAGCGGCGCTCCACCTTCACCACGATTGTCTTATCCTGCTTGTCGCTGACGACGATGCCCTCGAGCACACGCTTCGGCATATGCCCTCTCCTTACTTCTTCTCGGCGCGCTTCTGCGCGGCGATGGTCTTGACGCGGGCGATGTCGCGGCGAACCTGACGGACGCGAGCGACGTTCTCGAGCTGTCCGGTGGCCTTCTGGAAGCGCAGGTTGAACTGCTCCTTCTTCAGGTCACCCAGCTGGCCCTCGAGTTCGTCGAGGGTCTTGGTCCGGATCTCTTCGGCCTTCATGACCCTCTCCTCACTCGGCGATGCGCTGGACGAAGCGCGTCTTGATCGGCAGCTTGGCAGCCGCCAGTTCGAGCGCCTTCTTGGCGACCTCGACAGGCACGCCGTCGAGTTCGAACATGATGCGGCCAGGAGCGACCTTGGCGGCCCAGTACTCGTTGGCACCCTTGCCGGAGCCCATGCGGACCTCGGCGGGCTTCTTCGAAACCGGAACGTCCGGGAAGATGCGGATCCAGACGCGGCCAGCACGCTTCATCTCGCGGGTCATGGCGCGACGGGCGGCCTCGATCTGGCGCGCGGTGATGCGCTCCGGCTCCATGGCCTTGAGGCCGAACTGGCCGAAGTTCAGGTCCGTACCGCCCTTCGCAGGGCCGCTGATGCGACCCTTGAACTGCTTACGGAACTTGGTTTTCTTGGGCTGAAGCATGGTTCTAGACCTTCATCTCACGCCGCGTCGCGGTCTTGACCGCGCGACCGGCGGGTCGATCCCTCGCCCTCGGACAACTTCTTGTCCTGGGCCATCGGATCGTGCTCCATGATTTCGCCCTTGAAGATCCACACCTTCACGCCGCACGTCCCGTAGGTCGTGAAGGCCGTGGCCGTGCCGTAGTCGACATCGGCACGCAGGGTGTGCAGCGGCACGCGACCTTCGCGATACCACTCGAGGCGGGCGATCTCGGCGCCGCCGAGGCGGCCCGAGCAGTTGATGCGGATGCCCTCGGCGCCCAGACGCATGGCCGACTGAACGGCACGCTTCATGGCGCGGCGGAAGGCGACGCGACGCTCGAGCTGCTGGGCGATCGACTCGGCCACCAGAGTCGCGTCGGTCTCGGGCTTGCGGATCTCTACGATGTTGATGACGACTTCCGCGTCAGTCATCTTCGAGACGGCCTTCTTCAGCTTGTCGATGTCGGCGCCCTTCTTGCCGATCACGATGCCCGGACGCGCCGAGTGGACCGTGACGCGGCACTTGCGGTGCGGACGCTCGATGATGATCTTCGACACCGCCGCCTGCTTCAGCAGCTTCATCAACTCACGGCGGATCTTGAGATCCTCGTGCAGAAGCTTGCCGTACTCGCCCTTGTTGGCGAACCAGCGCGAGTCCCAGGTGCGGTTGATGCCGAGGCGAAAACCGATCGGATTGATCTTCTGACCCATCGTTCTCTCCTCAGGCCTTGGCTTCCTCGACCTGACGAACAACGATCGTCAGGTGCGAGAACGGCTTTTCGATCCGGGCGCCGCGACCGCGGGCACGGGCGTGGAAGCGCTTGAGCACGAAGGCCTTGCCGACATGGGCCTCGGCGACGACCAGATCGTCGACGTCGAGGTCATGATTGTTCTCGGCGTTGGCGATGGCGCTCTCGAGGCACTTCTTGACGTCGTTGGCGATCCGCTTGCGCGAGAACTCCAGGTCGGCGAGCGCGGTGTCGACCGGCTTGCCGCGGATGAGCGCGGCAACCAGGTTCAGCTTGCGCGGCGAGACGCGAAGCATGCGGGCGACCGCCTTGGCTTCGTTGTCGCTCAGGGCGCGGGGTGTTGCGGGCTTACCCATGGCTCACTTCCGCTTCGCTTTTTTGTCGGCCGCATGGCCGTAGAAGGTGCGGGTCGGCGAGAATTCGCCGAACTTGTGGCCAACCATCTCCTCGGAGACCTGCACCGGGATATGCTTCTGACCATTGTAGACACCGAAGGTCAGCCCGACGAAATGCGGGAGGATCGTGGAGCGACGGCTCCAGATCTTTACGACCTCGTGACGGCCCGACGAACGGGCTGCCTCGGCCTTCTTCAGGAGGTATCCGTCGACGAACGGACCTTTCCAGACGGAACGTGCCATGACGGGCCTCTGTTACTTCTTCTTCGAATGACGGCTCGCCAAGATGAACTTGTCGGTCCGCTTGTTCGAACGAGTCTTCTTGCCCTTGGTCGGGAAGCCCCAGGGCGTGACGGGGTGACGGCCGCCGGAGGTGCGGCCTTCGCCGCCGCCGTGCGGATGGTCGATCGGGTTCATTGCGACGCCGCGATTGTGCGAGCGCCATCCGAGCCAACGGTTACGACCGGCCTTGCCGATCGAGACGTTCATGTGGTCCGGGTTCGACACCGCGCCGATCGAGGCGAGGCAGCGGCCATGGACCAGGCGCTGTTCGCCCGAGTTCAGGCGAAGGATGACATAGCCCTCGTCGCGACCGACGATCTGGGCATAGGTACCGGCGGACCGGGCCACCGCGCCACCCTTGCCGATCTTCAGTTCCACGTTGTGCACGATGGTGCCCACCGGGATGTTGGCGATCGGCATGGCGTTGCCGGGCTTCACGTCGGCGCTTTCGGCCGAGATGACGCTGTCGCCGACAGCCAGGCGCTGCGGCGCCAGGATGTAGGAGAGCTCGCCGTCGGCGTACTTGATCAGCGCGATAAAGGCCGAGCGGTTCGGATCATACTCGATCCGCTCCACCGTCGCGGCGACGTCCGTCTTGCGACGCTTGAAGTCGACCAGACGATACGAGCGCTTGTGCCCACCGCCGCGGAAGCGGGAGGTGATGCGGCCGAGATTGTTGCGACCACCGGTCGAGGACTTGCCTTCCGTCAGAGTCTTGACGGGCTTGCCCTTGTAGAGGTCGGAGCGGTCGACCAGGACGAGCTGGCGAAGGCCCGGCGTGATCGGTTTAAAGGTCTTGAGTGCCATGGTTTACCCCTCGCCTCACAGACCGGTCGTGATGTCGATGGAGTGCCCCTCGGCGAGGGTCACGACCGCCTTCTTCACGTCCGAACGCTGGCCGAGCATGCCCTTGAAACGCTTGGTCTTGCCCTTCTGGACGAGCGTGTTGACGCCCTTGACCTTGACGTTGAACAGCTTCTCCACCGCCGCCTTGATCTGCGGCTTGGTGGCATCGATGGCCACCTTGAAGACGACCTGGTTGTGCTCCGCGACCAGCGAGCCCTTCTCGGTGATCAGCGGCGCCTTGATGACGTCGTAGTGACGCGGATCGACGGTGCTCATTTGAAGCGCGCCTCCAGTGCGTCGACGGCAGCCTTGGTCAGGACCAGGGTGTTCCGGCGCATGATGTCGTAAACGTTGATGCCCTGGACGGGGAGGACATCGACGAGCGGAATGTTGCGGGCGGCCAGCGCGAAGTTCTTGTCCACCTCGGCGCCGTCGATGATCAGCACGCTCTTGAAGCCGAGCTTCTCGAACTGCGCCTTCAGCGACTTCGTCTTGGCGGCCTCGGTCGAGGCCTTCTCCAGCACCACGATCGAGCCGGCCTTCACCTTGGTGGAGAGGGCATGCTTCAGACCGAGGGCGCGCACCTTCTTCGGCAGGTCGTGCTCGTGGGAGCGCGGCGTCGGACCGAAGGAGCGGCCACCACCGCGGAAGAGGTTGGCACGCGCGGAGGAGTGACGGGCGGAACCCGTTCCCTTCTGCTTGTACATCTTCTTACCGGTGCGATGGATCTCGGCGCGGTTCTTGACGTCGTGCGTGCCGGCGCGGCGCTTGGCAAGCTGCCAGCGCACGACGCGGTGCAGGATGTCGGCGCGGGGCTCGAGGCCGAAGATCTCGTCGGAGAGATCGACGGAACCGGCGTCGGCGCCTTCAAGGGTCTTGATTGTCAGTTTCATCTCAACCCTCCGTGGTTTCGGCAGCAGCCGGAGCAGCGTCGGCGCCCGGCAGCTTGAAGCTGCCCGGAAGCGGCGCGTCCTTCGGCAGCGGCTTCTTCACCGCGTCGCGAACGAGAATCCAGCCACCCTTCGAGCCGGGGACAGCGCCCTCGACCATGATCACGCCGCGCTCGACGTCAGTACGGACGACCTTGAGGTTCTGCGTGGTAACGCGCACGGAGCCCATGTGGCCGGCCATGCGCTTGTTCTTGAAGACCTTGCCGGGATCCTGGCGGTTACCGGTCGAACCGTGCGAGCGGTGCGAGACGGAAACGCCGTGGGTGGCGCGCAGACCGCCGAAGTTGTGGCGCTTCATGGCGCCGGCGAAGCCCTTGCCCTGGCTGGTGCCCGTCACGTCGACGAACTGGCCGGCAATGAAGTGGTCGGCCGAAAAGCGCGCGCCCACTGGCACCACTTCCTTCTCGCCCACGCGGAACTCGACGATCTCGTGCTTCGGCTCGACCTTGGCGACGGCGAAGTGGCCACGCTGGGCCTTCGACGTGTTCTTCACCTTGGCAAGGCCGGCGCCGAGCTGGAGGGCCGTGTAGCCGTCCTTCTCCGCCGTACGGTGGGCGACGACCTGACAGTCGTCCACCACCAGCACCGTCACAGGGACGTGCTCGCCGCCATCGGTGAAGATGCGGGTCATCCCCATCTTCTTGGCAATCACACCGGAACGCATCGCGCGCATTCCTCGTTTTGGGGTCGTCCGTGCCCGTGAGGCGGACCGGAGAGGACCCGGGTTACTTGAAGATGCGTCGCTCACCGGCGCATCTGGATGTCACGTCAGGCCGTCATTGGCCTGTCGCAGGACTCAGAGCTTGATCTCGACGTCGACACCGGCGGCGAGGTCGAGCTTCATCAGCGCGTCCACCGTCTGCGGGGTCGGGTCCACGATGTCGAGAAGCCGCTTGTGGGTGCGGATCTCGAACTGCTCGCGCGACTTCTTGTCGATGTGCGGCGAGCGGTTCACCGTGAACTTCTCGATCCGCGTCGGCAGCGGGATCGGCCCGCGGACCTGGGCCCCGGTGCGCTTCGCCGTGTTGACGATCTCGCGCGTCGAGGTGTCCAGGACCCGATGGTCGAACGCCTTGAGGCGGATCCGGATGTTCTGGTTCATGGGTTCGCCCCTTTAAGGCAAAGCGAAGAGGACGCACGCAATCCCGCGCGTCCTCGGGAAAACGATTAGGCGATAATCGAGGCGACGACGCCGGCGCCGACGGTGCGGCCGCCCTCACGGATGGCGAAGCGCAGCTTCTCCTCCATGGCGATCGGCACGATCAGGCTCACTTCCATGGCGATGTTGTCGCCCGGCATCACCATCTCCGTCCCCTCCGGAAGGGTCACGATGCCCGTCACGTCGGTGGTGCGGAAGTAGAACTGCGGACGGTAGTTGGTGAAGAACGGCGTGTGGCGGCCGCCCTCCTCCTTCGTCAGGATGTAGGCCTCGGCCTTGAACTTCGTGTGCGGCTTCACCGAACCCGGCTTGCACAGCACCTGGCCGCGCTCCACGTCCTCGCGCTTCGTGCCGCGCAGCAGCGCGCCGATGTTGTCGCCGGCCTGGCCCTGGTCGAGCAGCTTGCGGAACATCTCGACGCCCGTCACCACCGTCTTCTGCGTGTCGCGGATGCCGACGATCTCGATTTCCTCGCCAACCTTCACGATGCCGCGCTCGACGCGTCCGGTCACCACCGTGCCGCGGCCCGAGATCGAGAACACGTCCTCGACCGGCATCAGGAAGGGCTGGTCGATCGGACGCTCAGGCTGCGGGATGTAGGCGTCAACCGTCTCCATCAGCGCAATGATCGCCTCGCGGCCGATCTCCGGCGAACGGTCCTCGAGAGCGCACAGCGCCGAACCCTTGGTGATCGGGATGTCGTCGCCCGGGAACTCGTACTTCGACAGAAGCTCGCGAACCTCAAGCTCGACCAGCTCCAGAAGCTCGGCGTCGTCGACCATGTCCACCTTGTTCATGAACACGACCAGAGCCGGAACGCCGACCTGGCGGGCCAGAAGGATGTGCTCGCGCGTCTGCGGCATCGGGCCGTCGGCCGCCGACACCACCAGGATCGCGCCGTCCATCTGCGCCGCGCCCGTGATCATGTTCTTCACGTAGTCGGCGTGGCCGGGGCAGTCCACGTGGGCGTAGTGGCGGTTCTTCGTCTCGTACTCCACGTGAGCCGTCGAGATCGTGATGCCGCGCGCCTTCTCTTCCGGCGCCTTGTCGATCTGGTCATAGGCCGTGAACGTCGCGCCGCCAGACTCAGCCAGCACCTTCGTGATCGCAGCCGTCAGCGACGTCTTGCCGTGGTCAACGTGACCAATCGTGCCGATGTTGCAATGCGGCTTGTTGCGTTCGAACTTTTCCTTGGCCATGACGGCCTCCTTCAATGTTCGCTGCCGGAGGATCCTGATGGACCCGGTCCGGCGAGGTGACCGGGTTTAGGCGTATTTGGCCTGGACTTCGGCGGCGACGTTGGACGGCGCCTGCTCGTAGTGGCTGAACTGCATGGTGTAGCTGGCGCGGCCCTGGCTGAAGGACCGCAGCTGGTTGACGTAGCCGAACATGTTCATGAGCGGCACCTTCGCCTGGATCACGTTGGCGTTGCCGCGCATGTCCTGGCCCTGGATCTGGCCACGGCGGGAGTTGAGGTCGCCGATGACCGAACCGGTGTACTCCTCGGGGGTGACCACCTCGACCGCCATGATGGGCTCGAGCAGCACCGAACCGCACTTCTGCAGCGCCTCGCGCATGGCGGCGCGGGAAGCGATCTCGAAGGCGAGGACCGAGGAGTCGACGTCGTGGTAGGCGCCGTCGATCAGCGTCGTCTTGACGTCGACGACGGGGAAGCCGGCGATGATGCCCGCGCCCATGACCGAGTCGATGCCCTTCTCGACACCCGGGATGTATTCCTTCGGAACCGCACCGCCGACGATCTTGGACTCGAAGGCGTTGCCGGCGCCGGCCTCGTTCGGCTCGACGATGATCTTGATCTTCGCGAACTGGCCGGTGCCACCCGTCTGCTTCTTGTGGGTGTAGTCGATCTCGGCGCGCTTGGTGATCTTCTCGCGGAAGGCGACTTCCGGAGCGCCGACGGTGACGTCGACCTTGTGGGTGCGGCGCAGGATGTCGACCTTGATGTCGAGATGGAGCTCGCCCATGCCCTTGATGCGGGTCTGGCCGGACTCGGCGTCGGTGGAGACGCGGAAGGACGGATCCTCGGACGCCAGCTTCATCAGCGCCAGCGCCATCTTCTCCTGGTCCGCCTTGGTCTTCGGCTCGACGGCCATCTCGATGACCGGCTCGGGGAATTCCATGCGCTCCAGGATGACCGGCTTCTGCGGATCGCAGAGCGTGTCACCGGTGCGGGTGTCCTTGAGGCCGACCAGGGCGACGATGTCGCCGGCATAGGCCTCGGCAATTTCCTCGCGGTTGTTGGCGTGCATGAGGACCATGCGGCCGACGCGCTCGTTCTTCTCGCGGGACGAGTTGAGCAGGGCCATGCCCTTCTCGAGCTTGCCCGAGTAGATGCGGCAGAAGGTCAGGACGCCGTACTGGTCGTCCATGATCTTGAAGCCGAGCAGCGACAGCGGCTCCGAATCCGACGACTTGCGCTCGATCTCGGCGTCGGTCTTCGGGTCGATGCCCTTGATGGCCGGAACGTCGACGGGCGAGGGCAGATAATCGACGACGGCGTCGAGAAGGGTCTGCACGCCCTTGTTCTTAAACGCCGAGCCGCACAGGACCGGGAAGAAGGCGGAGGTGAGGACGGCCTTGCGGATGAGGCGCTTCAGGGTCACCTCGTCGGGCTCGTTGCCCTCCAGATAGGCTTCCATGGCGGTGTCGTCGAGTTCGACAGCAGCCTCGACCAACTCGTTGCGATACTCGGCAGCCTTCTCCTTGAGATCGTCCGGGATCTCGAGATTGGCGTCGAAGTCGGCGCCAAGCGACTCGCCCGACCAGACGACCGCCTTCATGCGGACGAGGTCGACGAGGCCCTTGAAGTTGGACTCCGAACCGATCGGAAGCTGGATGGCGATGGGCTTCGCACCGAGGCGCTTCTTGATGTCCTCGAGGCACATGTAGAAGTCGGCGCCGGTCTTATCCATCTTGTTGGCGAAGACGATGCGCGGAACCTTGTACTTGTCGCCCTGGCGCCAGACGGTCTCGGTCTGCGGCTCGACGCCCTGGTTGGAGTCGAGGACGCAAACGGCGCCGTCGAGCACGCGCAGCGAACGCTCGACCTCGATGGTGAAGTCGACGTGGCCGGGAGTGTCGATAATGTTCAGGCGCTTGCCGGCCCACTGGGCGGTCGTCGCGGCCGACGTGATGGTGATGCCGCGCTCCTGCTCCTGCTCCATGAAGTCCATGGTCGCGGCGCCGTCATGGACTTCGCCGATCTTATGGGACTTGCCGGTGTAGTAGAGGATCCGCTCGGTCGTCGTCGTCTTGCCCGCATCGATGTGGGCCATGATTCCGAAGTTGCGGTAGTCCTCGATCGCGTGCGTGCGCGGCATGATCTCAGTTCCTTCGGTTCCGGTGAACCGTGAAAGTCGTTACCAGCGGTAATGCGAGAAGGCGCGGTTGGCTTCCGCCATCTTGTGGGTGTCTTCGCGCTTCTTGACCGCGTTGCCGCGGTTATTGGCGGCGTCCAGCAGCTCGGAGGAGAGCTTGTCCACCATGGTCTTGTCGTTGCGCGAGCGGGCCGCCTGGATGAGCCAGCGGATCGCCAGGGCCTGGCGGCGCTCGGGGCGAACCTCGACCGGCACCTGGTAGGTGGCGCCGCCGACGCGGCGGGACCTGACCTCGATGGCCGGCATGACGTTCTCAAGGGCCGACTGGAACACCGTCAGGGGCTCCTGCTTCGCCTTGGATTCGATCTGGTCGAAGGCGCCGTAGACGATCTGCTCGGCTACCGACTTCTTTCCTTCGTACATGACCGAGTTCATGAACTTGGCCAGCACGACGTTGCCGTACTTCGCGTCCGGAATGACTTCGCGCTTTTCGGCCCGGTGACGACGAGACATCGCTCTCTCCGTTAATCCTGAAAGCCACCGGCCGCTCCAGCCCGGCGCCTACGCGCCTCGGCCAGGAGCGGCCGGTGGAAACAACTCTTACTTCGGCCGCTTGGCGCCGTACTTCGAACGGCGCTGCTTGCGGTTCTTGACGCCCTGCGTGTCGAGAACACCGCGCAGGATGTGGTAGCGCACGCCGGGAAGATCCTTGACGCGGCCGCCGCGGATCATGACCACGGAGTGCTCCTGGAGGTTATGACCCTCGCCAGGAATGTAACCGATGACCTCGAAACCGTTGGTCAGACGCACCTTGGCGACCTTGCGGAGCGCCGAGTTCGGCTTCTTCGGGGTCGTCGTGTAGACGCGCGTGCAGACACCACGCTTCTGCGGGCAGCCCTCCATATGGCGGGACTTCTCGCGGTAGGTGCGCGGCTGACGCGGGTTGCGGATCAGCTGGTTGACTGTCGGCATCGGCGGCCTTGTCCTTGAACCCATGAGACCCGGTCACCCGGTCCTCGGTAAAGCTTCGCTCAGCCCGATCCGTTTCCGGAACAGGCAACCGGGCGCTTCGTTTGCCCGGAAGGCAAACCGCGCCCGGCGAAAACAGAGGATCACCGTTCCTTGCGGGCGGGCGATCATGCGTTTCGATCTGACTGACGTCAGGCGATGCGGTTTCGGTTTGCTTCGATCGGAACCGGCTCAGAACCGTTCCCAGGACCGTGTGTGCAACCGACGTGCATCGGAAAGTTGGGCGGCAATACACCGTGAGTCGTCGCCCGTCAAGCGTTGCTCCCCGGAACCGGGTCCAAAGACCGTTTCTTTCGCGGACCCGGCGCAACGCGACAGAAACATTCCGGGCCTGCCCCGTCATAATCCATCAGTCTGCGCGCCCTATCCATCTCACCGGGCTCGCCGGTTTCGACCGGCATGAAAATAAGTACATTGCCCGAGAGGTGGGGAATCGGCTTATCCCGCATAGTGTGGTTTCGCAACGTCAGGCTCGACCCCTGCCGGTCCGGCTTTGCGGCGATCGTGCCAATGCTGAGGGTCCGTCGCGACCGAGTTGCCAACGGGACCGCTGTTCTCGAAGAACGCGGCCCATCATGAAAAGGATGAGGAACATGGCGTTCAGGAACGTCGTTTTCGCGGCGGTTGCCGCTGTTGCGCTGGCCGGATCGTACGGCATGACGGCCCAGGCCCAGACCGACCGGGACGGCCAGCAGCGCTGGATCAATATCGTCAACCGTTCCGGCGTGACGATCCGCGAGTTCTACATGACCGACGTCGACACCCGCGGCTGGGGCGACGATCGCCTCGGGCAGGACGTGGTTGAGCCTGGCGACTCGCTGCGTGTGGTGCCGACCCCGCGCCAGCGCTCTCGCGGCTATTGCCAGTACGACATGAAGGTCGTCTTCGCCAACGACCGCTCGGTGGAGCGCCGTGGCGTCAATCTGTGCCAGACGACCAACCTCGTCTGCACCTCGACGGGCTCCTGCCGGGTCAACTGATCCAGCCACACCCGCGTTCAAACAGAAGGGCCGCCTTTCCGGGCGGCCCTTTTTGTTTGTCCTGAGACCACGGAGCCTGGACAGGGGGCACGCCCCCTGCCCTCACAAGCCCCGTCAGGGCTGCGGGGCCTCGATGACAGCCATCTCCGCCGGAGCGCCGGCAGGGGTGCCAGCGGTCTTCTGCTTCTCGTCCAGGATGAGATCGTCGCGCTTCAGCGCGATCTCGCGGATGCGGTTCATCATGGCGCCGGTACCCGCCGGGATGAGGCGGCCGACGATGACGTTCTCCTTCAGGCCCTCGAGCGTGTCCGACTTGCCGTTGACGGCCGCCTCGGTGAGCACGCGCGTGGTCTCCTGGAAGGAGGCCGCCGAGATGAAGGACCGCGTCTGCAGCGAGGCCTTGGTGATGCCGAGCAGAACGGGCGTGCCGGTAGCCGGACGCTTGTTCTTGTCGTCGATCATCGCGAGGTTGGCCTCTTCCATCTCGGAGGCGTCAACCTGATCGCCCTGGATGAGGTCGGTGTCACCGGGATCGGTGATCTCGACCTTCTGGAGCATCTGGCGGACGATGACCTCAATGTGCTTGTCGTTGATGACGACGCCCTGGAGCCGGTAGACCTCCTGGATCTCGTTGACGAGGTAGGCAGCAAGCTCCTCCACGCCCTTGATCGCCAGGATGTCGTGCGGCGCCGGATTGCCGTCGACGATGAAGTCGCCCTTCTGCACCTCGTCGCCATCCTGCAGGTGGATGTGCTTGCCCTTCGGGATGAGGTACTCCGCCGTCTCGGCGTCGGCCTCGAAAGGCTCGATCGTCAGTCGGCGCTTCTGCTTGTAGTCCTTGCCGAAGCGCACCACGCCGGAGATTTCCGCGATGATCGCGGCATCCTTCGGACGGCGCGCCTCGAAGAGCTCGGCGACGCGCGGCAGACCGCCGGTGATGTCGCGGGTCTTGGCGCTTTCCAGCGGGATACGGGCGATGACATCGCCCGCATGGATCTGTGCGGCAGGCTCGAAGCTGATGACCGCGTCGACGGCGAGCGCGTAGCGGGCATCCGTGCCGCGCGGCAGCTTCTGCAGCTTGCCGTTGGAGTCGCGGATGACCAGCGACGGCTTGAGATCGGCCGAGCGGGTCGAGGTCCGCCAGTCGATGACGACGCGCTTGGTGAAGCCGGTCGCCTCGTCGGTGGTTTCCGCGAGGGACTGGCCGTCGACCAGATCCTCGAAGCCCAGCACACCGTCAATCTCGGAGATGATCGGGCGGGTGTAGGGATCCCACTCGGCGATGCGCTGGCCGCGCTTCACCTTGGTGCCTTCGTCGACACGGAGCTTCGCGCCGTACTGGATACGGTGCGTGGCGCGCTCGGTGCCGTCCGCATCGACGATGACGACCGCCATGTTGCGGCCCATCGCGATGAGTTCGCCTTCCGAGTTCTTCACGATCGAGCGGTTGCGGATCTTGATCGTGCCCTCGAAGGTCGCCTCGATGAACGAGGTATCGACCACCTGGGCGGCGCCGCCGATATGGAAGGTACGCATGGTGAGCTGGGTGCCCGGCTCGCCGATGGACTGCGCCGCGATGACGCCGACGGCTTCACCGATATTGACCTGCGTGCCACGGGCGAGATCGCGGCCATAGCACTGGCCGCAGACGCCGACCTTGGTCTCGCAGGTGAGCACCGAGCGGATCTTCACCTCCTGGATGCCGGCAGCGGTGATCGCATCGACGTCCTTCTCCAGGATCATGGCGCCGGCCTCGACAAGCACCTTGCCCGACGACGGGTCGGTGACGGTGACGGCAGACGAACGGCCGAGGATGCGCTGGCCCAGCGTCGCCACGACCTGGCCCGCATCGACGATGGCGCGCATGCCGATACCCTTTTCGGTATGGCAGTCACGCTCCGTGATGATGCAGTCCTGGGCCACGTCGACGAGACGGCGGGTCAGGTAGCCGGAGTTGGCGGTCTTCAGCGCGGTGTCGGCCAGACCCTTGCGGGCGCCGTGGGTGGAGTTGAAGTACTCCATCACGGACAGGCCTTCCTTGAAGTTCGAGATGATCGGCGTCTCGATGATCTCGCCCGAGGGCTTGGCCATGAGGCCGCGCATGGCGGCGAGCTGGCGCATCTGGGTGGGCGAACCACGCGCGCCCGAATGCGACATCATGTAGATCGAGTTGATCGGCTTGTCGCGACCGTTCTCGTCCTTCTTCACCGAAGAGATGCGCAGCATCATCTCCTGGGCGAGACGGTCCGAGCACTTGGCCCAGGCGTCGACGACCTTGTTGTACTTCTCGCCGTAGGTGATGAGACCGTCCAGGTACTGCTGCTCGTAGTCCTTGGTCAGCGTCCGCGTCTCCTCGACGATCGGCCACTTGTTGTCCGGGACGACCATGTCGTCCTTGCCGAAGGAGATGCCCGCCTTGTAGGCGTGGTAGAAGCCGAGCGCCATGATGCGGTCGCAGAAGATCACCGACTCCTTCTGGCCGCAGAAGCGGTAGACGGTGTCGATCATCGCCGAGATCTCCTTCTTCGTCATCAGCTTGTTGGCTGCGTCGAAGGGAACCTTGGGCGACTTCGGCAGGAGCTGGCCGAGGAGCACGCGGCCGGGCGTGGTTTCGTAGATGCGGCGGACGTGGTTGCCGTCAGGATCGAGGCCTTCCCAGCGATACTTGATCTTGGTGTGCAGGGTGACGACCTTGTTGGCCAGCGCATGCTCGAGCTCGCCGACATTGGCGAAGGCCTTGCCCTGGCCGGGCATGCCGTCCGACATCAGCGAGACGTAGTAAAGGCCGAGCACGATGTCCTGCGAGGGCACGATGATCGGCGCGCCGTTCGCCGGATGCAGGATGTTGTTGGTCGACATCATGAGGACGCGCGCTTCCAGCTGCGCCTCGAGCGACAGCGGGACGTGCACGGCCATCTGGTCACCGTCGAAGTCGGCGTTGAAGGCCGAGCAGACGAGCGGGTGCAGCTGGATCGCCTTGCCCTCGATCAGCACCGGCTCGAAGGCCTGGATGCCGAGGCGGTGAAGCGTCGGGGCGCGGTTGAGCAGGACCGGATGTTCGCGGATGACCTCGTCGAGGATGTCCCAGACCTCGGGACGCTCCTTCTCGACCAGCTTCTTGGCCTGCTTGACGGTGGCCGACAGGCCTTTGGCGTCGAGGCGGGCGTAGATGAAGGGCTTGAACAGCTCCAGCGCCATCTTCTTCGGCAGGCCGCACTGGTGCAGCTTCATTTCCGGGCCGACGACGATGACCGAACGGCCGGAATAGTCGACGCGCTTGCCGAGCAGGTTCTGGCGGAAGCGGCCCTGCTTGCCCTTCAGCATGTCGGCGAGCGACTTCAGCGGGCGCTTGTTGGCGCCCGTGATGACGCGGCCGCGCCGGCCGTTGTCGAACAGCGCATCGACCGCTTCCTGAAGCATGCGCTTCTCGTTGCGGATGATGATGTCCGGCGCGCGCAGCTCGATCAGCCGCTTCAGGCGGTTGTTGCGGTTGATGACGCGGCGATAGAGGTCGTTGAGGTCGGACGTCGCGAAGCGGCCGCCGTCCAGCGGCACGAGCGGACGCAGGTCCGGCGGGATGACCGGGACGACCGTCAGGATCATCCACTCCGGCTTGTTGCCGGACTGGATGAAGGCCTCGATGATCTTCAGGCGCTTGGCGAGCTTCTTCGGCTTCAGCTCGGTGGTGGCCTCGGAGATCTCCTTGCGGGTATCGGCGGCCAGCTTCTCCAGGTCGAGGCTGCGCAGCAGCTCGCGGATAGCCTCGGCGCCGATCAGGGCGGTGAAGCTATCGTCGCCGAACTCGTCCTGCGCCTTGATGTACTCCTCCTCGGAGAGAAGCTGACGCTCCTTCAGCGAGGTCAGGCCCGGCTCGATAACGCAGTAGTATTCGAAATAGAGGATCCGTTCGAGGTCCTTCAGCGGCATGTCGAGCAGGAGGCCGATGCGGCTCGGCAGCGACTTCAGGAACCAGATGTGGGCAACGGGAGCGGCGAGCTCGATGTGGCCCATGCGCTCGCGACGCACGCGCGAGAGGGTGACCTCGACGCCGCACTTCTCGCAGATGATGCCCTTGTACTTCATGCGCTTGTACTTGCCGCACAAGCACTCGTAGTCCTTGATAGGTCCGAAGATGCGGGCGCAGAACAAACCGTCACGCTCGGGCTTGAACGTGCGGTAGTTGATCGTCTCCGGCTTCTTGATCTCGCCGAACGACCAGGAAAGGATCTTCTCCGGGCTCGCGATCGAGATCTTGATCTGATCGAACGTGGCCGGCTGCGTGGTCGGATTGAAGAGATTTGCGATCTCTTGGTTCATCGCCGTCTCCTAAGCCCGGTCTCCCGGGGGGAAGTTCGGGGCCGGAAATGAATCCCGGCCGATGAAAGCGTCGTCAGGTGGAACGTCTCGGGGGACCGGGCGGGCCCGATCCCCGGGCAGGCTCGAACGCCTTACTCGGCGGCCTGCTGTCCCACGTCGTCGTTGTCGGTGCGCACCGGCTTGGAGACAGCAAGCTCGACGTTGAGGCCGAGCGAGCGCATTTCCTTGACCAGCACGTTGAAGCTCTCCGGAATGCCGGCCTCGAAGGTATCGTCGCCGCGGACGATCGCCTCATAGACCTTGGTACGGCCGGCCACGTCGTCCGACTTCACCGTGAGCATTTCCTGCAGCGTGTAGGCGGCGCCATAGGCTTCGAGCGCCCAGACCTCCATCTCGCCGAAGCGCTGGCCACCGAACTGCGCCTTGCCGCCCAGCGGCTGCTGGGTCACGAGCGAGTAGGGGCCGATCGACCGGGCGTGGATCTTGTCGTCCACGAGGTGGTGCAGCTTCAGCATGTAGATGTAGCCGACGGTGACCTGGCGATCGAACACCTCGCCCGTCTTGCCGTCGAACAGCGTCACCTGACCGGAGTGGTTCAGACCCGCCAGGTCGAGCATGGTCTCGATGTCGGCCTCCTTCGCGCCGTCGAAGACGGGGGTTGCGAAGTGGACGCCGCGCCGCGTGTTGCGGGCGAGCTCGACGAGGTTGGCCTCGTCCAGCGCGCCAATCTGCGCGTCGTCACCGTAGATCTTCGTGAAGGCCTCCTTCAGCGGCTTCACGTTCTTCGAGCGCATGTAGGCGTCGTAGGCCTCACCGACCATCTTGCCGAGGCCGGCGGCGGCCCAGCCGAGATGGGTCTCCAGGATCTGGCCGACGTTCATGCGGCTCGGCACGCCCAGCGGGTTCAGCACGATATCGGCATGAGTGCCGTCCTCGAGGAACGGCATGTCCTCGATCGGCACGATGCGCGACACGACGCCCTTGTTGCCGTGACGGCCGGCCATCTTGTCGCCCGGCTGGATCTTGCGCTTCACGGCGATGAAGACCTTGACCATCTTCATCACGCCCGGAGGCAGTTCGTCGCCGCGCTGCAGCTTTTCGACCTTGTCCAGGAAGCGCTGCTCGAGGCGGCGCTTGGACTCGTCATACTGCTTCCGCATGGCCTCGATCTCGGCCATCAGGGCGTCGTCGGCAACGCCGAAGGCCCACCACTGACCGCGCGGATATTCCGCCAGAAGGTCGCGGCTCAGCGCCGTGTCCTTCTTGAAGCCCTTGGGGCCGGAGATGCCGGTCTTGCCATCCAGCACCTCGGCGAGACGGCCATAGACGTTGCGGTCGAGGATCGCCTGCTCGTCGTCGCGGTCCTTGGCGAGACGCTCGATCTCCTCGCGCTCGATCGCCATGGCACGCTCGTCCTTGTCGACGCCGTGGCGGTTGAACACGCGCACTTCGACGATGGTGCCGGTAACGCCCGGGGGCACGCGCAGCGAGGTGTCGCGCACGTCCGAGGCCTTCTCGCCGAAGATGGCGCGCAGGAGCTTTTCCTCCGGCGTCATCGGGCTCTCGCCCTTCGGCGTGATCTTGCCGACGAGGATGTCACCCGCCTGCACTTCCGCGCCGATATAGACGATGCCGGCCTCGTCGAGGTTTTTCAGCGCCTCTTCCGAGACGTTCGGAATATCGCGCGTGATCTCCTCCGGACCGAGCTTGGTGTCGCGGGCCGAGACCTCGAACTCCTCGATGTGGATGGAGGTGAACACGTCCTCCTTCACGATCCGCTCGGAGAGCAGGATGGAGTCCTCGAAGTTGTAGCCGTTCCACGGCATGAACGCGACGAGCACGTTGCGGCCGAGCGCCAGATCGCCGAGGTCGGTCGAGGGGCCGTCGGCCAGGATCTCGCCCTTCTTGACGATGTCGCCGACGCGCACCAGCGGACGCTGGTTGATGCAGGTCGACTGGTTCGAGCGCTGGAACTTCATCAGGCGGTAGATGTCGACGCCCGACTTGGTCGGGTCGAGATCTTCCGTGGCGCGGATGACGATACGGGTGGCGTCCACCTGGTCGACGACGCCGGTGCGGCGGGCGGCGATGGCGGCGCCCGAGTCACGGGCCACGACCGACTCCATGCCGGTGCCGACGAAGGGCGCATCGGCCTTCACCAGCGGCACGGCCTGACGCTGCATGTTCGAGCCCATGAGGGCGCGGTTGGCGTCGTCGTTCTCGAGGAACGGGATGAGGGCGGCCGCGACCGACACGAGCTGCTTCGGCGACACGTCCATGAAGTCGACGCGATCGACCGGCAGCAGCAGGGTCTCGCCTGCCTGACGGCAGATGACGAGGTCCTCCATGAACTTGCCGTTCTTGTCGATCGGCGCGTTCGCCTGGGCGACCGAGTACTTCCCCTCCTCCATGGCGGACAGGTAGATCACCTCGTCGGTGACCCGGCCGTCGCGCACCTTGCGGTAGGGCGTCTCGATGAAGCCGTACTTGTTGACGCGGGCGAAGGTCGCCAGCGAGTTGATGAGGCCGATATTCGGGCCCTCCGGCGTCTCGATCGGGCAGATGCGGCCGTAATGGGTCGGGTGCACGTCGCGCACCTCGAAGCCGGCGCGCTCGCGCGACAGACCACCGGGTCCAAGCGCCGAGAGGCGGCGCTTGTGGGTGATCTCGGACAGCGGGTTGGTCTGGTCCATGAACTGCGAGAGCTGCGAGGAGCCGAAGAACTCGCGCACGGCGGCAGCCGCCGGCTTGGCGTTGATCAGGTCCTGCGGCATGACCGTGTCGATCTCGACCGAGGACATGCGCTCCTTGATGGCGCGCTCCATGCGGAGCAGGCCGACGCGGTACTGGTTCTCCATGAGCTCGCCGACCGAGCGCACGCGGCGGTTGCCGAGATGGTCGATGTCGTCGATCTCGCCCTTGCCGTCGCGCAATTCGACCAGCGTCTTGACCACGGCGAGGATGTCGTCCTTGCGCAGGATGCGCACGGTGTCCTCGGCGGTGAGGTCGAGGCGCATGTTCATCTTCACGCGGCCGACCGCGGAGAGGTCGTAGCGCTCGGAATCGAAGAACAGCGAGTGGAACATCGCCTCGGCGGTCTCGACCGTCGGCGGCTCGCCCGGACGCATGACGCGGTAGATGTCGAACAGCGCGTCCTCGCGCGTCATGTTCTTGTCGGCGGCCAGGGTGTTGCGGATATAGGCGCCGATGGTGACATGGTCGATGTCGAGGGTCGGAAGCTCCTCGTAGCCCTCGGCCACGAGCATCTTCAACATCTTCTCGGAGATCTCCTCGCCGGCCTCGGCGTAGATCTCGCCGGTCTTCATGTTGACCATGTCCTCGGCGAGGTAGCGACCCGCCAGTTCCTCGGTCGACAGACGCAACGCCTTCAGGCCCTTCTCGGCCAGCTTCTTCGCCTCGCGGACGGAGAGCTTCTTGCCGGCGTCGAGCACGACCTCGCCGGAATCGGCGTCGATCATGTCGTTGGCGGCCTTGAAGCCGCGCATGCGGGCGGCGTCATAGGGAACGCGCCAGCCATCCTTCTTGTCCTTCGTGACGACGATGCGGTCGTAGAAGGTCGAGAGGATGTCCTCGGAATTCATGCCCAGCGCGTAGAGCAGGCTCGTCACCGGAATCTTGCGGCGGCGATCGATGCGCGCATAGACGATGTCCTTGGCGTCGAACTCGATGTCGAGCCAGGACCCGCGATAGGGGATGATGCGGGCGGCGAAGAGCAGCTTGCCCGACGAATGGGTCTTGCCCTTGTCGTGGTCGAAGAACACGCCCGGCGAACGGTGCATCTGCGAGACGATGACGCGCTCGGTGCCGTTGACGATGAAGGTGCCGTTCGACGTCATGAGCGGGATGTCGCCCATGTAGACGTCCTGCTCCTTGATGTCCTTGACGGACTTGGCGCCGGTGTCGGCGTCCACATCGAACACGATGAGGCGCAGCGTCACCTTGAGCGGGGCGGCGAAGGTCATGCCGCGCTGGCGGCACTCGTCGACGTCGTACTTCGGCGGCTCGAACTCGTACTTCACGAACTCCAGCATGGCGCTGCCGGAGAAGTCGGTGATCGGGAATACCGACTTGAAGACGGCCTGCAGCCCCTCGTCGGAGCGTCCGCCCTTCGGCTCGTCGACCATCAGGAACTGGTCATAGGACGACTTCTGAACCTCGATGAGGTTCGGCATCGTCGCTACTTCCCTGATTTTGCCGAAGAACTTGCGGAACCTTTTGCGGCCGGTGAAAGTCTGAGCCATGTCGCCTCTCGCTTGGGCCGCCAGGCGTCGGCGGCGGCCCTGGTTCCAGCGGCGGGCGGGCTTGATGGAGCCGCTCCCGTCGCAGACGCCTGACCGGACGGTCCACATGCGGGTCGATGGGCGACCCTGGACCGTCCGGTCAAACGCTGACACCTCTGTTGAACACGCGGTGCCTTCCGGCCCCGCAATCTCTACTCGCCCGCCGCATGGCGGCTTCCGGTTCGGTCGCCCGATCCGGAAGGATCCACGCGGGCGACCCGGAGGCCGCCCGCGCGGAAGACAATCACTTCAGTTCGACCTTGGCGCCGGCGGCCTCGAGCTGCTTCTTCAGCTTCTCGGCCTCGTCCTTGCCAACGCCTTCCTTGACGGCCTTCGGAGCACCCTCGACGAGGTCCTTGGCTTCCTTCAGGCCGAGGCCGGTGATGGCGCGGACTTCCTTGATCACCTCGATCTTCTTGTCGCCGGTGGCGGCAAGCATCACGGTGAACTCGGTCTGCTCCTCGACCGGGGCAGCGGCAGCGCCGGCGCCCGGGCCGGCAGCGACGGCCACAGCGGCAGCGGCGGAGACGCCCCACTTCTCTTCGAGCATCTTGGCGAGCTCGGCGGCCTCGAGAACGGTGAGCGACGACAGCTCGTCGACGATTTTGGCAAGATCAGCCATTTGCATTTTCCTTTTGAACGGTTCGAACCGGTTTGAGTGAGAGAAGCCTCACGCGGCCTTGTCTCGGTCGGCATAAGCGTTGAACACGCGGGCCAGCTTGGCAGCGGGCGCGGTCGAGAGCTGGGCGATCTTGGTCGCGGGAGCCTGGATAAGGCCCACGAGCTTGGCGCGCAGTTCGTCGAGCGACGGCAGTGTGGCGAGAGCCTTCACTCCGTCCGCATTCAGTGCAGTGGTCCCCATGGCGCCGCCAAGGATGACAAACTTGTCATGGGCCTTGGCGAAGTCGGAGGCGACCTTCGGTGCCGCGACCGGATCATGGCTGATGGCCAGGATCGTGGGGCCCTTCAGGAGGGCTCCGATCGACGCGACGTCCGTGCCTTCGAGAGCGATCTTGGCGAGGCGGTTCTTTGTGACCTTCACGGACGCGCCCTGGGCCTTCATCTTGCGACGAAGGTCCTGCATCTGCGCGACGGTGAGGCCGGAATAGTGAGCGACGACGACGACGCCGGAGGTCTTAAAGACCTCGTTGAGCGTGCCGACCAGCTCCTTCTTTTCCGTGCGATCCACGTTTGCTCTCTCTGGTCGGGGCCTCCTTGCGGAAAACCCCGGGTTGCACCTGCCGATCATCGGCGCCGGCGAGCCGGCCATCCGAACGATCGGCGTTCGGCCCTGTCCCCTCTGGAACACCGCGGGATGAAACATCCCCCGGCCGAGGTGCCTTGAGTTCGAACCCTTCCCTCGGCGTCGCCGCCGGTGAAATGGTCTTCACCCGTCTGTGCAGGCTTGGCGATTAAGAGGGAAAGACCCCTCGCCTGCAGTCTCGGACAGGACATTCCGGTCTCGCGGTCCCGGGTCCTCGGACCCTTGTGGGACAACTCCACCGGCCTTGCCGCGCGGGTTTCCCTGCGCGGAAGCTCTTCAAAACTCGTGTCGGACTCCTGATCGAGGTCCCGGACCGCATCCGCGGACCTTTGCGACGATCGCGACCCCAAACCGGCGAATCGCGATCCATAGCCCAAACGCAATGAGGGCGTGGTTGCCCACACCCCTAGCCGGCGTCGTCTAGCAAAGGCTGTTCCACTTGCCAAGTGGGGCACGCGATTTTTTTGGCGCGCCCCGCTTCCCATGCAAGCCTGCGTCCCGAACGCGCGACCTGTCGGGGCACACGCGCAAGGCGCGTGCCCCGTCATGGATCATCAGGCGTTCAGAACACTCGACGGGTCGACCTTCACGCCCGGACCCATCGTCGAGGAGATCGCGATCTTCTGGACGTAGTTGCCCTTGGCGCCGGCCGGCTTGGCCTTCACGACGGCGTCGGCGAAGGCCTTGATGTTCTCGATCAGCTTGCCCTGGTCGAAGGACACCTTGCCGACGGCCGAGTGGATGATGCCGGCCTTCTCGACGCGGAACTCCACCGCACCGCCCTTGGAGGCGGCGACGGCCGACTTCACGTCCATGGTCACGGTGCCGACCTTCGGGTTCGGCATCAGGCCGCGCGGGCCCAGCACCTTACCGAGGCGGCCGACGAGGCCCATCATGTCCGGAGTGGCGATGCAGCGATCGAAATCGATCTTGCCGCCCTGGACGATCTCCAGCAGGTCCTCGGCGCCGACGATGTCGGCACCCGCCGCCTTGGCCTCGTCGGCCTTGGCGCCGCGGGCGAAGACCGCCACGCGCAGGGTCCGGCCGGAGCCGTTCGGCAGGTTGCAGACGCCGCGGACCATCTGGTCGGCGTGGCGCGGGTCGACGCCGAGATTCATCGCGATCTCGATGGTCTCGTCGAACTTCGCCGTGGCGCGCTCCTTCACGAGCTTCACCGCGTCGTCGATCGAATAGGTCTTGGCGGCGTCGATGCCCTCGAGGGTCTTACGATAGCGCTTTCCGCTCATGGCTTACCCCACCACCTCAAGGCCCATGGAACGGGCCGAGCCTTCGATCATCGACGAGGCCGATTCGACCGAGTCGCAGTTCATGTCGACCATCTTCGACTTGGCGATCTCGGCGATCTGGGCGCGCGTGATCTTGCCGATGAAGCCCTTGCCGGGGGTCGTGTGGCCCTTGTCGATCTTGGCGGCCTTCTTCACCCAGTAGGTGACGGGGGGCTGCTTCATCTCGAAGGTGAAGGAACGGTCCTGGTAGGCGGTGATGACGACCGGAATCGGCATCCCCTTCTCCATCTGCT
Source organism: Phreatobacter aquiterrae (assembly GCF_053471285.1). Taxonomy (NCBI): domain Bacteria; kingdom Pseudomonadati; phylum Pseudomonadota; class Alphaproteobacteria; order Hyphomicrobiales; family Phreatobacteraceae; genus Phreatobacter; species Phreatobacter aquiterrae. Next base: position 185,282 of record NZ_JBJPHW010000005.1, on the reverse strand, counting down.
GGGTCTTCGCGTTGAAGGCCTTGCAGAATTCCATGATGTTCAGGCCGCGCTGACCGAGAGCGGGGCCGATCGGCGGGGCGGGGTTAGCGGCCCCGGCCGGCACCTGCAGCTTGATGAATCCGACGATTTTCTTCGCCATGATATCCTCCTGACGCGCCTTTTTCGGGCGGCCGGTTGGGTTTCGTGGTCGGGTTCGGGAAGGATGGCGAACCGCCTCCCCTCGCCTCCCACGGGTGAAGGAGGAGCGGCGAACCGCACCTCCGCCGGATACCCTTGGGCATCCGGTTCAGGCCGCCGGACGAGTCCGGCGGCGCATCGGGTCAGAGCTTGTCGACCTGACCGAATTCCAGTTCCACCGGCGTCGGCCGGCCGAAGATCGAGACCGCCACCTTGACGCGGGCGCGGCCGTCGTCGACCTCCTCGATGAAGCCCTCGAAGGAGGCGAAGGGACCGTCGTTGACCCGCACCTTCTCGCCGACCTCGAAGGAGATCGTGGTCTTGGGGCGGTCGACGCCCTCCTGGACCTGCTGGGCGATGCGCATCGCCTCGGCCTCCGGGATCGGCATCGGCTTCTTGTCGGCGCCGAGGAAGCCGGTGACCTTCGGGGTGTTCTTGATCAGGTGGTAGGCCTGATCGGTCATGTCCATCTTCACCAGGACATAGCCGGGGAAGAACTTGCGCTCGGTGTCGATCTTGCGGCCGCGGCGCACCTCGGTGACGCGCTCCTTTGGCACCAGGATGTCCTCGAACAGCTCAGACAGGCCGCGCTGGGCCGCGCCTTCGCGGATGGCCTCGGCCACCTTGTTCTCGAAGTTCGAATAGGCGTGGACCACGTACCACTGCTTCGCCACGGACGGGCTCCCTCAGCTGCCGAGCGACAGGAGCGCCTGGACGCCCCAGCGGATCGCCGAATCGGCGATGAAGAAGAAGATCGCCGAGACGATCATGAAGATCACGACCATCATCGAGGAGATGCCGACTTCCTTGCGGGTCGGCCAGGTGACCTTGTTGGCCTCCTGGCGGACTTGCTGCATGAACTCGACGGGATTGGTCTTGGCCATGGTGTGAATCCGGACAGGGCCGCACACCGCTCCCGCCCTCTGGGGGCGAAAGCCGGCGCGTCGGCCCACAGAAAGGGAAGCGCGTCCCGCCGGATGTCCGTTACCGGGCCGGCAGGGAGTGGCGTCTGCTACCCGAAACGGGAGGGGCCGTCAAGGAAAGCGGTGGCGCAGGCACGCCTGAACGGAGAAGGCCCGGCGCTTGTCGCACCGGGCCTTTCCGAAATTGGCAGGGGCTGGGGGATTCGAACCCACGACCTGCGGTTTTGGAGACCGCCGCTCTACCAGCTGAGCTAAACCCCTAGAGGACCGCCGAGGATATAGCCCTCCACGGCCGTCCGATCAATCACGCGATGATCGACGCAACCACTCCAGCTCCAACCGTGCGGCCGCCCTCACGGATGGCGAAGCGCAGCTTCTCCTCCATGGCGATCGGCACGATCAGGCTCACTTCCATGGCGATGTTGTCGCCCGGCATCACCATCTCCGTCCCCTCCGGAAGGGTCACGATGCCCGTCACGTCGGTGGTGCGGAAGTAGAACTGCGGACGGTAGTTGGTGAAGAACGGCGTGTGGCGGCCGCCCTCCTCCTTCGTCAGGATGTAGGCCTCGGCCTTGAACTTCGTGTGCGGCTTCACCGAACCCGGCTTGCACAGCACCTGGCCGCGCTCCACGTCCTCGCGCTTCGTGCCGCGCAGCAGCGCGCCGATGTTGTCGCCGGCCTGGCCCTGGTCGAGCAGCTTGCGGAACATCTCGACGCCCGTCACCACCGTCTTCTGCGTGTCGCGGATGCCGACGATCTCGATTTCCTCGCCAACCTTCACGATGCCGCGCTCGACGCGTCCGGTCACCACCGTGCCGCGGCCCGAGATCGAGAACACGTCCTCGACCGGCATCAGGAAGGGCTGGTCGATCGGACGCTCAGGCTGCGGGATGTAGGCGTCAACCGTCTCCATCAGCGCAATGATCGCCTCGCGGCCGATCTCCGGCGAACGGTCCTCGAGAGCGCACAGCGCCGAACCCTTGGTGATCGGGATGTCGTCGCCCGGGAACTCGTACTTCGACAGAAGCTCGCGAACCTCAAGCTCGACCAGCTCCAGAAGCTCGGCGTCGTCGACCATGTCCACCTTGTTCATGAACACGACCAGAGCCGGAACGCCGACCTGGCGGGCCAGAAGGATGTGCTCGCGCGTCTGCGGCATCGGGCCGTCGGCCGCCGACACCACCAGGATCGCGCCGTCCATCTGCGCCGCGCCCGTGATCATGTTCTTCACGTAGTCGGCGTGGCCGGGGCAGTCCACGTGGGCGTAGTGGCGGTTCTTCGTCTCGTACTCCACGTGAGCCGTCGAGATCGTGATGCCGCGCGCCTTCTCTTCCGGCGCCTTGTCGATCTGGTCATAGGCCGTGAACGTCGCGCCGCCAGACTCAGCCAGCACCTTCGTGATCGCAGCCGTCAGCGACGTCTTGCCGTGGTCAACGTGACCAATCGTGCCGATGTTGCAATGCGGCTTGTTGCGTTCGAACTTTTCCTTGGCCATCGGTCGTGGTCCTTCGGCTGCCAAAATACGGGCGTGCCCGCGGTGGGCGGTCGGTTACGGGTTTTCGCGCCGCTGTTCAAGAGCGAATGTGAGCGGCGGGCGCGACAATCTGCCGGAACGGGAGAGGCTTGGAGCGGGTAGCGGGAATCGAACCCGCGTATTCAGCTTGGAAGGCTGCTGCTCTACCATTGAGCTATACCCGCACCGGATCGGCGAGTGACCACATTTGCGCGCCGCGATCAAGAGGCGACGGTCTGCCGTGCGCCGGAAAGCCTTGTCGCCCCGACGGATTGCCGGCTTCATTCCCATCCCGCATCTGCGCCCTGCGGCCATGGCGGCGCATCGCCGTGATGCATGCCCGATCCCGCCCTCCTCAAGCCCGACAGCATCCGTCTCGCACCCCTCGCCGCACCGCTGGCGGTCACGCAGATCATTGGCTGGGGCACGACGTTCTGGCTGCCGGCCATGCTGGTCGGCCCGATGGGAGCGGAACTCGCCATTCCGCCCGAAGCCATCTTCGGCGGCGTCACCGTCATGCTGCTGGTGAGCGCGGCGGTCGCGCCGCGCCTCGGGCGCATCATCGATGCGAGGGGATCGCGCTGGCCGATGGTCGCCGGCTCGCTCGCCTTCTTCCTCGCCCTCCTCGTCATTGCCCATGCGCGGGGCACGTGGAGCTACCTCGCCGGCTGGGTGCTGATCGGCATCGGCATGCCGCTGGCCCTGACACAGGCCGCGGCCGCGGCCATGGCGCAGATTGCCGGCCCGAAGGCACGACAGGCCATCGGCCTGCTCATGCTGCTCGGCGGGTTGTCCTCGACCATCTTCTGGCCGCTCGGGGCCTGGCTGGACGCCGCCTACGGCTGGCGGACGATGTGCCTCATCTTCGCCCTTTTCAACCTCGTCATCTGCGTTCCGGTGCATGCCCTCTTCGTCAAGCCCCTGGAAACGCGAGAGGGGCGCGAAACCGGGCTCACGACGGTGGCGCGCGGCCCCCCGCCGCTCACCGAGGAGCGCAGGCGCTCGGCCTTCATCCTGATGGCGGTGGCCTTCTCGCTCACCGGCTTCGTGTCATGGGGGCTCCCCCTGCAGATGGTGGAGATCCTCAAGGCCTTCGGGCATCCCGTGACCTTCGCGGTCCTCGTCGGCAGCCTGATGGGGCCTGCCCAGATGGCGGCACGGCTCGCCGAAATGCTGTTCGGGCGCTCGCTCGGCATCCTCACCGTCGGCGTGATCTCCGCCGCCCTCATGCCGATCGCCGTGGGCCTGCCGGTTCTCGGTCCCGGATCGGCGGTGGTCGCGGTGGCCTTCGTCTTCGGCTACGGCATGGCGGCCGGCGCGATGACCGTGGTTCGCAACGTCGCCCCCCTCGCCCTGTTCGGCCGCGAGACCTATGCCACGATGAACGGCTGGCTCAGCCTGCCGCAGAACATCGTCTTCGCCATGTCGCCCATGGTCTTCGCCTTCGTCATGCGCCACTGGGGCCCGACACCCACGCTCATCCTGGCCTTCGGGGCGGCCCTTGCCGCGCTCGGCACGATGTCCATGCTGGAGCGGCGGTTCCGCAGCGACGCCACGGCCTGACGCGACCCCAGCCTGGTGAACCGCACGGAACTCGCGTTTGACGATAGTTGCGACCGCAACTATACGGATCAGAACAACGAACCGGAGGAACGCCCCATGACCCTGCAATATGTCACCGGCTTCGTGCCCACCGACGACCGCGGCGGCGGCACGCTGAAATACATGTCCGGCTTCGGCAATTCCTTCGAGACCGAGGCGCTGGCGGGCGCCCTGCCGATCGGCCGCAACTCGCCGCAGAAGTGCAACTACGGCCTCTATGCCGAGCAGCTCTCCGGCTCGCCCTTCACTGCCCCGCAGGCGACCAACCAGCGCTCTTGGCTCTACCGCATCCGCCCGTCGGTGAAGCACTCCGGCCGTTTCCGGAGGATCGACAAGGGCCTCACTCGCACGGCGCCCGATGCGCGCAACGAGAGCGCGCTTCCGATCGACCAGTTGCGCTGGGATCCAACGCCGCTGCCCACCGATCCCGTGACCTTCGCCACCGGCCTGTGGACCGTCACCACGGCGGGTGATTCCGACACGCAGGTCGGCATGGCCGCCCATGTCCTGGTGGTCACGCAGTCGATGGGCGACGAGTATTTCTTCAACTGCGACGGCGAGTTTCTGATCGTCGCGCAGGAGAACAGCCTGCGCTTCCTCACCGAGTTCGGCGTCATCGAGATCGAGCCCGGCGAGATCTGCGTCATCCCGCGCGGCATCGTCTTCAAGGTCGAGCTCGTGAACGGTCCGGCCCGCGCCTATGTCTGCGAGAATTACGGCGGCGCCTTCACCGTGCCCGACCGCGGCCCGATCGGCGCCAACTGCCTCGCCAATTCCCGCGATTTCCTGACACCCGTGGCCGCCTACGAGGACCGCGAGGTCCCCTCCACCCTCTATGCCAAGTGGGGCGGCGAGCTCTATGCCGCCACCATCGACCAGTCGCCGCTCGATGTCGTCGCCTGGCACGGCAACTACTACCCCTACAAGTACAACCTGAGGCACTTCTCGCCGGTCGGGCCGATCCTGTTCGACCATGCCGATCCGTCGATCTTCACGGTGATGACGGCGCCGTCCGAGACGCCGGGCACCGCCAACATCGACTTCGTCATCTTCCCCGAGCGGTGGATGGTGGGCGAGAACACGTTCCGCCCGCCCTGGTATCATCGCAACCTGATGAGCGAGTTCATGGGGCTGATCTATGGCGTCTATGACGCCAAGCCCGAGGGCTTCGTGCCCGGCGGCATGAGCCTGCACAACTGCATGCTGCCGCACGGGCCGGACATGACCGCCTTCGAGCACGCCAGCAATGTGGAGTTGAAGCCGCACAAGCTGACCGGCACCATGGCCTTCATGTTCGAGACGCGCTTTCCGCAGCGCGTGACGAAATGGGCGAGCGAGTTGTCGACCCTGCAGCCGAACTACACCGACTGCTGGAAGGACCTGAAGAAGCACTTCGACCCGACGCGCAAGGAGCCGAAGTGAGGCAGTCGGCCTTGGGCAGTCGGCAGTCGAAATCCCGATTGCCTCCTGGCGATTGCCGACTGCCGCCAGCTCAGCTGACAACCGGCAGGTCGACGACGTCGTAGGCGTGCGACATGGCGCGCTTGAGGACGGGGTCGACCAGTTCCATCTCGAAGCGCGCCGCCGGGCGGATGCCGCCGATCGCCCCGAGCGTGCCACCGAACATCAGCGTGGCCGGCAGCAGCGTATCGCGGCCCGTCCACTTGCCGATGAGGTCGGAAGGCGGCCGCAGCGCCGCCAGCGCGCCCTCCTGGTAGAGCACCCGCTCGCCCCCGATGACGGCGTGGGCGCGCAGGATGAGCTCGTCCCAATGCGGCGCGACCTCCTCGTAGCGCCACAGCATGGTGCCGACCGGCTTGGCGCACATCTGCTTCGACAAGGCGATGCCGTAGGTCTCGGCCTTGCGGTCTGTGTGGTCGGAGCCGACCGTCACCCACAGCCCGTCGGCGAGCGAAACGATGACCGGCTCGATCTCGCCGGAGGAGTCGGGACCGAGCACCTCCACACGGCGGCTCTGCGTCACCAGCGAGGCCGCGCCGCGATAGAAGACCGGCACCGACGAGGGGGGCGGCACGCCGATGGCGGCGAGTTCGTGAATGTGGTGCTGGATCGCCGCCTCGTCGCGACCCGCCCAGCCGGCGATCACCAGCGTCTCGAGTTCGAGGGAGATGCGGTCGGAGCGGCCGGCGGCATGGCGGGTGAAGGTCAGCATGGCAGGACAGGTCCTCGGAGGCAGGAGATCACGGATAGCGCGACCGGCGGCGCGGCGCCATCCGTCCCGACGCGTCCCGCCTGTCGCAAGCCTGCAGGGCAGTCGCGCTAAGCTTAACGGCGCGTCGCTGTTGCCGTCGCCGGAGTCATGCGGTTTGATCCGCGCCGAACCTTTGGGAAGGGAACGACCATGCAGCCGATGAGCGCCGGCATCACCAAGGCCGGAACGGGGATCGACGGGATCGTCTGGAACATTCTCGGCCAGACCTATGTGCCCAAGCAGGTCAGCGAGACCTCCATGTCCTGGCACGCCACCTTCCCGCCCGGCACCTTCGTGCCGCCGCACATCCACCCCACCCAGGATGAGTTCATCTACATGCTCGAGGGCCGCTTCGACCTCGTGCTGGAGGGCAAGGAATTCGTCGCCACCACCGGCGACCTGATCCGCCTTCCGATGGGCCTGTCGCACGGCATCTTCAACAAGACCGACCAGACGGTGAAGTGCTTCTTCTGGGTCTCGCCGACCCGCCGGCTCTACGACCTGTTCTGGGGCATCCATTCGCTCGCCGAGCAGACCCCGGACGCCGTGGTGGCGCTGTCGGCCAAGCACGAGGTCGTGTTCCTGCCGCCGCCTCCGGGAGCGTGATGCCAGGCCGCCGGTTGCGGCGAGACTCGCCATCGTTCCTATCGTAGGAAAATAGGCCTTGACAGGGTCACGCTGTTCCGGCATCTTTGACCTATGTTCGGTCAGTGTGCCCTGAGGGTGATGAGAGGCCGACCGACGGGACGAGGGGCAGGGTCGCCGCCCCTCCTAGCGGCCTGAACGGGCCTGCGACCAGGTGACCAGCGCGACGCCGGCCACCACCACGAGGGCGCCGACCCACGTCGCCGGCGGATAGCGCTCTCCGAGAACCACCGTGCCGGCGACGAGCCCCACCGCTGCCGCCACATAGCCGATCTGGCTGAGATAGACCGGCCCGCCGACCTGCTGCAGGCGAAAGAACATGGCGAGGTTCGCGCCGGTGGCGACGATCTGGGCAGCGATGAGCCCGGGGACGCCGAGAACCGCCGCCAGCCCCGGCAGCCCCTCCCCGCCGGCGAAGACCGCCGCGAAAAGCAGCCCCGCCGCAGCGATGTTGATCGCAGAGGCGAGCGCCAGCGGATCGGCGCCGGGCGGCCAGTTGTGCGAGCGATACACGTTGCCGGACGCGAGGCAGACGGGGATCGCCAGGCCCAGCAGCACCCATCCGAGCGAGGCGTCCGCTCCGCCCGCATCGCCCCGGAAGGCGATGATGACCAGCACGCCGGCCAGGCCGATGGCGATGCCGAGCGTGCCGAGCCGGTCCGGCCATCGGCGCGCGACAAGCGATGCGATGGTCAGCGTCATGATCGGCGAGAGCGCGAACATCACCGCCGTCAGACCGGCGCCGATCTTCGGGATCACCACGAAGACGATGAGGTTGGGCAGGGCGAAGGAGATCAGCGCGGCGACGAAGTAGTAGACGAGGTGCCCGCCCGAAGGGGGCTTGCCCTTGGCGATGGCGCCGATGGTCAGGATGAGGCTCGCACCGAGGGTGGAGAGGAAGACCCACGAGGCGGGCTGGATGCCGGCGCCCGCCGCCAGCTTCTGCAGCGGGAAAGTGGCGCCGAGGCAGAGACCGCAGCCGGTGAGGAGCAGCGCGGCCTCGCGCATGCGGGCAGTGGCGATCATGCAGGGTCCGATGCGGCGCGGAGGCGCGCCGAGAGCCGTCAGGGCGGTCACGCCGCCTTGCGGTTCACCTTCTCCTGCGAGAAGCCGGCCGTCGAGGCGTAGCCGCGCACGATGGCCTTGCGCTCCTCGAAGGACAGCACCGTGTCGATGTCGGTGAAGCCGTCCGGCGCACGGTCCTCCACCGCGTCGATGACGCCCTCCGGTCCGCCCTTGCGGTTCATACGGACGATCTGGGCGGTCGGCGGCAGGCGTTCCTGCTCATAGGCCCACAGCGCCTGCACCGGATGGTCGGCGCTCTTGAGGAGGTCTGCGAGGCAGCGCGCATCGAGGATCGCCTGCGACGCGCCGTTGGAGCCGACCGGATACATGGGATGGGCGGCATCGCCGAGCAGCGTGACCCGGCCATGGCTCCAGCGCGGCAGCGGGTCGCGGTCGCACATCGGATACTCCCAGAACTCCGGCGTCGCCTCGATCATGCGCTGGGCGTCGAGATAGGGCAGCGAGAAACGCTTGAGATAGGGCACGATGTCCTCGAAGCGGCCGGGCCGCGACCAGTCCTCGCGGCGCGGCGGCGTCGCGTTGTTCTCGCCGATCTTGGCGGCGATGGCCCAGTTGGTGAGCTTGCGGCCGGGGGCGAGCCCCTCGGCGATCGGATAGATCACGAGCTTGGCGCACATGCCGCCGGCGATCACCATCGAGCGCCCGGTGAGGAAGTCCGGCCAGTCGAGGGCCCCGCGCCAGAGCATGATGCCGTTCCAGGCCGGCGGGCCCTCGCCCGGGAACAGCGAGCGACGGACGGTGGAATGGATGCCGTCTGCGCCGATCAGCACGTCGCCGCGCGCGGTGCGGACATGCCGGCCCTCACGGTCGAAGAAATAGGCGGTGACGCCGCTCTCATCCTCGCGCCAGGAGCCGAGGCGATGACCGGTGAAAATGCGGCTCTCGCCGAGCCGCGCCCTCACCGCCTGGTGGATGACGGTCTGCAGCCGCCCGCGGTGGATCGAGAACTGTGGCACCTCGAAGCCGGCCTCGACGCCGCGCGGCTCGCGCCAGATCTCCTGGCCGAAGCGGTTGGTGTAGATGAGTTCGTGGGTGCGGATGGCGACATCGTCGAGCCGCTGCAGGAGGCCGAGCCCCGCCAGTTCCTTGATGGCATGCGGCAGGGTGTTGATGCCGACCCCGAGTTCGCGGATCTCGGTGGCCTGCTCGTAGACCTCGCAGCCGATGCCGCGTTCGGCGAGCATCAGCGCGGTGGTCAATCCCCCGACGCCGCCGCCGACGATGATGGCCTTCATGGAACACTCCCCGACGCGAAGGCGAAAAAACCAAGCGCGGATCATGGCTTGCCGGGCGAGGCCGCGCAATACCGCCGAAGCGGGAAGAGGGTTCCGAACCGCGCCGGATGAGGCCCTTCTGATGGTAAGGTTACGCGGTGTCAGGCCGTGCCTTCCGTCCCTGCCACGTCCCGTGTAGAGACGCGCCATGACCGCGCCCGAGACAACCACATACGATCCGGCCCTCTGGCTCGACCACGAGGGGCGCCCCACCTTCCGCCATCGGCCGAAGCTGGTCGGCCCTGAAATCCATTTCACCATCGAGGAGCGCGACCTCGTCTGGTCGGACGGGCGCTCGTCCGGGCGCCTGCCCCTGCACCAGATCGACAGCGTCCGGCTCGTCTTCCGTCCGGCCAATCTCTACACCCGCCGCTACCGGCTGGAGGTGCGCCAGCGGCTCGGCCAGAGAATCTGGTTTTCCAACGTGTCGTGGCGCGGCATGGTCGAGATCGAGGCGCATGACGCGCCCTTCGCCGCCTTCGTCAGGGAACTGTGCGCAACGATCGCCAGAACATCGCCCAAGGCGCGCTTCATCGCCGGCGAGCCCGCCTGGCGCTATGCGATCATCGCCGCGACGACGATGGGTCTCGCCTTTTCCCTCACCTATCTGGCCTACCAGGCGATCCGCGCCGTCAACTGGGGCCTGATGGGCCTCGTCGTCTTCATCGGCGGCTACACGGTCTGGCAGATGTCGCTCTGGCTGACCAAGAACCGCCCCGATGACTTCGACCCGCTGAATCCGCCGGCGATCCTGCTGCCGGTCGTCACGCCGCCTCGGGCCTGAGCGCCATGACCGAACACTTGGCGTGGCGCACGACATGCGCCGCGTTGGAGCCGAGGAGATAGGTCGCCAGCCGCGGCTTGTGCGAGGCCATGACGATGAGGTCGACCTTGGAGGTCTCCGCCTCTTCGAGGATCTCGTGATAGGGCCGGCCGAGGCGGACCTTCACCTTCACGCGGTCAGCCGGCAGACCGAGATCGGCGGTCAGCGCGGCAAGCGCCTCCTGCGTCTCCTTCAACTGCCTCTTGTGGAAGTCCTGCGGCAGGTATTCGGCCGCCATGACAGGCATGTCGGGAACGACCGCAAGCAGGATCATCGTCGAGCCGTTGAGGTCGGCGAGCTGGCGGGCGACCGACAGGGCCTTCTGTTCCAGGCCGGGTTCGGTCGGATCGACGGGGCAGAGAATGGTGCGAAACATGGGCAGCCTCCGATGGTTGCCGTCTTCATGCCACCGACGCCGCTGCCTGTCCTTGAGGCGCGTCAAGCCTTCGGGTCGCCGCGGCTGAGGACGTCGCCGACGAGATCGCGCACATCGGGTCGCGGCGCGCCGATATAGGGCAGCGGCCGCGTCACCGCGATGGCTGTGATCCCCAGGCGGGCGGTCAGAAGACCGTTCAGGACGCCCTCCCCCAGCTTGGCCGACAGCCTGGCGGCAAGGCCGTGGCCGACGATCTGGTCGAGGATCGTGTCGCCGGCCGCCATGCCGCCGGTCAGCGCCATGTGGGCCAGCACGTGGCGCAGCAGCTTGACCATGCCGAAGGTGCCGGGTCGTCCGCCATAGAGTTCGGCGATGCGGCGGATGAGCCGCACCGCGGTCGCAAAGACCATGGCGAGGTCAACCGCCGCGCGCGGGCTGATCGCCGTCACGACCGAGACCCGGCGGGCCGCCTCCGCCACCAGCCGCGTCGCCTCGCGGTCCAGCGGCTCGAGGATCTCGCGCTCGACGATGCGCAGGCGCTGGGCGCCGTCGACGATGCCGTCGGCGAAGGCAGCAGTTACCGCCGCGCGGCCGCGTGCCGTCCGGGCATTGCCCGCCATGGCGGCGATGAGGTCGGCGGCGACCGCGGCCGCCGCGCGGTCGTCCCTGTCGAGCAGCGCCCTGGCGGCGCGCTCGCGCAGCGTGTCGAGGCGCGCGAGGCTGCGCAGCGCGAAGATCTCGCGGCCGAGCAGGACCAGCCCTCCGACCAGGAACAGCACCAGCGCGGCAACCCCGACCCAGCCGAGCCACTGGGCGCGGGTGAACAGGTCGTCGATCAGGGTGGAGACGGCGATGCCGAAGGCCAGCGACAGGAGGCCGCCGAGCCCGGCCCAGAACAGGCGGGACCAGAGGCTGGTCGCCGGCGGGGGCGGCGGCGGCGCCACATCCGGCGGCACGTCGGCGCTGGATGCCGGCACCGGCGCATCGCTCGGCGGCGCGATCTCCACATCGCCGGAGTCGAGGCGGAAGACCTGCGGCTTCTGGGACGGGGTCCTGCTCATGCCAGGCGGTCTCCGATGAGGAACTCGACAGCCCGGTCGAGCCGGATATGCGGCAGCGGCTGGGTCGCATCGGCCTTCGGCGGCAGGAAGCGGACGAAACGGTAGTCCTCGCCGCGGAAGGCCGCAGGCCCGGAGAAGAGGCCCGTAGGATCGGCGGGAAGCTCGCCGGGAAACACCGCCACATCCTCGGCGCCGTCGAAGGTCTGGCCGCCGGCCTGTTCGCCGGCCAGCGGCGCGCCGACGATGCAGGCGAGGCTGCGCCCCTTGCGCGTCACCGTCGTCTCGCGGGTGGCGCGGAGAGAGGCCAGCGCCACCGCATCCACCCGCGCGCCGGCGAACTCGGCGCGGCGGATGGCGCGGTCTGTGAGGCGCTTCAGCAGCGCTTCGAGCCGGTCGTGGCTGGTCTGGTGGAGATGGTCGGCCTTGGTGGCGGCGAAGAGGATGCGGTCGATCCGCCGCGACAGGATGGACGACAGGATCGAATTGGCGCCGGGTCTGAAGGCGGTGAGCACGTCGGCGAGCGCCAGTTCCAGGTCCGCCAGCGCATCAGGGCCGGCATTGAGGGCGGCGAGCGCGTCAACGAGCACCACCTGACGGTCGAGCGTGGCGAAATGATTGGCGTAGAAGGGCATGACGACGAGGCGCTTGTAGCTCTCGAAGCGCTTCTCCATCAGGCTCGCGAGACTGTCGCCTGCCGGTTCGCGGCCGGCGAGGTCGAGCGGCGCGAAGGTGAGCGCCGGCGAACCCTCCATCTCGCCGGGCATCAGAAAGCGCCCCGGCGGCAGGGTCGACAGCGACACGCGCTCGTCACGGCAGGACTTCAGATAGCGGGTGAACTTGTCGGCAAGCCGCCGGGCATCGCTCTCGGCGCCCTTGCCGAACGCGTCGATCTCGGCGCTCGCCGCCAGCCACTCGGCCGAAAGCGCCGCGCGCGGCGGCCGGCGCGCCGCCTCGATGCTGCGGCGCGACCATTCTGAATAGGTCTGGGCCAGCAGCGGCAGGTCGAGGAGCCATTCGCCGGGATAGTCGACGATATCCAGCGTCAGCGTCTTCTCGCTGCCGCGGAAGAAGCCGGAGTTGGAGGCGAAATCGATCGCAAGGCGGATCTCGCTGATGCGCTTGGTGCCTTCCGGCCATTCCCGCGGCCCGGTCAGGGTCTGAAGATGATCCTCGTAGGGAAAGCGCGGGATGCCGTCGTCGGGCTGCGGCTCCAGTCGCACGCGGGCGATCCGGCCCTGCGCCTGCGCCTCGAAGACCGGCCAGCGCGCCGCGGTCAGCAGGCCATGCACCAGCGCGGTAATGAACACCGTCTTGCCGGAGCGCGACAGGCCGGTGACGCCGAGCCGCAGCGTCGGGTTGGCCCAGTCGGTCGCATAGGCCGTGAGCGACCGCGCCGCTAGCCGCGTTTCGTTCAGCCAGCCGGTCCAGACCATCTACTCGGCCTCGCTGTCGAGATCGCGCGGCACGGTGAACGAGACGAGCGTGCCGCAGCCGGGCGCGAGATCCCGCCAACTGTCGATGGCGCAGTCGATCACCGCGAGCCCGCCGGTCGGATATTTCCGTGACATCCGCTGGCGTTGGTCCCTGGGGCCGTGGGCGACGAGGTCTTCCGCGAGCGTCTCGATGCCCGGATTGTGTCCGACGAGCAGGAGCGTGGCGACATCCTCGTCGGTCTCGCGGATGACATTGGCCAGCATCCAGGCCGGCGCCTCGTAGATGCGTGTGTCCTGTTCACCCGCGGGCAGGCGCACGAGCCCGACGCTCGCCAGGGTCCAGGTCTCGACGGTCCGGGTGGCCGTCGAGACGATGACCTTGTCGGGGATCAGGCCGCGATCGACGAGAACCCGGCCCATGAGCGGTGCCGCGCGTCGTCCGCGCCCCGCCAGGGGCCTATCATGATCCACCAGTCCGGCCGGCCAGTCCGACTTGGTGTGCCTCAGCAGGATCAGCCGGCGCATGGTTCTCCTCGCGATGCTCCAACATGTGCCCCCTCGCCCGCCGATGGACAAGGGCCGGCCGCGGGCGGCTGTCACCGACGCGAGGCGGCGCGCCGTTCCGACAGGATCAGGTAGAGCCCGCTCGCCACGATGATGGCGGCGCCGAGGAAGACCTGCGGGCCGGGAATGACGGAGAAGATGAACCAGCCCGCCGCCACCGACCAGAGAAGCTGGGTGTACTGGACCGGCGCCGAGACCGAAGCGGAGGCGAAGCGGAAGGCCATCAGCATGAAGGACTGGGCGACGAGCTGGATGGCCGCATTGAGACCGATGACGGCGACGAGCCAGAGCGGCACCGGCTGCCAGTTCGGCAGCGCGAAGCCGAGCGCGATGAGGCAGATGAAGAGGTTGAAGTAGAACAGGATCGACAGCGTTCCCTCGGTCTTGCCGAGATTGCGGATCGCCACCATGGCGGCTCCCCAGGTCGCCGCCGACAGGACCGCGAGCAGCGCGGCGATGGAGACGCCCTCCGGGCCCGGCCGGATGATGACGAGCGCGCCGAGAAAGCCGATGGCGACGGCGATCCAGCGGTTCAGGCCGACGGGCTCGCGCAGCACAAGGCCGGAGAGAGCCACCACGAAGAAGGGCGTGACGAAGAGGATGGCGGTGGCAACCGGCAGGTCGAGCTCCCGCAGCGCCTCGAAATAGGCGAAGACGGACACCGCCGAGAGGCTGGCGCGGAAGAGATGGGCGCCGGGGCGCCGGGTGAGGATCGTGGCGCGGCCGCGCGCCACCTGGACCAGGATGATCGGTGTCAGGATGGCGAGGCCGAAGGCGCTGCGCATCGCCATGATCTGCCAGCTCGGCAGTTCCGCCACGATGATCTTCAGGATCGTGTCGGCGACCGACACGAGCGTGAAGCAGACGAACTGCGCGGCGATGGCGGCGAGCGGACGCTCGGCCGTCTGGGGGGGCATGGCGCTTGTCTCCGCGCGGTTCCCCGACATCTACCGGGATTGCGACGACTGCCAAGTCCGCGCGGGGCATGATGCCCCTGCACCGGTCGGCCCTTGACCGGCCGGCCTGCGGCCTCAGCCCTGGCGCTCGGGCGTATGGATGACGAGACCGTCCAGTGCCTCGGTCACCTTGATCTGGCAGGACAGCCGCGACGTCGGCTTCACGTCGAAGGCGAAATCGAGCATGTCCTCCTCCATGTGGGACGGCTCGCCGGTCCTGGCCGACCAGGCATCGTCGACATAGACGTGGCAGGTGGCGCAGGCGCAGGCGCCGCCGCATTCGGCGACCACGCCCGGAATGCCGTTCTTGATGGCCGCTTCCATGACCGTCGCTCCGACGGCGGCGTCGACCGTGCGCTTCTCGCCCGCATGGTTGATGAAGGTGATCTGGGGCATCGGCTCCTCGCGCTCGCAGCACCTGCCGGCGCCGCTCCGGCGCCCGACAAAGAGAAACCGCCGCTTGGATGTCGCGGCGGTCCCGGATGGCGTTGACATAGCGAAAGGCGCAGCCGCGCGCCAGAGGCCGACGGCGCATGGCCGCCCGGCCTCGGCGCCGGGACGTGTTCAGGCCGCTTCGAGCAGGTGCGAGATGAAGCCGTTGGCCTCGGCCACCGCCTTCTCCAGCCGCCCGAGATCGTCCCAGGCACGCGACGAGAGATGGTCGACCTGATCGCATTCGACGGCCTCGGCCGCCTGCGCGACCCCGAAGGCGCCGATGCCGAGCGCCGAGCCCTTCAGCGTGTGGGCCGCTTCGGCCCAACTCTTCGCCGAGGTGGCGTTGCGCAAACGCTCCAGCATGGTGCGCGACTGACGCTCGAAGAGAGCCAGAACCTCGCGCTCGAGGCTGTGGTCGCCGAAGGTCTGTCGCGAGAGATGGGTGAGATCGACGGGAAGGCCGCCGCCCGGAATGTCGTCCGACATGATACGCGCCATGGTCATAGTGTCCCCTGTGTGACTCAACACCCGTCCTGGGCGTGTTGTCGTTGGAGGAGGTTGATCCTCCCCGCTCCCCTGTGAGCCAACCATGGCGCGGCAGCGGCGAAAGCGAGGTTAAAGCGGACGGCCCGAGAAATGGATTCAGGCGACGCGGTTGACCGGGCGTAAATGCGCGAGGATGCGGAACTGCAGCGCCCGCCGTTCAACCCGGGCGACCGGGAGCGGCCGGTGGCGTCCGACCGACGGCCCGGTAGCCCTCGGCCGTCAGCTTGCAGACGAGCCAGTCCGGCCTCACAGGATTGGCGAACCAGGGTTCGGCCCATCCGGCATCCAGGCAGGCGCGGATGGTGGCATGCGGCACCTCGCGCCCGTGGACGTCGAACAGCGGGAGTTTTCCACCGGGCTGATCAACCCCGCGCGCGAGCCAGCGCCGCTGTGGCTCCGTCGGCCGGGCCGAGGAAGACGCTGCGGCACCCGGCTTCTTCCCGACTTTCCGCCCGGCCCCCTGATCAGTCATGGTTACTCATCCGTTAACGATGAATCCGAAACTGCTGGTCCGGCAGGTTTCATTCCTTAGGACCCGCCGGTAGATTACACGCTGCGGCGGACTGTTGTCTGCCATCCGTGGTCGTTGCGTCCAAGAGGCACTTGGGACCTGGCCATTGATGGAAGATGGCCAGTCGGCAGTCTCAAGGATGCGGGCGACACCATGGCGAACACTCCGAAGAAGGCTCAGGATCCGGCCGAAGCGGCCCTCGCGGCCATTCAGGATGCGCTGAACCTTGCCAACGAGGACCAGGGCAAGGGCGGCTCCCGGGCGACCGGCCGTGACGCACCCCGCCAGTCGGGCGATGCGATGCGCGTCGACGACGACCTCTTCGCCGACACGCGCCGCGCCGACCAGGTGGTTTCGCCGACCCAGCCGCCGGCCAATGACGACCGCCGCGATCTCGCCCAGATGCTGGAGCGGCTGTCGCGCCGCCCCTCGCCCGCGCCGCTGTGGATCGCCGCCCTTCTCTCGCTCGCCTGGTTGGGCGCCGCCCTCTATATCGGCTCGCGCCTGTTCGGCTCGACCCTGCCCGACATCACCGAGCCCGGCACGCTGACCTTCGCCGCCGTGGCCTTCCTGCCGGTGCTCTTCTTCTTCGTCATGGGCGCGCTGATCCGCCGCTCGCAGGAGATGCGCATCGTCGCCCAGGGCATGAGCGAGGTCGCCCTGCGCCTCGCCGAGCCGGAGACCGTCGCCCGCGAGGCCGTGGTCTCGGTCGGTCAGGCCGTCCGCCGCGAGGTCGCGGCGATGGGCGATGGCGTCGAGCGCGCCCTGGCGCGCGCCGGCGAACTCGAGACCCTGGTCCACAACGAGGTCGCCTCGCTGGAGCGCGCCTACAGCGACAACGAACTGCGCGTGCGCGCACTCATCGAGGAACTCGTTACCCAGCGCGAGGCCATCGTCTCCAATGCCGATCGCGTCCGCACCGCGCTCACCGGCGTCCACGAGCAGGTGGCGAGCCAGATCGCCGATGCCGGCGAGCAGCTCTCGCGCCGCATCGACGAGTCGGGCATGCGCGTCACCTCGTCCCTCGGCGAGAAGGCTGAAGCCATCACCATGGCGCTCGGCCGCGCCGGCGACACGATGATCGACCAGATCCAGGTGCGCGGCGCCGACATCGTCGAGCGCCTCGCCTCGACCAGCGACGAGGTCACCCGCGCGCTGTCGACCACCGGCGACCGGGTGACGTCCGTGCTGACCGATACCGGCAACATCGTCACGGTCACCATGGCCGAGACGGGCACCAGCATGGCCGCCAAGCTTTCAGAAACCGGCACGGCGATGACCAACCATCTCGCCGCCACCAGCACCGAGATCACCCAGGCCATCGCCAGCCGTTCCGACGACGTGTCGGCGCGCCTGAAGGAGACGGGCGAAAGCCTCGTCGCCGAACTGTCGGCGCGCACCGGCGAGGTCTCGCAGACCCTGCGGGCCACCGGCGAGACCCTGATCGCCGAACTCGCAACCCGCAGCGGCGAGGTGTCCTCGACCCTGCGCGACACCGGCGAAACGCTGATCACCGAGCTGTCCGAGCGCGGCGGGTATGTCTCCGCCACCCTGCGCGATACCGGCGAGAGCCTGATCGCCGAGCTGTCCAGCCGCGGCAACGAGGTCACCGGCCGCCTGAAGGATACCGGCGAGAGCCTGGTCTATGAACTCTCGACGCGCGGCAACGAGGTCAACTCGGTCCTGAAGTCGACCGCCGAGACGCTGGTCTATGAGCTGGCGACGCGCGGCGGCGAGGTCACCTCGACCCTGCGCGAGACGGGCGAAGCCTTCGTCTCCGAACTGTCGCTGCGCGGCAACGAGGTCTCCACGCGCCTGCGCGACACAGGCGAGAGGCTCGTCGGCGAACTCACCGAGCGTGGCTCGGAGGTCGTCAACAAGCTCGATTCCACCGGCACCTACGTCGCCGAGACCATCACCGTGCGCGGCGGCGCCCTCGCCGACCGCATCGCCGAGACCGGCGACAAGCTGCACGAAACCGTCACCACCCACGGCGACGAGCTCGACAAGCGCCTGGCCGTCACCGGCCAGCTCATCGCCGAGGCGATCACGCAGCGTACCGCCGAGGCGAAGAACGCCATCGGCGACGTCGGCATCCAGGTCGTCGAAAGCCTGACCGAGAAGGCGCAGGACGTGCAACTCGCCCTGCATCGCGCCAGCGAGACCGTCACCACCGCCATTTCCGAGCGCACGGCCAACCTGCGCGAGGAGATCGAACTGGCCGGCACCGACGTGCTGTCGACCTTCGCCACCCAGGGCACGGACCTGACGCAGCGGATCGGCGACATCGGCTCCCAGGTGACCGAGGCGCTCGCCGCGCGCGGCGAGTTCGTGACGACAGAGATGCAGCGTGTCGCCGCCGCGCTGAGCGAGACGGCCACGGCGCACGGCGAGGCCGTTGTCACCCGCATCGCCCAGAACGTCATCGCGCTGGACGACGCCATCAACCGCCACACTTCCGGCTTCGAAAACCGCGTCGCCTCTCATGCGACCAGCCTGGAGGACGCGTTCAACCGCTACACCTCCGGCTTCGAGACCCGCATGGGCGCCCAGGCCGCCGGGCTTGAGGACGCCTTCCTCCGCTACACGTCGAGCTTCGACAGCCGCATCGGCGCCCACGCCGCCGGGCTGGAGGACGCTTTCAACCGCTATTCTAGCGGCTTCGAGATGCGCGTCGGCCAACAGGCGGCGAACCTCGAGGAGGCCTTCATCCGCTACACCTCGGGCTTCGAGACTCGGATCGGCGAACAGGCGGCCAATCTGGAGGACGCCTTCATCCGCTACACATCGGGCTTCGACACCCGCGTCGGCGAGCATGCGACCCGGCTGGAGGACACCATCGTCCGCCACACCTCGCATTTCGAGGGCCGTGTTGGCCACTATGCCTCCTCCTTCGACGAGGCCATGGCGCGCCATGCCGGCCAGTTCGAGGGCAAGGTCTCGCAGTACGCGACCGGTCTCGACGAGGCCATCGCCCGCCACAGCTCCTCGTTCGAGGGGCGCATCGCCCACTATGTTACCAACCTCGAAGACCAGGTCAGCCGCCATGCGCTGAACCTCGAGGACGCGGTCGGCCGCCTCACCAACGATTTCGAGGGCCGTGTCGGCTCGCATGCCTCCATGCTGACCGAGCAGGTCGCCAACCACACCGCCCTGCTCGACCACAAGCTCACCGGCCATATCGGTGCGCTGAACGAGACGATCGCCGGCAAGGGCACCGCGCTTGCCGACCGCATCGCCAGCGACGCGCGCGAGTTCGCCGAGCGGGTGGCGCAGCAGTCCGGCGAGATCACCGAGGCCCTCGACGGCCGCCTCGCCCGCATCGACCAGGCGCTGGACACCCGCGCCCAGGCCTTCAACGAGACGCTGGCCAACCGCACGCTCGAACTCGCCAAGGTCCTCGGCGAGGGCGGCAAGGCGGTGACCGAGGCTCTGGAGAACAAGTCGGCCGAGATCACCTACAACCTGACCTCGAAGTCCGACGAGATCACCCTGACCCTGACGTCGAAGTCGGACGAGATCGCGACCAATCTTGCCTCCAAGTCGGACGAGATCGCGACCAATCTGGCGACCAAGTCGGATGAGATCTCCACGAACCTCTCGTCCAAGTCCGAAGAGATCGCCTACAGCCTGACCTCCAAGTCGGACGAGCTGGCACGCCTGCTCAACGACAAGTCGGACCAGATCGTGTTCAACCTGACGTCGCGCTCCGACGAGATGGCGCGCGATCTTGCGACCAAGTCGGACCTCATCGCCCACAACCTCGCAACGACGTCCGAGAGCATCGCCCAGAACCTGGCGATGAAGTCGGAGGACATTGCGCGCACGCTGTCGGACAAGTCGGCGGACGTGACCTATACCCTCGCCTCCAAGTCGGGCGAGATCGCGCGCCTCCTGACCGAGAAGTCGGAAGAGGTCGCCTATTCGCTGGCGACCAAGTCCGACGAGATCACGCGCCTGCTGTCCGAGAAGTCGGACGAGGTCACCTACACGCTGACCTCGAAGTCCGACCTCATCACCGCGACGCTGTCGGACAAGGCGGACGAGATCAACCGCACCCTCGGCGGGCGGGCGCTGGAAGTGGCCGAGACGCTCGACACCCGCGTCGCCCGCTTCGAGGAGGTCGTCGTCGGCCGCCTGGAGTCGGTGTCGCAGACGCTCGACGCCCGCGGCTCGCACATTGCCGAGACCCTCACCGATCGGGTCGAGGCGGTGACGCAGACCCTGCGCGCCAACGCCGACGAGGTGGAGCGCACGCTTTCCACCATCTCCACCGACATCACGCAGGGCCTGTCGACCCGCGTCAACGAGATCAACGCGGTGCTCGGCGCGCGGTCGGCGGAACTCGCCACCCTCCTCGACGAGCGCGGCAACGACCTCGTCACGCGCCTCGGCGACAACGGCATGCAGGTCACGACCGAGGTCAGCCGTGTCGGCGACATCGTCGTCCGCGCGCTGGAGAACCGCGGCACGGCGATCGCCGAGGTCATCGGCCAGAAGGGCGCGGAGATCACCCGCACCCTGTCGCAGACCGGCCTCGACGTCACCCGCGGCATCTCCGACACCAGCGAACAGGCGGCCCGCATTCTCGCCGAGAGCTCGGACGCCTTCCGCGGCCAGGTGGAAAGCGGCACCCGCGAGTCGGTCCAGGCGCTTACGGAGACGAACGACCAGTTGCGCGGCGAACTCGCGGGGCTGCTCGGCAGGCTCGGTGAGACCAATGGTTCCCTGCGCGAGGTGGTGGGCCAGACCGAGACGTCTCTCGCCAGCCTCAACAACCAGCTCGGCGAGCGCATCGGCCAGTTCGCCAGCTCCGCCGAGACCGCCTCGTCGGCGGCCGAGACCGCGACGCGCATGCTGAACGGACAGATCAGCCAACTCGCCAGCGCGGCCGGCACGGTGCTGCGGGACGTGTCCTCGCTGTCCGAGCGCTTCGACGCCCAGGCCCGCCTGCTCGGCGCCGCGGCGGAACAGGTCGAGGACATGCAGCAGCGCCTCGACGCCTCGTTCGACGCGCGCCGCGAGGTCATCGAGACGCTCGTCAGTCACCTCGCCTCGAAGACCGAGGACATGGACAACCTGGTGAAGAGCTTCACCGGCCTCCTGGACGACAATCTCGGCGTCGCCGAGAGCCGCGCCCGCGAGATCGGCCGCGTCCTCGTCGAATCGACGAACCAGACGACCCATGCCATCGGCGAGCAGGCGGAGACGCTGAGGCTCGCCACCGGCAAGGAGCGCGAGCGCACGACGCATGCCATGCGCTCCGCCTACGAGCAGGCGACGCATGAGATGCAGGCGCTGTTCCGCGAGGCTGCCGAGCGTTTCGAGACTCTGACGACGGGCATGAAGGCGATGAGTTCGGAGATCCAGCGCGAACTCGCCGAAACCCGCGACCAGCTGTCGCGCGGCATGGTCGAGATCCCGAAGGAGACCCAGGAGAACGCAGCGGCCATGCGCCGTGTCGTCGCCGAGCAGATCAAGGCGCTCGCCGAACTGAACGACATCGTCGCCAAGTCGGGCCGCGCCTTCGACGTGACGGAGCCCTCCCCCGCGGTCACCCGCCGGCCAGCCCGCGAGGAGCCGCCGGTGCCGCTGCGCAGCGCCGTCGCCGAACTGCCGCGGGCCGAGGCAAGGCCCGAGCCGGTGCGCGAGGCGCCGCCCCGTCCGCGCGCACCCGAGCCGCGCGCCGCGGAACCGCGTCAAGCGGAACCGCGGGCCGTCGAACCGCGCCGCGAAGCGCCCACCCGGGCCGAAGGGCCGAAGACTGCCGACCGCTCCGGCGGCTGGCTGTCGGACCTTCTCGCCCGCGCCTCCACAGAAGAGCAGACCGGCCAGCCGCTGCGTCCGGCCCAGCGCCGCGCCCCGGCGCCGGCTGCGCTCGACAATCTCGATGCGCTGTCCTCGGACATCGCCCGGATGGTCGATCACGAGGCCGTGGCCGACCTGTGGGACCGCTGGCGCCGCGGCGAGCGCAACGTCTTCTCGCGCCGCCTCTACACCGCCCAGGGCCAGCAGACCTTCGACGAACTGCGTCGCCGCTACCGCCGCGACACGGAGTTCCGCGACACCGTCGACCGCTATGTCGACGAGTTCCAGCGGCTGCTGGCCGATGTCGATCGGAACGATCGCGACGGATCGCTGTCGAGGTCCTACCTCACCTCGGAAACCGGCAAGGTCTTCACCCTGCTCGCGCATGCGAGCGGCCGGTTCGACTGACCTGGTTCACGAGGCAAAACATGACAAAGGGCGCCGCGAGGCGCCCTTTTCTTTCGGCCGGACCCAGGGAGACCCGCGGGCTTCGCCGCCCCTAGACCTGGGCGGTGGCCCAGAGCACGATCTCGCGCAGCATCGCCTGCACGGCCGTGTTGAAGGCGACAGCGACATTGGCCGCGTCGATGCCCGCGACCGGCGCGCGCGCGGAAAAGATCCGGCCGGCGAGGATACGGCCCGACCGGTCGTTGACCAGCTTGACCGACATGTCCACCACCACCTCGGTGGTCCCGGTCGCGACAACCTCGAAGGCGCGGATGTCGGCCAGCAACTGCCAGTCCGAGGCGAGACGGTCACCGGGTCGGCCCACGGACCGCAGCCGGCTGGCGTTCTCGAAGGCCTGGATGATGCGGGCCTGCAGCAGCTTCGGCAGGCGGTCGGCCCAGGCGCCGTCGGACAGATAGGAATAGGCGCCGCCCTGCCCGCGCACAGCGATGCGCTCGGTGTCGAGGCTGGCGATGGCCTTCGGCTCGACCACCAGCAACTGGCCGCGCACCGCGCCTGCCCGCACCGGGAAGGTCGAGGGCGCGACGATGTCATAGGCGCGCGGCGTGCTGCTCGTCGAGGCGCAGCCGGCCAGGGTCAGCGACGCTCCCAGAATCGCGAACGTCGCCTGACGCCTCGTCTGTGCCGATCGCGATCCCGAATGATTGTCCTGCACGCCCGAACCTTCACTTCCGCCCTAGCGGCGATTGTATTCGGGCACGCCCGATCCGCCGAAGATGAACCTCTGCGGATTGCGTTCCAGTGAACGCAACGTCCGTTCCAGTTCCGACAGCGTACGCCGGCCGTCGGCCGACAGGGACTGAATATCGCGGATCGTCCGATCCGTGAAGCCGGAGATGGAGGTCGTCAGTTGCGCCGTGCGGGTGTCGAGCCGCTCGGCGAGAGTCCGCACGGACCGCGCCGTCGCAGTAAACTCGGCGAACATGTTGTTCGTTCCGTCGCCGGCAAAGCCCTTCAGGAGATTGTCGAGACGGTCCGCCATGGTGTTCAGCTTGCCGGAGACCTCGCTGGCGTTCTTCAGCAGCAGGTCGACATTGGCGGAATTCTCACCCAGCGCCTGAGTGAAGCGGTCGATGTTGGCCATGGCCCGGCCGATCCGCTCGCTGTCGAGCGCCTGGATCACCCGATCGGCGCCGGCCAGAGTTCGGTTGAGGGCGCGCACGTCGAAGGTCGTCGCCACTTCGTTGACCGTTCCCAGCGTCTGGGTCAGCGAGGTCGCAGCCTGACGCGCGTCTCGAATGAGGTCGGCGAAGTTCTGGTTCTGAGCGTTCAGGCCGCCGCTCAGTTCGTCGATATTTTTCAGGATGGAGCTGATCCGGCCCGGCTGGGATCCCTCCATCATCGATTCGACCTGGGTGGTGACGCGATCGAGACGCTGCGCCAGGGCGGCGATCTGTTTGGCCGCCTCGCCGGTCTCGCTGAGGAAGCTGCGCACGTTGTCGGTGTTGTCGCCGAGAGCGGCGGTGAACTTCTCGACGTTCTCGAGGC
The DNA here is from genome assembly GCF_053471285.1 of Phreatobacter aquiterrae. Classification (NCBI taxonomy): domain Bacteria; kingdom Pseudomonadati; phylum Pseudomonadota; class Alphaproteobacteria; order Hyphomicrobiales; family Phreatobacteraceae; genus Phreatobacter; species Phreatobacter aquiterrae. The sequence continues at coordinate 161,381 of NZ_JBJPHW010000005.1, read as the reverse complement.
TGCGCTGGAACGAGCCGGAGCCGTTGGCGATGACCTCGTCGAGGCGCTGCACGAGCCCATTCAGCGTGTTCATGGTCTGCTGCGCGCCGGACATGATGTCGGAGCCGCCGGGCACGTCGGGCCCGATCTGCGGCGGCGGCGCTCCGGCCGAGCGGGTCAGCGGCTGGGCCGGATCGGGGCCGTTGACGAGACCGACCGAGGCGATGCCGGAGAGAAGCTGGACGTTCAGATTGGCGCGGGTGGCGCTCGACACCGGCGTACCCTGCTGCAGGGAGACGACGGCGACCACCTTGCGCGGATCGGCCGGATCGATGCCGATATTGCGGACCTCGCCCTTGCGGATACCGTTGAAGAAAACGGCCGAGCCGGTGCGAAGCCCGCCGACCGGGCCGGTGAAGACGATGCGGTAGTCCTCGCGGTTGGTGCTGTCGCCGACGCGCAGGAACCACCACAGGAACAGGCCGAACGCCGCCAGGACCCCCAGCGTGAACAGACCGATCAGCGTGGTATTGGCTTTGGTCTCCATGCGCTTCGGCTCACATCCTCACGCTTTGACCCCGGCGGCGCGAGCGCGCTCGCCTCCGAAATATTTCCGCAGCCAGGGATGCGGATGACGGAGCATGTCCGCCATCGTTCCCGACGCGATGACCTTGCCGTCGGCGAGCGCTGCGATTCGATCGCAGATTCGCGCCAGACTATCGAGGTCGTGGGTGACCATATACACGGTCAACCCCAGCGTGTCGCGCAGGGTGCGGATCAGCGTGTCGAACTCCTCGGCGCCGATCGGATCGAGCCCGGAGGTCGGCTCGTCGAGGAAGACGATTTCCGGATCGAGCGCCAGCGCCCGGGCCAGCGCCGCGCGCTTGATCATGCCGCCCGACAGTTCGGACGGGTACTTTTCGGCGGCATCCGGCGACAGTCCCACCATAGCGATCTTCAGCCGGGCGATCTCTTCCATCAGCGGTTCCGACAGGCCCAGGTATTCGCGCAGAGGCACCTGGATGTTCTGCTTCACCGTCAGCGAGGAGAACAGCGCGCCGTGCTGGAACAGGACGCCCCAGCGGCGCTCGATCGCCTTGTGCTCGGCCGGCGAGATGGCGTCGAGATCCTGGTCGAAGACGATGATCTTGCCGCGGCGTTTCGGCACCAGGCCGAGGATGCAGCGGGTCAGAACCGACTTGCCGGTGCCCGAGCCGCCGACGACGCCGAGGATCTCGCCGGCATGGACGTCGAGGTCGAGCCCGTCGATGACGAGACGTTCGCCGAAACCGATGGCGACGTCCCGCACGCTGATGATCACCTCGCCCGCCGCATAGCCCGCCACGCCCGTCTCCCCGCCGTCAGTAGCCCAGAGACGCGAAGAAGATGGCGAAAAGGCCATCGACCACGATCACGAGGAAGATCGCCTTGACCACGGAGGCCGTGGTCTGCTGGCCGAGGCTTTCCGCCGAACCCTTCACCCGCATGCCCTCGATGCAGGCGACGAGACCGATGATCAGCGCCATGAAGGGCGCCTTGGCGAGGCCAACCCAGATGTGGCGCTGGGAGACCTCTTCCTGCATGCGGGTGAAGAAGATGTCGATGGGGATCTGGCCGTAGAACTGCGCCACCATCGCGCCACCCGTGATCGCCGCAATGTCGCCGACGAAGGTGAGCAGAGGCAGGCCGATGATCAGCGCGATGAGGCGCGGCAGGACCAGCACCTCGACCGGGTTGAGCCCCATCACCTTCAGCGCGTCGATCTCCTCGCGCATCTTCATCGATCCGATCTCGGCCGTGAAGGCCGAGCCCGTGCGCCCCGCCACCATGATGGAGACGATCAGCACGCCGATCTCGCGCAGGGTCAGGATCGAGACGAGGTCGACGACATAGGTGTCGGCGCCGAAATCGCGGAAGAAGAAGATGCCCTGCTGGGCGATGATGCCGCCGATCAGGAAGGTGATGAGCGCCATGATCGGCACCGCGCGGAAGGCGACGTGATCGAGCTGGTTCACGATGGCGGCGAGGCGAAGGCGGCCACGGCCGCTGAAGACCAATCCGGCCGCCGCCACGACCTCGCCGAAGAAGGAGACGAGAGCCACCAGGTCGCGCCAGGCCTCCAGCGCCTGACTGCCGACCGCGTCGAGGCCCTGGATGATGGCAGGCTTCGCCTTCGGCGGCGGCGGAGCGGGCGCCGCGAGCCCTTCGACGATCTCCGCGTAGATGGCGGCGGATACGGGCGACAGTCCGGCGCGCTCGACCGGCACCCCGCGCGCGCCAAAGGCCATCTCGATGCCGCGCACCAGCGTGCCGCCGAGGGTGTCGAGGCGCTCGACGCGCGAGAAATCGAGAAGGACCGCCGCCGGAGAACCGCCTTCGGCAATCAGGCGCGCGACCTCGGGCTCGATGGCGCCTGCGGTCTCCGCCGTCCAGTTGCCGGCAAGCGCGACCGTCAGCCGGCTGCCGTCCACTCTGCTCGCCAACTGGGCTTCAGGCACGAGGCTCTTCCCGCTCACGGCGCGAATTTCGATAAGACGCATGCGCCGGCCCGGCTTGGCACGCGCGCTCGCTCTCTCCATAAAGGAGCCGCCCGGCGCCGTCGAGGTCGCCGCACCTCTTCCCTTTCCGATACAGGCCGTCACATGGAACTCGCCAAGCCCTATCTCCTCTTCCTCGGGGACGTCCACGACCAGCTCGCCGCCAAGACGGCGCAGGGCATCGTCGACTGGCGCCGCGACTGGTGCGTCGGGCAGGTGCGCCTGGACGGCTGCAAGGCCGATACCGGCCTGAAGGACCTGTCGATCGCCCAGGGCGCCAAAGCCGGTGCGAAGACGCTGGTGGTCGGCGTCGTCAACGCCGGCGGCGTGCTGCCGGACCACTGGATCACCAGCATCGTCGAGGCGATCGAGGCCGGCATGGACATCGCGACCGGCCTGCACGCGAAACTGTCGGACATTCCGAAGATCGCGGCCGCCGCCAAGAAGCACGGGTGCCAGCTCCACGACGTGCGCCACCCGACGCAGACCTTCGCCACCGGCAAGGGCGGCCTGAGGTCCGGCAAGCGCCTGCTGATGGTCGGCACCGACTGCTCCGTGGGCAAGAAATACACGGCGCTGGCCATGGAAAAGGGCATGCGCGATCGCGGCTTCGACGCCGATTTCCGGGCCACCGGCCAGACCGGCATCTTCATCTCCGGCCGCGGCGTCGCCGTCGACGCGGTGGTCGCCGACTTCATCGCGGGTGCCGCCGAATGGCTCACCCCGGCTGCCGATCCGCTGCACTGGGACGTGGTGGAGGGCCAGGGCTCGCTGTTCCACCCCTCCTTCGCCGGCGTGACGCTCGGCCTCCTGCACGGCGCCCAGCCGGACGCCTTCATCGTCTGCCACGAGCCGACGCGGCGCACGATGCGTGGCGTGCACACGCCCCTGCCGTCCATCGACGAGGTGATCGAGCAGACGGTCAATCTCGGCCGCCTGACCAACCCGGCGATCATCTGCACCGGCCTGTCGATCAACACCGAGCACCTCTCCGAGGACCAGGCCTTCACCTATCTCGACCGCCTGTCGCGGGAATACGAGCTGCCGGCGACCGATCCCGTGCGCTTCGGCGTCGAGCCTCTGGTGGACGCTCTCGCCGAGCTCTACGGCGAGCCGGAGCCGAAGCCGAAGAAGGCCAAGGCCTCCCGGAAAGTGAACTGAGGACGCCCGAACCATGCCGTCGCGCGAGCTCACCGTCCGCACCGAACGCTGGCCCATCGCCGGCACCTTCACCATCTCCCGGGGTTCACGGACCGAGGCGGTGGTGGTGGTGTGCGAAATCCGCGAGGGGGCGGCGATCGGCCGTGCCGAATGCGTGCCCTACCCGCGCTACGGCGAATCTGTCGATGGAGTCGCCGCCGACATCGAGGCCATGGTGGAGGCGCTCGGCACCGGCCTCGACCGCCAGGGCCTGCTGACCGCCATGAAGGCGGGCGCGGCGCGCAACGCGGTCGACTGCGCGCTGTGGGACCTCGAGGCGAAGCGTACCGGCAAGCGGGCGTGGGAACTCGCCGGTCTGCCGGCGCCGAAGCCGCTCACGACGGTCTATACGATCTCGCTGTCCTCGCCGGAGGAGATGGCGGAACAGGCGAAGAGCTGCGGCCGTCCGCACCTCAAGATCAAGCTCGGCGGCGACGGCGACGCCGACCGGCTTGCGGCGATTCGCGCCGCGGTTCCCGAGGCGACGCTGGTGATCGACGCCAACGAGGGCTGGACGCCGGCCAATCTCGAGGCGAACCTCGCGGTCTGCGAGCGGTTCCGCATCGCCCTGGTCGAGCAGCCCCTGCCTGCCTCTGACGACGAGGCCCTGCGCCGTGTGCGCCGGCCGATCCCGATCTGCGCCGACGAGAGCGTCCACGACCGCCCCTCGCTGGCGAAGCTGGCCGGCAAGTACGACGCGATCAACGTCAAGCTCGACAAGACCGGCGGCCTGACCGAGGCGTTCCTTCTCGTCGCCGAGGCGGAGAAGCTCGGCCTGAAGATCATGACCGGCTGCATGCTCGGCACGTCGCTGTCGATGGCGCCGGCCACCCTGATCGCGCAGAAGGCCTTCCTCGTCGATCTCGACGGACCGCTGCTTCTGCGCGAGGACCGGCCCGAGGGCCTGCGCTACGACGGGGCCACCGTCTATCCGCCGACGCCCTCGCTCTGGGGCTGAGCGGGGACGGCGGGGCGTCAGGTGTTATGAAGACCATGGCCTCCACCAGGACGCCGGTACAGCGTTCTGGTGAAAGGGCTGGGCCACAGCCGAAACAGAGATCAGTCCTCCATCCTGATAAGCAACAAAGAGAACTGTGGTTAGGTCACCTTCGCCAATCTGAGAAACGGCTCCTTCCAGCGAACAACTCAACTGATCGGTCTTCGACGCCACGAGATACCATGGAAGGGCTGTGCCCCAAAGGACCTCTGATTGCTGCATCATATTGGCGATATCATCGATGCTTGCAGGCTCTGGCGCATCGACCCCGGATACAGATTGCCGCCAGACCTTGAGATTCTGGGCACCAAGGGCGCTGCAAATTGCCGAGAAATCGCGGTGGTAATAGACGAAGGTCATCCACTCCTCCACAATCTGCTATGGCCGCAGTCATCGCTCGCCGAGGCGCCACCGTCTATCCGCCGACGCCCTCGCTCTGGGGCTGAGCAGGGACGGCCGGCCGCGGCACCGGCATGGAGCGCGCCACCGCGGTGACGACGAGCCCGGCGCCGCAGAGCGCCGCCATGGCAAGGAAGGCGGAGACACCGACGCGGGCATAGAGATAGCCGGCGATCAGCGTCGACAGCGCCATGGCGCCGCCGATGGCGACAGACACCGTGCCCTGGCCGCTGGCGCGCTGGTGGGCGGGAAGTCGCGCGGCGAGATAGGACATGGTGCCGAGGTGGACGAGGCCGAAGCCTGCGGCATGGAGAAGCTGCAGCGGTCCGTTGATCCACAGCGGCGGATCGAGCGCCATCAGAAGCCAGCGCAGGAGGCCACCCGCGCCGCCGATCAGCAGGAAGGTCGTCGGCCGCCAGTCGCGGGTGAAGCGGGTCGCGACCCAGAACATGACGATCTCGGCCAGCACCGCGATGGCCCAGAGCATGCCGACCGTGAAGCCGGAATAGCCGATCGCCTTCCAGTGGATGGAGGCGAAGCCGTAATAGACCGCGTGGCTCGCCTGCAGCAGCGCCGCGGCGATCATGATCAGCACGAAGCGCCTGTTGAAGAAGCCCGGCCCCGAGGGGGCGACCGATCTGTCGGCGCGGTCGTGGACGAGCATGACCGAGGCGATGGCAAGCGGAACGAGGCTCGCCCAGATCATCCAGACGATGTAGTCGGGCGCGATGACGGTGAGGACGATGCCGCCGACGATGTTGGCGGCCATGAAGGCCACCGAGCCCCAGACCCGGATGCGCCCGTAGTCGAGGGTGCGCCTGGCGACCCCTGCGAGCCCGTAGGCATCGACCAGCGGCACCAGCGGGCTCCATACGAGGCCGGTGATGACGACGCCGATGAGGATCATCGTGAAGCTGTTCGCGAGCCCGACGCCGATGAAGGCGATGGCCGTGGCGAAGCAGCAGATGACGATGGCGTAGGACAGGATGCCGGCCCGGTCGGCGAGATAGGTCACCACTGGTGTCGCCACGAGGCGGATCAACTGGCCACCCGCCAGGATCGCGCCGACCTGACCGTCGCTGAGCCCCTTGGCCTTCAGCCAGACCGGAAAGAATGGCTGATGCAGCCCGAAACCGATGAACAGGGCCGCGTAGAACAGCGCGAGCCGTGTTGCGAACAGCTTGGAATCATCCGATTTGGTGGAAGGGTGACGAACCATTAAGATTTCGGGGGAGAATCGCCTGCCGCTCCTTCTTCTAGACGGTGGCGATCCATCCTGCGAGAGCGGACTGACGGATGACCGACGACATCACGCCCCCGTCACGGCTGACGCCCGTGTCCCTCGCCGATGCCGACTATGGCGCCATCGAGCAGGCCGTGATGGAAACGGCGCGCGGGCGCTGGTTCCTGGCGGAATATGCGCGGCGCAACCGCCACGCCGACACCGTGACGGTGCTCGACGCGATCGGGCGTCTGGAAAGCGCGGTCGCCGCGCCGCGCACCTCTCCGGACATCGAGCGCGTGCGGATGGACATCCGCGAGATGGCGCTGGCCATCGCCCGGACGAAGGCGGAGATCGCCGCGATCAAGCCGGAAGGCGCCGATGCGGGGTCAGGCCATTTCGAGGATGCCTCCGTCGAGCTCGACGCCATCGTGCAGGCCACCGCGACGGCGACCGGCGACATCCTGAGCGCGGCGGAGACCATCCAGGAGATCGCCTGGACGCTGCGCGAGATGGGCGCCGAGGGCGAGGTCTGCGACCTCATCGACACCAAGACAACCGACATCTACACGGCCTGCTCGTTCCAGGACATTACCGGCCAGCGGACGCGCAAGGTCATCGGCGTGCTGCGCTTCCTCGAGGACCGCATCGATTCGATGATGGCGATCTGGGGCGAGTCCGGCGTCGCTGCGGCCCCGCCGCCGGTCGCCGAGAAGCCCGAGGCCTCGCTGCTCAACGGTCCGGCGAAGCCCGGCGAGGGGCTGGTGCAGGACGACGTCGACATGATGCTGGACGATGGCCTCTTCGCCGATGCCGCGCCGGCGGCGGTTGAGGACGAGGCCGTCCTGGTGGAGCCCGAGCCGCTGCCGCCGGTCATCCACAGGTTGGTCGAAGACGTGCCGGTCACCGCCCGGGCGACCGCCGCGGCCGCGCTGTCGACAGCCGAGACGCCGCTCGCAGAGACGCCGCGCCGGCCGCGGGATGCGGGCGCGCCGCTTGCCCCCACCCATCCCGGAATCGAGGATATCGAGAAGCTGAGCTTCGTGGAGAAGGTGGCGCTGACGAGTTGAGCGTCAGCGCCTCCTGAAGGCCGCTCTGTCTGGCGTTCAGGCGATCAGTTCGGCGAAGAGCGCCGGATCGACATTGCCGCCCGAGATCAGCGCCGCCACGACCTGCCCTTTCACGTCGAGCTTGCCGGCCAGCAGCGCGGCCAGCGGCACCGCCCCCGACGGCTCGACCACCAGCTTGAGCTCGCGGAAGGCGAAGGCCACCGCCCGCTTAACCTCGTCCTCGGTGACCACCAGTCCACCGGCGACATGCGGCTTGTTCACCGCGAAGGTCAGTTCGCCGGGCATGGCGGCCAGCAGCCCGTCGCAGAGCGAGCCGGCGCGGCGGTCGTTGGCAACCCGCTCGCCGGTGGCGAAGGACCGGGCGTGATCGTCGAAACCCTCCGGCTCCACCGAATAGATCTTCGCCGCGGGCGCCTTCTCGTGGACGGCCAGCGCGACGCCGGCGAGGAGCCCGCCACCCGAGCAGCAGACGAGGACGGTGTCGGGGGCAAGCCCCTTCGCGCCGAGGTCTTCCATGATCTCGCGGCCGGCCGTGCCCTGCCCCGCCATGATGTGGAAATCGTCATAGGGCGGCACGACGATGGCCCCGCGCTCCTCGGCAATGGACTTCGCCATGGCCTCGCGGTCGTCCTTCTCGCGGTCGAACAGCACCAGCTCGGCGCCGGCGGCCGCCGTGCGCTCGCGCTTCAGCACGGGGGAGTCCTTCGGCATCAGGATGGTGGCGCGGATGCCGAGCAACTGGGCGGCGGTGGCGACGCCCTGCGCATGGTTGCCCGACGACATCGCCACGACGCCGATGGCCTTGCGGTCCTCGGGGATTCGCGCCAGCCGGTTGTAGGCGCCGCGGAACTTGAACGAGCCGGTCCGCTGCAGCGATTCCGCCTTCAGGAAGACGCGGGCCCCGGTCAGCGCGTCGAGCTCGTGCGAGGTGAGCAGCGGCGTACGGCGCGCAACCCCCGCGATCAGGCTTGCGGCATCGGCGACGTCGGCGGCGGTCGGCAGCACGGGCATGGGGGTCTCCTCGCGGGATCGGGTCGTCCCGTCTTATGCGTGACGGCGGGGCGGCCGGGCAAGACAGGCTTTGTCAGCCCAGCGATCACGCGGGTTGATGGGTGTTGTCGGCAGGAGCGGCAATCCGTCCGCCTCGCCATCGGCGCTGCGGCAGGCTAGACAGCCGGGTGGAGACCGCAAGATTGACCGCATCAGCGCAGAGCACCAGCCCCTCGTCGCATACCGCCTCCGCCCCGCCGCTGCACGTTCTCGTCCTGATGAGCCGCACCGGCGGCGGGCATCTGGCGAGCGCCCGGGCGCTGGAGGCGGAGTTTCAGGCGCAGCGGCCGGGATGCCGCGTCACCATCGTCGACCTGCTCACCGATCACATCGCCTTCCCGTTTTCGCGCATGCCGCACGGCTACGACGCCCTCGTGGGGCGAACCCCCCGGCTCTGGCACGCCATGTGGCGCGTGACCACGTTCGCGCCGGTCGCGCGCTCGTCCGCGGCGATCGTCCGGCGCCTGTCGCGCTCAAAGATCGAGGCGCTTCTCAGGGCAACCCGGCCCGATCTGGTCGTGTCGGTCCATCCGCTGGTCAACCACCTCGTGATCCCCGTGCTCGAACGGGTGGCTCCGCGCACCCGCTATGTCACGGTGGTCACCGATCTCGGCGGCATCCATCCCCTCTGGCTGCACCCGCGCAACGCGGCGATCTACCTGCCGACGGAGCGGGCGGTGGAACTCGCCGCGGCGCGTGGCCTGCCGCGCCAGCGTCTTCATGCCCATGGCCTGCCGATCCGTGCCGATTTCGCCCGCGCGGCGGCCGGGCGCGACGACACCCGCCGGACCTTCGGTCTCGACCCGGACCTGCCCGCCGTTCTCGTCATGGGCGGCGGCGGCGGGATCGGCCCAATGGAGGCGATCGTCTCGGCGACGGCGACAGCGCTCGCCGCGGCCTCGCCCGGCCGACCCGCCGCGCAGATCGTGGCGGTCTGCGCCAGCAACGCGAGGCTGAAGGCGCGGCTCGAGGCGGCGTCCTGGCCGATCCCAGTGACGGCGCTCGGCTATGTCGACCGCATGAGCGACCTCATGCAGGCCAGCGACCTGCTGGTGACCAAGGCCGGCCCGGGCACGATCGCCGAAGCCAGCGTCCGCGGTCTGCCGATGCTGCTCTACGGGTTCATTCCCGGGCAGGAGGGCGCCAACGTCGATCACGTGGTGGATGCCGGCGCGGGCCTGTTCGAGCCGCGGGTCGAGGCTCTGGCAACCGCGGTCGCCGGGTTGCTAACAAGCGACCGCGACCGGCTCGCCGCCATGGCGGACAAGGCGCGAAGCCTCGGCCGGGCCCGCGCCACCCACGACATCGTCGCCTCGATCCTTGCCGACGAGACCGGTCGCTAGCGGCGAAGCGCCGGGCCAAGCCCCGTTCGGGGAAACAGCGTCACGGACGCCCGTCCATCACGGCCGGCTCAGCGTGCCGGGCCGAGCCCCTCGATGCGTGAGCGGCGTTTCGCGATCTCCGTGCCGACGTGGTCCATGAAGACCCGCACGCGGGCCGTGGAGCGCAGGTCCGGGTGGGTGAGAATCCACAGGGCTCCCGGAATGTCCGGGATCGGCCCCGACAGCGGCACGAGATTGGGGAATGTCTGGGCGATGAAGCACGGCAGCAGGCCGACCCCCGCCCCTTCCGCGACCGCCTCGGCCAGCCCCAGGACCGTGTTGATGCGCCAGCCGATCCTGTCCTCGCCGACATGCTGGATCAGCCAGCGTCCGGGCTTCAGGGTGGCCAGATTGTCACCGAGCCCGATCCAGGCATAGGCACGGTAGTCGACCGGGTCGAGAGAGGTCAGGCCTAGGCTCTCGGCAGCATAGATCGCCCAGGGAATGACGGCGAGGCGCCGGCCCACAAGGGTCTCCGGCGGGTCAGCGGTGGCGCGGATGGCGACGTCGGCGTCGCGCTTCGACAGGTTGAGCGACTGGTTGCCAACGACCACGTCCAGGGTGATCTCCGGATAGGCCTTGCGGAAGGAGGCGAAGATCGGGGTCAGGAGGTGGACGACGAGCGTGTCGTTGGTGGTCACGCGCACCTCCCCCTGGGGGCGCAGGTCCTGCCCGGTCAGTCGCCGCTCGAAGTCGACGATGTCCTCGGCCATGCGCTCGGCGAGCCTGACCATCTCCTCGCCCGCAGCGGTCAGGGAATAGCCGGTGCGGCTGCGCTCGAAGAGCCGCGCGCCGAGGCGCTCCTCCATCGCCCCGAGGCGCCGGAAGACGGTCGACTGGTTGACGGCGAGCAGCTCGGCGGCCCCCGCCAGGGACCGCGCCGACGAGACGGCGAGAACCGTGCGGTAGTCGTCCCAGGAAACGAGGGGCGGGGTCATGAGCGTCTGGCCTCCGTTGATTGCGATCATGCAAGCAAATCATTGCGCCGACGTCAATTTACTTGCGTTCAATGAGCGCCCATCTTCCGGACCGACGGCGATGCCGCCCCGACATCGCCCGCCCGGATCCCTCCCCCGCTTTCATGAGATGTCCCCCATGTCCCACACCGACACGTCCCCCTATGGCCTCTTCGCCCTGCGCGCCGCTCTCGGCGCCATGTGGATCGCCCACGGCCTGCTCAAGGTCCTCGTCTTTGGCGTCGCCGGATTTTCCGGCTTCCTCGGCTCCCTCGGCCTGCCGACCGCCCTTGCCCTGCCCATCATCGCGGCGGAGATCGGCGGTGGCGTCCTCATCCTGCTCGGCATCTACGGGCGGCAGGTCTCGCTGCTCCTCGTCCCGGTCATGGCCGGCGCGCTGATGGTCCACCTGCCGAACGGCTGGCTCTTCTCGGCGCCGAACGGCGGCTGGGAATATCCGGCCTTCCTTATCGTCGCCTCCATCGCCCATGCCCTGGCCGGCGACGGCGCTCTCGCGCTGCGCTCGGCGCCGCTCGCCTTCTGGCGCCCGGCCGAGACCGCCCGTCCCCGCCTCGCCTGACGATCGCCTCGCGCGCCGGTCACACCGGCGCGCGTCCTCCCCCGAAACATTCGGAGCCACACCATGGCCAAAGTGCTGTTCATCGAGGCGAGCCCCCGCAAGGGCCGTTCCTATTCGACCCAGGCCGCCGCCCATTTCATCAAGGCCTACAAGACCGCCCATCCCGGCGATACCATTGAGGTCCTCGACCTGTGGAAGGCCGATCTCCCCGCCTTCGACGGCGCGACGCTGGACGCGAAATATGCCGTCATGGGCGGCAAGGACTTCACCGCCGAGCAGGCCCAGGCCTGGGCGAAGGTCGTCGCGGCCGCCGATCACTTCAAGGCGGCCGACAAGATCGTCATCGCGACGCCGATGTGGAATTTCTCGGTGCCTTACGTGCTGAAGCACTACATCGACGTGATCGCCCAGCCGGGCCAGACCTTCGGCTGGTCGCCGGACCAGGGGTATTTCGGCCTCGTGAAGGGAAAGCCGGCGCTCGTCATCACGGCATCCATGGGTGCCTACGGCCCAGGCAGCGGCGCCGAGGCCATCGACTTCCAGAAGCCCTATGTGGAGTGGATGCTGAAGTTCTTCGGCTTTGAGACCATCCATTCGCTGCAGGTCGTCAACACCGGCATGCCGGAGTCCGCCGAGGCCTCTCTCGCTGAGGCGAAGGCAGCCGCCGAGGCGCTGGCGAAAACGTTCTGATCCGGCGGGACCGGTTCCATGACCCGACGGGCGCCCGTGCGGCGCCCGTTTCTATTGCGCCCGGCCTGTTGAGCCGCGCACCACCAGCGTCGGCGGGATGATGATGCGGGCTGGCGGCAAGGCCGGATTGACAGTGCGGACCAGCACACGCTCGCAGGCCCTGCGTCCCTGCTCGCTCGGATGGGTGGAGACGCTGGTCAGGCCCGGCGCCCACATGGCGGCTTCGCGCACGTCGTCGGCGCCGACCACCGAGAAATCGCGCCCGGCCTCGCGTCCGCGATGGCGCAGCCCCATCATCACGCCAAAGGCGATGAGGTCGTTCATGCAGACCGCCGCCGTCGGCGGCTCGGCGAGGTCGAGCAGCGCCTGGATACCGGTGAAGCCCGTGTCGCGTGTGCCGAGCCCGGTCACCATCAGCGCCGGATCGAAGGGAAGGCCCTTTTCGGAGAGCCAGGTACGGTAGGTGGTGCGCCGGTTGCGGCCTGTCGACATGGTGTCATTGCCGCCGACGACAGCGATGCGGCGATGGCCAAGATCATGCAGGTGATCGAGTGCGAGGCGCGCGGCCACACCGTCATCGGAGGCGACGACGTCGAGGCCGACCCCCTCGATCTCGCGGGTGATCTGCACCACCGGGATGCCTGCCGCCGCGATCATCGTCAGGGCCTCGCCCGTGGAGCCATTGGCGGGACAGAGGATCATGCCGTCGGGCCGGTATTCCTTCAGCGTCTCCAGAACGCGATCCTGCTTGGCCGGATCGTCCGAATAGGTACCAAGGAGAACCGTGTGGCCGGACCCCGCCAGGGTTTCCTCGATGGCCGCGAGAATCTCGCCGAAATAGGGGTTCACCACGTCGTTGACGCCGACCGCGATCATGTTGGTGCGGGCGGTGCGCAGGCTCGCGGCGGAACGGTTGTAGACATAGCCGAGGGCGCGGGCGAGATCCTGTACCTTCTGCCGCGTCGCCTCGGCCACCAGCGGGCTCGACCGAAGCGCCAGCGAGACGGTGGCCGTCGACACGCCGAGACGCTCGGCGATCTGCTGCAGCGTGACCCGGCCGGGCCGCGCCAGTTCGCTCGTCATGTCGTTCATCCCAGCCTCCGCAAAACCCAAGACTAAATATTCATTTCAAGTTTTGAAAGCGCAATTCAATCGTTTTACCCCTCGTCCATCCGAGGGAGTGAGGTTAGGCTCCCGTCCAAACAAGCATGATCGGGAGGATCACATGACCAAGGCACGGATCGGGTTCGTCGGCGTCGGGCTGATGGGCCACGGCATGGCGAAGAACATCGTCGAGAAGGGCTACCCGCTCACCATCGTCGCCAATCGCAATCGCGAACCGGTCGAGGACCTGGTCAAGCGCGGCGCGGCTGAAGCGCAGAGCATCCGCGCCGTCGCCGAGGCCAGCGACGTCGTCTTCATCTGCGTGACCGGTTCGACGCAGGTGGACGCCGTCGTGAACGGACCCGACGGCTTGCGCGCGGGCGCCCGCAAGGGCCTGACGATCGTCGACTGCTCCACCTCCGAACCCACCCTCACCCGCCGCCTTGCCGCGGAGCTCGCGGAGATCGGCGTGACCTTCCTCGACGCGCCGCTGTCGCGCACACCGAAGGAAGCCTGGGAGGGCAAGCTCGACGTCATGACGGGAGGCGCCGCGGCCGACCTCGCCAGGGTCCACGACGTCATCACCTGCTTCGCCGGTCGCATCGTCCATGTCGGCCCGGTCGGGGCCGGCCACACCATGAAGATCGTCAACAACTTCGTCTCGATGGGCTATGCGGCGCTCTATGCCGAGGCTCTCTCGGTCGCCAGGGCGAACGGGGTGGCGCCGAAGGCGATGAACGCTGTGCTGTCGGGCGGCCGCATGGATTGCGGCTTCTACCAGACCTTCTTTAAGTATGTCATTGAACGCGATGAAAACGCTCATAAATTCACGCTTGCCAATGCCCACAAGGACATGCGCTACTGCGCCGCCATGGCGGAGGCCTCCGGCATCGCCAACCCGATGGGCAATGCGGTGAAGAACTACTTCGCGATGGCGGAAGCCCAGGGCAACGGCGGGAAATACGTGCCGATGCTCTCCGACGAGGTGGCGCGCTGGAACGGCGTGAACCTTCTCGACTGACGGTGCGACGAAGGGAGCCCGCGCCGACGGCACGGCCTCCTTCACCCCCCGTCCGAGCGTTCGTTCCGACCATGACAAGAGCCGTCGCCCGCCTCGCCCTCGGCAAGACCCGCCCGCTCCGCAACGTGGAGAAGCACCTGAGGGCCGTCGATGACTGGGCGGCGGAGTTCGCCGGCTTCTTTCCGCCGCTGGGCGACGCGTTCAGGCCGTGTGCCCACTGGCACGTGCCGGTGGACCAGAGGCTCGTCGATCCGCCAGACGCCCGCCCCGAGCACCAGCGCCGCGTCCTGCAGGCGATGATCGATGCGGCAGCGCATCTGGCTGCGGCACGGCCGGCGGAACGCGCCGGGGACAAGGTCTATGTCCTGACGCACTGGCCAGCCCCGTTCATGGCGGAGGTCGGCGTCTTCCTCGATCCCGCCTATGGCCGCGACTTCGAACGCCGAACCCATCGCTCCCAGACATGGGCGCTGATGGATCCGCGGGAGCGAAGCCTGGTCCGTGATCTCGGCCTCGTTCTTCCTGACGGCCTGGTCGAGCGAGGCTATCGCGAGCGGCAGGAGCATCCGGACGACGAGGCGCCGGGCGGCGTCAGGGTCTTCGAGAGCGAGGTGTGGATGCTCCGCGAGCCGATCGGCGGGAATTGACCGTCGATCGCTCCCCGGCGTCGGCGCAAGACTTGCCCCGCAGGCTCAAATTCCCTATCTCGGACGAAACTCAGGGATTTGCCAGTGGTCACCTATATCGAGGCCAGTTCGGCGCAGATGCGCAAGAATGGCCAGATCAAGCTCTATGGCGAGGACGCCTTCGCCGGCATGCGCAAGGCCGGCCGCCTCGTCGCGGAATGCCTCGACATGCTGGTCGACGAAGTCAGAGAAGGCGTGCCGACCGAGCACATCGACCACCTCGTCTTCGAGTTCGGCATGGATCACGGCGCCTATCCCGCGACGCTGATGTATCGCGGCTACGAGCATTCCTGCTGCACCTCGATCAACCATGTCGTCTGCCACGGCATTCCCAACGAGAAGCCATTCCGCGCCGGCGACATCGTCAATGTCGACGTCACCTTCGTGCTTGACGGCTGGCATGGCGACGCCTCGCGCATGTACGCGGTCGGCGACATCCCGCGCCGCGCCGAGCGGCTGATCGACGTCACCTATGAGTCGCTGCTGCGCGGGGTCGCGGCAGTGAAGCCGGGCAATACCGTCGGCGACATCGGCCACGCTATCCAGAGCTATGTCGAGCCGCAGCACATGAGCGTGGTGCGCGACTTCTGCGGCCATGGCGTGGGCAAGCTGTTCCACGACGAGCCGAACATCGTCCACCTCGGCAAGCCGGGCGAAGGAAGCCTGCTGAAACCGGGCATGATCTTCACCATCGAGCCGATGGTGAATCTCGGCCGCCCGCATGTGAAGGTGCTCTCCGACGGCTGGACCGCGGTGACGCGCGACCGCTCCCTCTCCGCCCAGTTCGAGCACACCGTGGGCGTCACGAAGGACGGCGTCGAGGTGTTCACGCTCTCGCCGAAAGGCCTCGACAAGCCGCCGGTCGTGCGCGCCGAGTGAAGCAGCGTCGCGCCGCGCCTACAGGCGACGCTCCGGCAGCGGATTCTGCTCGCTCTCGCGAATCATGCCGCGCAGCCGCCGCCAGATGCGCTCGGCCAGGCTCAGGGCGCGGTCGACCTCGGCATCGCTCGGCAGGTTGAGGCTCGGATCGCCGCCGGGCTGGGCCGGACGGGCGGCCAGCGCGCCGGAGCGCTTCAGCGTGTCGAGTTCCGCTTTCAGCCGCTCGATCTCCTGTTCCAGCGCCACCTTGTCGTCCGGCACGAGGCGGCAGGTGAAGCTCCCCGAGGCCCGTGAGCACAGCGACATGTGGCCGGTGCGGGTGTCCATGCGCAGCAGTCCGTCGGGCGTCTCGCGCAGGACGAAACGGCCGAGGGTGTCTCCGCCGGGGGCGGCGGGAATGGCCCCTGGCGTCTGGGCGAGGGCCGGCAGCGCTCCGGTGAGAGGAGCAAGGACGACGGCGAGCAGTGCGAGGCGGGCGCGCATGGCGGAAACTCCCTGAGCTTGAACCTCCCATCCTAGCGACCATCATGTCGTGACGATGGCCCGCAGATGAACGCCGACCGAACGGTCAGCCGACACGATGGTCATGGGCCGCGTGATCATGACGGCCGTCGCCATGATCGTGGCCATGGCCCATGAGGGCGCCCAGATCCTCGCCGCTGCGCCACTCGCGTACCGCCTGATGCAGGATGAGGAAGGCCGAATGGAGGAAGAGCCCGGCCATGATGAAGGCGACGACGAGATCCGGCCAGGGGCTCGCCAGCCACCAGACGAGGCCGGCGGCGATCATCACCACCACATTGCCGATGGCATCGTTGCGCGAGCAGAGCCAGACGGAGCGGACATTGGCGTCGCCGTCCTTGTAGCGCGCCAGGAGGATCACGCTCGCGAGGTTGGCCGCCAACGCCAGCAGACCGATGGCCCCCATGAACTCGGCCCGCGGCAGGCCGAAGACGAGCACCTGCCAGACGGTGGAGCCGAAGACCCAAAGGCCCATCAGGAGAAGGCTGACGCCCTTGAACAGGGCTGCGGAAGACCGGACGCGCAGGCTGCGGCCGATCACCGCCAGCGACAGGCCGTAGGTGAGGGTGTCGCCGAGGAAGTCGAGCGCGTCGGCCTGAAGCGCCTGCGACCCGGCGAGGCGGCCGGCGAGCGTCTCGATGAGGAACATCGCCGCGTTGATGGCGATGACGATCCACAGGACGCGGCGATAGCGCGGATCGGTGCCGTCGAAGCCGGCGGCGCCAGGCTCCGCGTTTCCACTACTCGATGACATCGCTGCGTCCTTTCAGGCCTCACGCATGCCCAACGGGTTGCATGCTTCGGCATCGGACCTACATCCTCTAGCGACTAGAGGATCAAGAGGTCTTTTCAATGCCCGCCAAGTCCACCGCGACGGCCGAACGCCCCGGCCTTCCCATCGGCGTTCTCGCGCGCCGCGCCGGGGTCAAGGTGCCCACCATCCGCTACTACGAGCAGATCGGGCTGATGCCCCCCGCCCCGCGCTCGGGTTCGAATCGGCGTCTCTATGGCCCGGAGGATGTGCAGCGGCTCGCCTTCATCCGGCATGGCCGCGACCTCGGCTTCGAGATCGAGGAAATTCGCCAGCTCATCGCGCTCGCTGGCGAGCCGGGCCAGCCCTGCGACGGGGCTGACGCGATCGCCCGGCGGCACCTGGCCGACATCGACGCCAAGATCGCCCGCCTGACCGCGATGCGCGGCGAGATCGCGCGCATGGTCGACCACGGCTCGCACGGCGCCATCGGCACGTGCCGGGTCATCGAAGTGCTGGCCGACCACGACCAGTGCCTGCAGGAGCGGCACTGAACGGCCACTGTCTGGAGAACCTACCGGAACGTTGCACGAAGCCGCAGCAGCGCGTCGCCGGCAAGGGCGCGAGCCTGCCGCGCCCAGAGCACGAAGGGCAGCAGCACCAGCTTCACGGGATCGGTGTCCGGAATGCCGTCGCGCTCGGCGCCCATCGGCTCGGCACAGCTGTCGTGCCGGTAGTAGGTTCCGAACATCAGGTCGAAAAGCGGAATCATGTTCGCGAGGTTCTTGCCATAGGCCTCGGGCGCATCGGCATGATGCCAGCGATGGAAGCGCGGCGAGGCGATCAGCCAGTTGAGCGGACCATGGTCGATGTCGAGTTCGAGATGGACATAGGCCGTGTGCAGCGAGGCAACGACATAGGCCGCGACGATCAGGCCCGTCGGGATGCCGATCCAGGTCAGCAGAACGATGTAGAAGACCTTCATCGTCACGACCTCGAGCAGATGCACCCGGAAGGCGGTGAAGCCGTTCACATGGGTGTCCGAGTGATGGACCGCGTGAATGGGCCAGCCGATGCGCGTGTGGAGGGCGCGGTGGCACCAGTAGTCGGCGAAATCCTTGGCGACGATGCCGACGACGGCAACGACCAGCCAGGGCATGCTCTGCCAGAAACTCTGAGGAATCGCCGGGATGCCGAACTGACCGTAGATCCGCGCTACGAGGTCGGACAGGACATAGACCACCGGCGCCATGATGATGTTGAAGGCGAGAACCGCGAGCGAGGCGAGGCTGTTGCGCACGGCGGACGGCGACAGCACCCGCGACGTCATTCCCGCAACGACGCCGACGGCGATGAAGGCTGTCACGAACCCCAGGACCCACAGCATGCCGGGGCTCAGCAGGTACGAGCGGTAGATCATCAGCAGTGTGGTGGTCGCGTCGGCGCCCATGGACGGCTCCCAGGCGCGCGGCGCCATCCTGTTCTTCTAGACCCCCATGCTTGCCGAATGATTGATGGCGGAGGTCCCTCGAACGGCCGGCATGCGGCCTCTTGATGGCCCGGCCCGGATCGGGTGCAGTTGCGGTCCGGCGGGCTCCTGCGGGTCCGCTTCCTTTCTCCCCCGGGCCAGACATGCCATCGTCCGACCACACCGACCGCAGCGTTGCCCAACCCGTGCCGCATGCGGAGCTGTCGACGCACCGTCCTTCGTGGACCGCGACCCTGGGCACACGCCTCCGGCGCGAGCCCCACTATGGCGACCGGGTCGTCGCCTGCTTTGCCGAGCGCCCGGCAAGCCTCCCGGCCCTCCTCGACGAAGCCGTGGCCTGCAACAGCGACGGCGAGGCGCTCGTCTGCGGCGACACGCGCCTGACCTATGCCGGGCTTGACCGCGCCGTTCGCCGGCTGGCGGCCGCGCTGTCTGCGGAAGGCGTTGCGGCCGGCGACCGCGTCGCCATGCTGATCGGCAACCGACCGGAGTTCGTGACCGTCCTCTTCGCCCTCGCCCGCATCGGTGCCGTGGCGGTTCCGATGGGCCTCAGGCTCCAGGCGCCGGAGATCGCCCATGTGCTGAACGACTGCGGCGCCCACCTGCTGATCCACGAGGCAGAGCTTGCCGACCGCATCCCGGTCGCCGCCGAGACCCCCGCCCTGTCGCAGCGCTGGACGGTCGGCGGAGCTGCCGCCGGAACACGCGCCCTCGCGGATGTCCTCGCCGCCCATGCCGCGGCGCCAGAGCCAACCTGCGCCGCCGTGGCAGAGGAGGATACCGCCGTCATCCTCTATACCTCCGGCACGACCGGCCTGCCGAAAGGCGCCATGCTGACCCATCTCGGCATCGTCCATTCCTCGATGGTCTTCGAGCAATGCATGGGCCTGACGGCCGCGGACAGGTCCCTCGCCGCCGTGCCGCTGAGCCATGTCACCGGCCTGATTGCCAACATCACCACCATCGTGCGCGCGGCCGGCACGCTCATCATCATGCCGGCGTTCCGCGCCGCGGACTTTCTCGCCCTTGCGGCCCGGGAGCGGATGACGCAGTCCGTACTGGTGCCGGCCATGTACAATCTCTGCCTGCTGCAGCCGGATTTCGACACCTACGACCTCTCGGCCTGGCGGATCGGCGGCTACGGCGGCGCGCCCATGCCGACGCCGACCATCGAGGCGCTCGCGGCCCGCTGTCCGGGCCTTGCGCTGGTCAACGCCTATGGCGCCACCGAGACCTCCTCGCCGACGACGATCATGCCGCCGCGCTTCACCACCACCCATGGGCACAGCGTCGGCATCGCCGTGCCAGGCGCCGAGATCATGATCGTCGACGATGCCGGCCGCGAACTGCCGCCCGGCGACGTCGGCGAAATCTGGATCGGCGGGCCGCACGTCGTGAAGGGCTACTGGAACAACCCGAAGGCGACGGCCGAGGGATTCACCGCCGGCTTCTGGCGCTCCGGCGACATCGGCAGCGTCGACGCGGACGGCTTCGTGCAGGTGCTCGACCGCAAGAAGGACATGATCAACCGCGGCGGCTACAAGATCTTCACCGCCGAGGTCGAGACCGTGCTGGTGGCCTGTCCCGGCATCGTCGAATGCGCCGTGGTGGCGGCGCCCTGCCCGGTTCTCGGCGAGCGCGTGCATGCGGTCGTGGTGACCGATGCGAGCGAACCTCCAGAGGAAGCGATCCGCGCCTGGTGCGCCGAGAGGCTCTCCGACTACAAGGTGCCCGAGACGCTGACGATCCAGACGGAACCGCTGCCGCGCAACGCCAACGGCAAGGTCATGAAGCGCATCCTGCGCCAGAAGCTGGGACGCCCCATCACCACCTGACCAGCACGCAGGGATGATCGCGGCGCACGGATCGCACGACCAAACCTTCTCGCCGGCCCACCTTAGATCGCCATTTTATCCCGCGTAACTTGACTTGGCAGAACGCATTTTTTCTTTGATCGCCCGATATTGCCATTTGAGAGAATTTATTTTCATATCGGGCATCATTTCTGCGCACGCGCTCGTCCGACCGCTCGCCGCACTGCGACAAAGGGCCCCCATCCATGTCCACCCTCCTTCCCCGCCGTACTGTTCTCGCGGCGGCCGCCGCGGCGCTCGCCGCACCGGCGCTGACGCCCTCGCCTGCGCGCGCGCAGGCTGTAGCCGCCCGTGTCGGCGTCATCCCGATCATCGGCGCCTCGCCGATCTTCGTCGTCGACAAGGAGGGCTGGGCCCGCGATGCGGGGTTGAACCTCGCCTTCACCACCTTCGAGTCCGGTCCGAACATGATCCAGGCCCTGGCTTCGGGCACCATCGACATCTACGTCGCAGGCGTCGCGCCGCTCGGAGTCGCGCGCGCCCGCGGCGTCGACGTGAAGGTCGTCGCCTCGACGGCGACCGGCGAGAATGTCTTCGTCGCCACGCCGCGGCTCGCCGCCTTCTTCAAGCCGGGCGTGTCGCACGCCGATGCGCTCAAGGCCTACCGCGCCCAGACCGGCAAGGCGGCGCGCCTTGCCACCCAACCGCCCGGCTCGGTGCCGAACACGACGCTGCAATTCTGGCTCTGGGAGCAGATCAAGGCCGACCGCGCCGACGTCGAGATCGTCGCCATGGGCATCGATGCGACGCAGCAGGCGATCCTCGCCGACGCCGTGGAAGGCGCGACCATCCGCGAGCCGGCGCTGACCATCGTGCAGAAGCGCAATCCGGCCATCAAGCTGATCGCGGTCGGCGACGAGTTGTTCCCGGGACAGCCGGGTACGGTCGTCGCCGTCTCGGGCGCCTTCCTGGCCAGGAACGAGGACAAGGTGCAGGGCCTCGTCAACGGTCTCGTGAAGGCCGGCCACCTGCTGACGCGCGACCCCGACAAGGCCGCCCCGCATGTCGCCGCCAATCTCGCCAAGGGCATCGTCGACCTCGCCACCATCCAGGCGGCGCTGAAATCGCCGGCGAGCAAGTTCAGCATCGACCCGCGGGCCATCATCGAGCCGACCAAGGCCATGCAGGCCTATCAGGTGAAGCTCGGCTCGCTGCGCGAGGCAGTCTCGCTCGACGGCCTGTTCGATACCCGCTTCTTCGAGAAGGCGCCCTCGGCAAGCTGAGGCCGGTCCGCATCATGTCGCAGCCGCCGATCGTGACCGACGCGTCCGTCCCCGCCGCCACGCCTGCGATGCCCGCAGGGTCTTCCTTCAGCCCGTCGCTCGACGGGCTGAGGAGCCTCGGGCTTGCGGCGGCCGGTCTCGTAATCTTCATCCTGATCTGGGAGGCGCTGCCGCGTCTTGGCCTGTTCAACCCGATGCTCCTGCCGGGCCCGAGTGCGATCCCCGCCGCCTTCTGGAGCGAACTCACGTCGGGCGCCTGGACCTCTGCGGTCAAGGCGAGCCTCGGCCACTATACGATCGGCCTCGTCGTCGGATCGGTTCTCGGCCTTGTCTGCGGCGTCGCCACCGGTATGTCGCGCCTCGCCGAGGACATGACGTCCTGGGTGGTGCGCGTGCTGCGGCCGATACCGGGGCTCGCCTGGGTTCCCTTCGCCATCATCTGGTTCGGGGTAAGCCAGTCCTCGGCGGTCTTCATCATCGCCATCGGCGTGTTCTGGATCGTCTTCTTCGCCGCCCACGGCGCGATCCGCGGCGTCGACCGCGACCTCATCGAGGTGGCGGATGCCTTCGGCTTCCGCTCCGCCCATGAACGCCTGTTCAAGATCCTGCTGCCCGCCGCCATGCCCGGCATCCTCGTCGGCATGAGGACGGCCCTCGGGCAGGCGTGGATGGCGGTGGTGGCGGCCGAGATCTTCGGCGTACCGGGCCTCGGACAGCGCATGATCCAGGCCTCGAGCCTTCTGGCGACGGAAATCGTCGTCGTCTACATGCTGACCATGGCCGCCCTCTATGGCGTGCTCGATACCCTCTTCGTCGCGGTTCAGGGACGGGTGTTGCGATGGAAAGCGTGATCGATATTTCCGGCCTGTCGCTCACCTTCGAGCGCGACGGCCAGAGGAACGAGGTCCTGCGCGGCCTCGACCTGTCGGTGCCGCGCGGCGCCTTCATCGCCATCGTCGGTTCGTCCGGGGTCGGAAAGTCGACGCTGCTGCGCGTGCTGATCGGGCTCGCCACCGCCAGTTCCGGGACGGTGGAGATCGCCACGCGCTCCGGCCAGCGCCAGCCGCTCGCCCTCGTCTTCCAGGATTCACGCCTGCTGCCCTGGCGCTCGGTGGTCGACAATGTCGCCTTCGGCCTCGAGGGCAGCGATCTTGGCAAGGCGGCGCGGCGCCAGAAGGCCCGCGCGGCGCTGGAAATCGTCGGGCTCGCCCACCTCGCCGAACGCTGGCCGCACCAGCTCTCCGGAGGCCAGCGCCAGCGGGTGTCGCTTGCCCGGGCGCTGGCGGTCGAGCCGGAAGTGCTGCTGATGGACGAGCCCTTCTCGGCGCTCGACGCGATCACCCGGGAGGGTCTGCAGGACGAACTCGTCCGCATCTGGCAGGTGACCGGCAAGACCATCCTGTTCGTCACCCATGACATCGAGGAGGCGACCTATCTCGCCGATCGTGTCGTGGTGCTGGCCGGGTCGCCGGGCCGGGTGGTGGCCGACCAGACCATCGACGCGCCAAGGCCGCGCCAGCGCAGCCAGTCGCGCGAGCCCGCGCTGGTGGCCGGCATCCGCCAGCACATCGGCGGCGAGGCCCTCATCGACGGGACGGGGATCTAGCAAGGCCCGGGCACGGCGGAGCGCCCGGCGCGGCGCGCCCTAGTCGTGGCCCTCGTCGATCAACCGGTCGAGCAGGGCGAGTTCGGCCAGCGCGGCCGGCGTGGAGCAGGTGATGGCGCGGCCGACCACCTTCACCCCGTAACGCTCGAGCGCCAGAAAGCTGCGCGACAGGGTTTCCGGCGTCATGCCGAGATAGCTCGCCAGTTTCGATTTCTCGCAGGGAATATGCGCGATGAGCGCGCCGCCCTGCTCCCGGCCGTTCCGCAGGACCCAGGCGGCGAGCCGCTCGCCGCCGGTCCTTACCTTCTGGTCCTTGAGCTGCCGGACGATGCCGCGGTAGCGCTCCGCCATCTCCCTGACGACGGCGCTGGCGAAGGAGACGTCGCGTTCGAAGACTTCACGGATCGCGGCAGCCGGAATCATCAGGATGCGGGAGGCCTCCAGCGTGCGCGCCGACTGGAGATAGACCTTGTCGACGAGCACCGCCGCCAGGATGAAGGTGGTCACGGGTGCCAGGAAGCCGATGGTGCTCTCGCGGCCGTCGTGGCTGGCGAACATCTCCACCAGTCCCTCCACGACGATGTGGAGGAAATCGGCATGGTCGCCCTCGTGGATGAGCTGGGTCTGCGACGGAAAGCGCTGCAGGAATGCCGCCTTCATCAGCGCATCGAACTCGCCGTCGCCCATTCCGGCGAACAGGGGCAGTTCGCGGACCGTCTGGATGTCTGAAGCGCGCACCGGATGGACCCTCCGCAGGTCATCCTGATTGCATTTTGACAAATGTCAATTCCTCGGCCTCACTACAGCAATTCAACATCTTACTTTCCGCCGCGCAGCATTCAATAATAGTCAATTATTTAAAGAATGCTGCGCCGCATGATCTACCTTTGATTTCAATCAATACATTTTGTGCCGTTCCGGACTTTTGTTGCGACGTTCCTTGCGGCCTCTTCGCCGTATTCGCCAGCCAAGGCCACTGCCATGACGCCCGACGATGCTGCTGCGACAATCGTGACGGTTATCTCCTTCACTCCGCCACTTCTCACTGACGCGACTTCTCCCGGAAGGATGGCGCTGGCGCAGGACACGTGCCTGCAGCGGGAACAGCGCGGCCGCCATCACTGAGATCTTGACCAGGGGCTGGACAGCTGATGGGCCGCGCGTCTCGTCAGAGAACCGATCCAGCCGCATCGCTCCGGCGCCGCCAGAGAGGGGACACCACTCATGCACATTATGCTGGCCTACGATCACTCCCGAAACGCGCGCATCGCTCTCGATACGATGATGCGCCTGTTCGCTGACACCAAGGCCGAGGTCACGCTGATCAGCGTGATCGAGGACCCGGGTAGCGCCACCGCCGCATCCGATGACATGTTTCAGGAGCAGTTCTCCGAGCAGAAGGCGGCAGCCGATGCCGCCGCTGCGGAACTGATTGCCGCGGGCTTTGCCGCCAAGGTCCTGCTGGCAGAAGGCGATGCGCGCAAGATGATCCTGCGCGCCACCGAAGAGCGGAAGCCTGACCTCCTGATCCTGGCCCGCCACAGCCACAAGCCGGATCGTGGCTTCATCGGCCGGCGGATCGACGCCCTGGTCGAGGAATTCGACCACATGACCTTCGGCTCGGTGAGCGCCTTCCTCGCACGCCGCGCGCAGGTTCCCCTCCTGATCGTTCCCGCGCCGTGACCATCCACGTAAGGCCCTCAGCTCGCGGACCCCGGGTCCCGGCGCAACTTCGAGCCTCACCATGAAAACCAGCGATCTCTTCATCATCAAGAACCGCGAGATCAGAGCGCTCCACCTGACGTGGATCGCCTTCTTCATCTGCTTCTACGTCTGGTTCAACATGGCGCCGCTGGCGTCGTCCATGCTCCGCGCCGCCAACTGGCTGACGCGAGACGACTTGCGGCTGTTCGCCATCGCCAACGTTGCCCTGACCATCCCGGCCCGCATTCTGGTCGGCATGGCCCTCGACAAATGGGGTCCGAGGCGGGTGTTTTCCCTCCTCATGGTCGTGATGGCGATCCCGGGCCTTGTCTTCGCCTTTGGCGAGACCCGCGAGCAACTGTTCATCTCGCGCCTCGTGCTCAGCTCGGTCGGTGCAAGCTTCGTCGTCGGCATCCACATGACGGCCATGTGGTTCAAGCCCCGCGACATCGGCTTCGCCGAAGGCTTCTATGCCGGATGGGGCAATTTCGGCTCCGCCGCCGCGGCCATGACCCTGCCGACGATCGCCCTGACGATATTCGGCGGAGAACATGGCTGGCGCTATTCGCTGGCGATCTCGGCCATCGTCATGGGGGCCTACGGGGTCTTCTACTGGTTCGCTATCACCGACGGCCCGACCGGCACCGTCCATCGCAAGCCGCGCAAGGCGGCCGCCCTCGAGGTGAGCAGTTGGGGCGATCTCGTCCTGCTGATGATCTTCACGGTGCCGATGGTCGGCATTCTGTCGATCCTCGTCTGGCGCATGCAGAACATGAACTACCTCGACGCGATGACGGCGGGATTCATCTACTTCGCCCTCGTTGTGATCGTCCTTTACCAGCTCTGGCAGGCCTGGCGGGTCAACGCGCCGATCCTGCGGGAGGGAATCCCCGAGGACGACCGCTACCCGTTCACGAGCGTCGCCGCACTGAATACGACCTACTTCGCCAACTTCGGCGCCGAACTGGCCGTCGTCTCGATGCTGCCGATGTTCTTCGAGGAGACCTGGGGACTCAACGCGGCGATGGCCGGCCTGATCGCCTCGTCCTTCGCCTTTGTCAACCTCTTCGCCCGTCCCATGGGCGGCCTCGTTTCGGACCGGTTCGGCAATCGCCGCTTCGTGATGATGGCCTACATGTTCGGCATCGGCGTCGGCTTCCTGCTCATGGGGCTGATGGACTCGCGCTGGCCTCTCGTCATCGCCGTGGCCATCACCATCGGCTGCTCTTTCTTCGTGCAGGGGGCCGAGGGAGCCACCTTCGGCATCATTCCCTCGATCAAGCGGCGCGTGACCGGGCAGATCTCGGGCATGGCCGGCGCCTACGGCAATGTCGGCGCGGTCTTCTATCTCTTCATCCTGACCTATGTCACCGCGTCGCAGTTCTTCCTGATCATCTCGGCCGGTGCCTTCATCAGCTGGCTGGTCTGCTACATCTGGCTGAAGGAGCCCGAGGGCGGCTTTGGTGATGAATACATCATCAGCTCCGTCGACGAAGCGATCGCCGCCGAGGGCGCGCACAAGCGCGAGGCCGAGGCAGAACTCGCCAGGCTGCTCGGCAGCAAGGTCGATCTGATCGACAAGGGCGCCGGCCTGCAACTGACCGCCCGGTTCAACAGCCTCGAGGACCTGCGCAGCGTACTGCGCAAGCTCAACCCGCAAAGCCAATCACAACCGTGAACCAGGCGAGGCACCCGTCATCACGACGGGTGGCCGCACCTTCGAGAAGGGACATGCCATGACGGCCCAGAACAGCCAAGCCGCTTCCGCCCCCGGCGGAACCTGGCTCCAGAAATGGGAACCGGAAAACCAGGCCTTCTGGGACGGCGGCGGCAGCCGCCTGGCCTGGCGGACGCTCTGGATCACCACCGCAAACCTGATGATGGCCTTCATCGTCTGGTTCCTGGTCTCCGCACTCGTGGTCCGGCTGCCGCAGATCGGTTTCAAGTTCACGCCGACCCAGCTCTTCTGGCTGGCGGCCATGCCAGGGCTTGCCGGCGGCTCGCTGCGACTGATTCACATGTTCCTGACGCCGATGTACGGGACCCGGCACGTGGTCAGCCTGTCGACCCTATCACTGCTGATCCCGCTCGTCGGCTGGTTCTATGCGGTCCAGGATCCGACCACGCCCTACTGGTGGTTGATGGTGCTGGCCTTCCTCGCCGGCCTCGGCGGAGGCAACTTCTCGTCCTTCATGCCCTCCACCAGCATGTTCTTCCCGAAGCGCCTGCAGGGCACCGCGCTCGCCATCCAGGCAGGCATCGGCAATTTCGGCGTCTCCGTCGTGCAGTTCATCACGCCATGGGTCATCGGTTTCGCCCTGATCGGCGGCATGGGCTTCATGGGCGAGTCCCAGACCATGACGCGCGCCGGTGTGCAGAGCCAGATCTGGCTGCAGAACGCGCCCGCCGTCATGATCCCCTTCGTCGCCGTCTTCGGCATCAGCGGATGGCTGCTGCTCAAGTCCGTGCCGATCAAGGCGAACTTCCGTGAGCAGTTCGACATCTTCAAGTCGAAGCACACCTGGTCCATGACCTCGCTCTACATCATGACCTTCGGTGGCTTCTCGGGACTGTCGGCGACCTTTCCGCTACTCATCCGCCAAGTCTATGGCAGCTTCGAGGGCGCTCCCGATCCACTGACCTATGCCTTCTACGGCCCGCTGGTCGGCTCGGCCTCGCGCGTTCTCGCCGGCCCGCTCTGCGACAAGATCGGCGGCGCCAAGATCACGCACTGGGCCGGCATCGGCATGGTCGTGTGCGCCATTCTCGTTGCCATCAACACCCAGCCGACCGCGCTTTCGAGCTTCCCCGTTTTCGTGGCGGCCATGCTGGCGCTGTTCTTCTTCGCAGGCGTCGGCAACGCCTCGACCTTCAAGCAGATGCCGATGCTGTTCGAACCACGCCAGGGCGGCGGCGTCATCGGCTTCACCGCGGCGATCGCGGCCTACGGTCCCTTCATCTTCGGCATGCTGTTCGCCTGGTCGTTCGCGACCTTCAAGGTCGCCACGCCGGTCTTCTACGGGCTCGCCGTGTTCTTCGCCCTCAACGTCGCGATGAACTGGTGGATGTACGCCCGTCGTGGCGCCGCCAATCCCTGCTGACACCCGCAATCCCGTCCTCACCGGAGCGACAAGACGATGAGCCATTTTCTCGATCGCCTGACCTTCTTCAACCGGACCACGGGCGACTTCGCCGACGGTCACGGGATCACCACCACCGAGGACCGCAGCTGGGAGGACAGCTACCGGAGGCGCTGGCAGTCGGACAAGATCGTCCGCTCCACGCACGGCGCCAACTGCACCGGCTCCTGCTCCTGGAAGATCTACGTCAAGGGCGGGATCGTCACCTGGGAGACGCAGCAGACAGATTATCCGCGCACGCGGCCGGACCTGCCGAACCACGAGCCCCGCGGCTGCTCCCGCGGCGCCTCCTATTCCTGGTACCTCTATTCCGGCAACCGGGTGAAGTACCCGATGGTCCGCTCGCGGCTGGCCAAGCTCTGGCGCGAGGCACGCGCCACCATGACGCCGGTGGCGGCCTGGGCCTCGATCGTCGAGAACCCCGAGAAGCGGGCGAGCTACACCTCCAAGCGCGGCCACGGCGGCTTCGTGCGCTCGAGCTGGGACGAGACCAACGAGATCGTCGCCGCGGCCAACGCCTACACGGCCAAGACCTACGGCCCGGACCGCATCTACGGCTTCTCGCCGATCCCGGCCATGTCGATGGTCTCCTACGCGGCCGGCTCGCGCTACCTGTCGCTGCTCGGCGGCGTCTGCATGTCCTTCTACGACTGGTACTGCGACCTGCCGCCCGCCTCGCCGCAGACCTGGGGCGAGCAGACCGACGTGCCGGAATCGGCCGACTGGTACAATTCGGGCTTCCTCATCCTGTGGGGTTCGAACGTGCCGCAGACGCGCACGCCGGATGCCCATTTCTACACCGAGGCGCGCTATCGCGGCGCCAAGTCGGTGGTTATCTGCCCCGACTATTCGGAAGCCTCGAAGTTCGCCGATCTCTGGATCTCGGTGAAGCAGGGCACCGACGCGGCGCTGGCCATGGCCATGGGCCACGTCATCCTCAAGGAGTTCTACGTCGACCGCCAGGCGACCTATTTCCACGACTACGTGCGCCAGTACTCGGACATGCCGATGCTGGTTCGCCTGGTCGAGCAGGACGGCCGCCTGGTGCCCGAACGCCAGCTCCGCGCCTCTGACTTCAAGGGCGGCCTCGGCGAGACCAACAATCCCGACTGGAAGACGGTCGCCATCGACGAGACCACCGGCGAGATCTGCGTGCCGCACGGCTCGGTCGGCTTCCGCTGGGGCGAGAAGGGCAAGTGGAACCTGGAGGAAAAGGATACCAGCGGCCACCCGACGAAGCTGGCCCTGTCGCTCGCCGGCGGCGAACTCGCCGACGTCGCCTTCCCCTACTTCGGCAATATCGCGCACGAGCACTTCGCCTCGACGACGGACGAATCCATCCTCACCCGCAAGGTGCCGGTGAAGCGGGTCGCGCTCGCAGACGGCCAGGCGCTGGTCGCCACGGTTCATGACCTCATGCTCGCCAACTACGGCGTCGACCGCGGCTTCGCCGGCGACACCGTGGCGAAGACCTATGACGAGACCGGCCCCTACACGCCGGCCTGGGCAGAGAGCATCACCGGCGTGCCGCGCGACCAGATCATCACGGTCGCGCGCGAATTCGCTCGCAACGCCGAGAAGACCAGGGGCCGCTCGATGGTGATCATCGGCGCCGCCATGAACCACTGGTACCACTCGGACATGAATTACCGCGGCGTGATCAACATGCTGGTCATGTGCGGCTGCATCGGCCAGTCGGGCGGCGGCTGGTCGCACTATGTCGGCCAGGAGAAGCTGCGCCCGCAGTCGGGCTGGGCGCCGCTGGCCTTCGCGCTCGACTGGTCGCGGCCGCCGCGCCAGCAGAACTCAACCTCGGCCTTCTACGTGAACACCGACCAGTGGCGCTACGAGACGGTCACGCCGGAGGAAATCCTCTCGCCGACCGCACCGAAGGGTGACTGGGACGGATCGATCATCGACTACAACATCCGCGCCGTGCGCATGGGCTGGCTGCCGGCCTATCCGACCCTGCAGGAGAACTCGCTGGAGATCGCCGGCAAGGCGGCCGCCGCGGGGCTCGAGGTGAAGGACTATGTCGCGGCGGCGGTGAAATCCGGCGAGCTCAACTTTGCCTGGGAGGATCCCGACAACCGGAAGAACTGGCCACGCAACCTGTTCGTCTGGCGCTCCAATTTGCTGGGGTCGTCCGGCAAGGGCCACGAGTACTTCCTGAAGCACCTGCTCGGCACCACCCACGGCGTGCTCGGCAAGGACCTCGGCAGCACCGGCGGCGTCAAGCCGAAGGAGGTCAAGTGGCGGGACGATGTTCCGGAGGGCAAGCTCGACCTGCTGGTGACGCTCGACTTCCGCATGTCCACGACCTGCGTCTATTCGGACATCGTGCTGCCGACGGCCACCTGGTACGAGAAGAACGACCTCAACACCTCCGACATGCACCCCTTCATCCACCCGCTGACGGCGGCCGTGGACCCGGTGTGGGAATCGAAGTCGGACTGGGAGATCTACAAGGGCATAGCCAAGGCCTTCTCGCAGGTCGCGCCAGAGGTCCTCGGCGTCGAGAAGGACGTCGTGCTGACCCCGATCATGCACGACACCCCCGGCGAGATCGCCCAACCCTTCGACGTCAAGGACTGGAAGAAGGGCGAGATCGAGCCCATCCCCGGCAAGACCATGCCGACGGTGACGGTGGTCGAGCGCGACTATCCCAATCTCTACGCCCGCTTCACCTCCCTCGGCCCGCTCATGGCCAAGGTCGGCAATGGCGGCAAGGGCATGGCCTGGAACACCGAGCACGAGGTCGACCTGCTGAAGGCCCTCAACGGCGAGCATCGTGACGGGGCGAACAAGGGCCTCGCAAAGATCGAGACCGACATCGACGCCGCGGAGGTCATCCTGATGATGGCGCCGGAGACCAACGGCGAGGTCGCGGTGAAAGCCTGGAAGTCGCTCGGCGGCTTCACCGGCCTCGATCACACCCACCTCGCCATCCCCAAGGAGGACGAGAAGATCCGCTTCCGCGACGTGGTCGCCCAGCCGCGCAAGATCATCTCGTCGCCGATCTGGTCGGGTCTGGAGAGCGAGAAGGTCTGCTACAACGCCGGCTACACCAACGTCCACGAACTGATCCCCTGGCGCACGCTCTCCGGGCGCCAGCAGCTCTACCAGGATCACCTGTGGATGCGGGCCTTCGGCGAGGCGCTCTGCGTCTATCGCCCGCCGGTCGATCTCAAGACGACCAAACCGGTCATCGGCCTGAAGCCCAACGGCAACAAGCAGGTGGTGCTGAACTTCATCACGCCGCACCAGAAGTGGGGCATCCACTCAACCTACACCGACAACCTGATGATGCTGACGCTGTCCCGCGGCGGGCCGATCGTCTGGCTGTCGGAGGTGGATGCGGCGGCAGCCGGCCTCGTCGACAACGACTGGGTCGAGGCGTTCAACAGCAACGGCGCCCTCGTCGCCCGCGCCGTCGTCTCCCAGCGCATGAAGACCGGCACGGTGTTCATGTACCACGCCCAGGAGAAGATCGTGA
Source organism: Phreatobacter aquiterrae (assembly GCF_053471285.1). Lineage (NCBI taxonomy): Bacteria > Pseudomonadati > Pseudomonadota > Alphaproteobacteria > Hyphomicrobiales > Phreatobacteraceae > Phreatobacter > Phreatobacter aquiterrae. Next base: position 129,824 of record NZ_JBJPHW010000005.1, on the reverse strand, counting down.
ACGTGCCGGGTTCGGAGACCACCGGCAACCGCGGCGGCATCCACAACTCGGTCACCCGCGCGGTGCTGAAGCCGACACACATGATCGGCGGCTACGCCCAGCTCGCCTACGGCTTCAACTACTACGGCACCATCGGCACCAACCGCGACGAGTTCGTCATCGTCCGCAAGCTCGCGAACGTCGACTGGCTCGAACGCCCCTTCGACGAGGCCAAGGCGCGCCACGGCGCGGCCCCGGCCGTCGCGGCAGAGTGAACAGGAGAACAGAGATGAAGATCCGCGCTCAGATCGCGATGGTGCTGAACCTCGACAAGTGCATCGGCTGTCACACCTGTTCGGTGACCTGCAAGAACGTCTGGACGAACCGCGAAGGCGTCGAATACGCCTGGTTCAACAATGTCGAGACCAAGCCCGGCATCGGCTATCCGAAGGACTGGGAGAACCAGGACCGCTGGAAAGGCGGCTGGAAGCGCAAGTCGAATGGCAAGATCCAGCCGCGCATCGGCTCCAAGTGGCGGGTTCTGGCGAACATCTTCGCCAACCCCGACCTGCCGGAGATCGACGACTACTACGAGCCCTTCACCTTCGACTACGAGCACCTGCAGAAGGCGCCGGAGCTGGAAGCCTTCCCGACGGCGCGGCCGCGTTCGCTGATCACCGGCGAACGGATGGAGAAGATCGAGTGGGGGCCGAACTGGGAGGAAATCCTCGGTGGCGAGTTCGCCAAGCGTTCGCAGGACAAGAATTTCGACGGCATCCAGAAGGACATCTACGGCCAGTTCGAAAACACCTTCATGATGTATCTGCCGAGGCTGTGCGAGCACTGCCTCAACCCGACCTGCGTCGCCGCCTGTCCCTCGGGCGCCATCTACAAGCGCGACGAGGACGGCATCGTCCTGATCGACCAGGACAAGTGCCGCGGCTGGCGCATGTGCGTCTCGGGCTGCCCCTACAAGAAGATCTACTTCAACTGGAGCTCGGGCAAATCGGAGAAGTGCATCTTCTGCTATCCGCGCATCGAGGCCGGCCAGCCGACGGTGTGTTCGGAGACCTGCGTCGGCCGCATCCGCTATCTCGGCGTGGTGCTCTATGATGCCGACGGTATCGAGAAGGCCGCCTCGACCAAGAACGAGCAGGATCTCTACGAGGAACAGCTGAAGCTCTTCCTCGATCCGAACGATCCGACCGTGATCGAGGAGGCCCGCCGCCAGGGAATCCCTGAAAACTGGCTGGAGGCCGCCAAGCGTTCGCCAGTGTGGAAGATGGCGATGGAGTGGAAGATCGCCTTCCCGCTCCATCCCGAATACCGCACCATGCCGATGGTCTGGTACGTGCCGCCGCTCTCGCCGATCCAGTCGGCGGCGGAGGCCGGCAAGATCGGCATCGACGGCGAGATGCCCGACGTGAAGTCGCTGCGCATCCCGGTCAAGTACCTCGCCAATCTCCTGACCGCCGGCAAGGAACAGCCGATCGTCACGGGGCTGGAGCGGATGCTGGCCATGCGTGCCTACATGCGCGCCAAGACCATCGACGGAGTCATCGACGACACCATCGCCCGGCGCGTCGGCATGACCGGTGCGGCGATCGAGGACATGTACCACGTGATGGCGATCGCCAATTACGAGGACCGCTTCGTCATCCCGACCAGCCACCGCGAATGGACGGAGGACGCCTACGAGCTGCGTGGCTCGTGCGGCTTCTCCTTCGGCAACGGCTGCTCGGACGGCGATTCGAAGCCGAGCCTGTTCGGCAAACCCAAGGCCAAGAACCCGATGGAGATCGTGTGATGAAGACCTTCAAGGTTCTCTCGGCGCTCGCCGCCTATCCGAGCGCGGCGATGGTCGCGGCCATCCCCGCCATGCGCCAGGTGCTGGAGGCGGAAGGCCTCCTCGGCTCACCCGCCCGGCGGCTCATGGAACCCCTGCTCGCGGATCTCGCGGGCGGTGACCTCATGGACCTGCAGGAGCGCTACGTATTCCTGTTCGACCGGACCCGCTCGCTGTCGCTGCACCTGTTCGAACATGTGCACGGCGAGAGCCGGGACCGCGGTCAGGCCATGGTCGATCTGAAGCAGCTCTATGAGGCGGCCGGCTTCGAACTGAACACCTCGGAGCTGCCGGACTACATCCCGGCCTTCCTGGAATACCTGTCGCTCAGGCCGGCAGACGAAGCCGTCTCCTTCCTCGGCGAAACCGTGCACATCCTGATCACGCTGGCGGCGCGGCTGGAGAAGCGTTCCTCGCCCTATGCCGGCCTGTTCCGGGCCATGGTCGCGCTCTCCAAGGCCAAGCCGAAGCCGGAGGACATGGCCGCCATCGTCGCAGACGACGGCATCCAGCCGGACGATCTCGAGGCCCTCGACGCCGTCTGGCAGGAGGAGGAGGTCACGTTCGGCCCCGGCGCGGCGGCGGCCGCCTGCGGCAAGGACACGCTCGGCGCCAAACTGCGCGCCGCCAACCGACCGGCCGAGGGCATGACGCCCCCTGCCCCCGCCGGCGTGCGCACCGTCGTCACGCACAACCGCCTCCCCATTGCCTGAAGGAGCCCGCGTCATGGCCGCCACGCTCAATCACATCGTCTTCGGATGGTATCCCTACTTCGCCCTCACCGTGTTCCTCGCCGGCAGCCTCATCCGCTTCGACCGCGAGCAGTACACGTGGAAGGCCTCGTCCTCGCAGATGCTCCGCACGGGCCAGCTGCGCTGGGGGTCGAACCTCTTCCACATCGGCATCCTCGCGATCTTCGCGGGGCATCTGGTCGGCCTGCTGACGCCGATCCAGGTCTTCGACGCTGTTGGCATCTCGCACGGCGCCAAGCAGGTGCTGGCGATCGTGGCAGGCGGCATCGCCGGCATCGCCTGCTTCATCGGCCTTGTGCTGCTGCTGCACCGGCGGCTGTTCGACGCGCGCATCCGCGCCACGTCGTCCTTCGCCGACACGGCGATCCTGGTGATCCTCTTCGTGCAGCTCTGCCTCGGGCTCCTCACCATTCCCTTGTCGCTCGGTCACCTCGACGGCCACGAGATGGTGAAGTTCATGACCTGGGCGCAGGGCATCGCCTACCTGCAGCCGGGCGCCTCGCAGGCCATCGCCGATGTGAACCTCATCTTCAAGGCGCACATCTTTCTCGGCCTGACGATCTTCCTGATCTTCCCCTTCACCCGGCTCGTCCACGTCTGGTCGGCGCCGGTCTGGTACCTCGGTCGCCGCGGCTACCAGATCGTCCGGACCCGCGACGGACGGCGCGTCGCCCCGGCGACCAAGTGAACCGGCCCCGACGGCTGACCCCACACACAAGGATCGTGTCATGAGCGCGACTGCCCCCGTCCGCACCCTCATCGCCAAGCCGCCGCGCCAGCGCGTCAGCGTCAACGGCATCGCCATCGCCGGCCAGGACATCCTGCGCGAGGCCCGCAATCACGCCAACGAGCGCCCCGCCGACGCGTGGAACGCGGCGGCGACGGCTCTGGTCGTGAAGGAACTGCTTGTCCAGGAGGCCCGCCGGCTCGGCGTCGCCGGCACTCCCGCCAGCGACGGCGAGGGCCGGATGGAAACCGACGAGGAGGCGGCCATCCGCACCCTCGTCGAACGCGCGGTGACCGTGCCGCAGGCCTCGGCCGAGGAATGCCGGCGCTACTACGAGAACCACCGGGCGCGCTTCCGCTCGGCAACGCTGACGGAAGCCGCGCATATCCTGCTGGCGGCAGCGCCGGAAGACCTTGAGGCACGGCAGGCCGCGGCCGCCACGGCCCAGAGCCTATGCGACCGGCTCGCCGCCGATCCGGATGCCTTCGCGGACCTCGCCCGCGCGCATTCGCAATGCCCGTCCGCCGGACAGGGCGGATCGCTCGGCCAGTTGCTGCCGGGAAGCACGGTGCCCGAGTTCGAGACAGGGCTGGCGAACCTCGCGCCCGGCGAGATCTCGCGCCAGCCGGTGGAGACCCGCTTCGGCTATCACGTCGTGCGCGTCGAGCGGCGGATCGAGGGACGCGACCTGCCCTTCGAGCTCGTCCATGACCGCATCGCGGCCTATCTGCACGAAGCAGCGGGGCATCGCGCTCAGGCCCAGTACATCGCCCGCCTCGTGTCGGCCGCCGACATCAAGGGGTTCGACATGGCCGGCGCCGCCGACCACCGCGTTCACTGAGGAGGACAGGATGCTGCTCGGTGACCTTCTCGCCCGCTTCAACGACCCGCTCGTCGCCGAACAGGCCCTGGCGGGCCTCGACGACCTGACGCTCGTCACCGCCGTCACGGTGAAGGCCGATGCCGCGGGCCTGTCGACAGGGCTCTATGCGGCCGAATGCGTCGAGACCTATGCCGATACGGCCACCGACGAGGAGTGGGCGACACTGATCGGACAGATGGCGCGATCGGACGACCCCGGCGGCATCCTGCTGAAGCGGGCGCTGTCCGCTTCGTGCAGCGGCGGGGGAACCTGCGGCTGCGGGGGAACCCACGCATGAACGCCCTCACCCCGCCACGCGACACCGGACCCAGCGCGGCCTCGTCCCGCCGGGCGGGATCGGCGTTGCACCCGACGCTGGTGGACTCCTTCGGCCGGGCGATCACCTATCTCAGGCTGTCGGTGACCGACCGCTGCGACCTCCGCTGCTTCTACTGCATGTCGGAGCGGCCGGAGTTCCTGCCCAAGCGCGACCTCCTGACCCTGGAAGAACTCGACCGCCTCGCCTCCGCCTTCATCGCGCGCGGCGTCCGCAAGCTCAGGATCACCGGCGGCGAGCCCCTTGTCCGGCGCGGCGTGGTCGACCTGATGCACGAACTCGGGAGGCACCTCGCCACGGGCGCGCTCGACGAGCTGACGCTCACCACCAATGGCAGCCAGCTCGTCCACCATGCGGCGGCGCTCGCCCGCGCCGGCGTGCGGCGTGTCAACGTCTCGCTCGACACGCTGAACGCCGACCGGTTTGTGGCCATCACCCGACGCGGACGCCTCACGGACACGCTCGCGGGTATCGAGGCGGCCCGGGACGCTGGCCTCGCGGTCAAGATCAATGCCGTGGCGCTCGCCGGCGTCAACGACGACGAATTCCACCGCCTGGTGGAGTTCGGCCACGGGCGCGGCATGGACGTTACCTTCATCGAGGTCATGCCCATCGGCGAGACGGGGTTCGGCCGGGCCGATCACTTCATCCCGCTCGCCCAGGTGCGCGAGAGGCTGGAACGCCACTTCACTCTGACGCCCAGCCTTCACCGCAGCGGCGGCCCGGCTCGCTATTGGCAGATAGCCGAGACGGGCCGTCGTGTCGGCTTCATCGCGGCCACCACCTGCAATTTCTGCGCGGCCTGCAACCGGGTCCGCGTCACCGCCACCGGCCAGTTGGAAGCCTGCCTCGGCCGCGAGGAGGGCACAGACCTCAAGGCGGCCCTCAGGTCCGATCCGGGAGACGAGGCCCTGCACCGCGCGATCGATGCTGCCATCGCCGCCAAACCCGCCGGTCACGCCTTCTCCGACGGATGGAGCGCGCCGGCGACGCGCCGCGGCATGCACGTCACGGGAGGCTGACGCCGTGATCCTCGACCCCCTGTTCGACCGCAACGTCGCCTGGGCGCAGCGCAAGACGCGCGACGATCCCACCTATTTCGTCCGCATGGCCGAGCAGCAGTCGCCCAACTACATGTGGATCGGCTGCTCCGACAGCTGCGTCACCGCCAACGACGTGCTCGGCCTCGATCCCGGCGAGGTCTTCGTCCAGCGCAACATCGCCAACATGGTCCACACCAGCGACATGAACCTGCTCGCGGTGCTGGAGTTCGCCATCGAGACGCTCAAGGTCGGCCATGTGATCGTCTGCGGCCACTACGGCTGCGGCGGGGTCAGGCGGGCGCTCGGCGACGACCGGTCGGCCCTGGTCGACCACTGGCTCCAGCCGCTGGTCATGTAATACCGTAAGCACCAGCCGCTGTTTGCGCAGATCGGCGACGAGCGCCGTCGGCTCGACCGCATGTGCGAGCTCAACGTGCGGATGCAGTTCCACCGCGTCGCCCAGACGCCGATCATCGAGGCGGCCTGGGCGCGCGGGCAGCCGCTGCATGTCCATGGCTGGATCTACGGTGTCGAGGACGGGCTGTTGCGCGAAGAGGAACCGCCGATCACCTCGCTGGAGGAGCGCGACCGGCTCTCGAACATCGACCAGTGCGCCACCAGCACCAGCGAGCCCGCCAGCGCCATGCGCCGCCATGCCGTGGAGGCCTTCACGGCCATTCCGGCAGACGGAGGCGCTGTCCCGCCCTGCTGTCAGGCAGGACACGGGATGACGGATGCGAGGGCCCCTGATGCCTCGCGCCTGGGCTGCGCCGCCGCCATTTCCGTCAAGCTGAGTTCGCAGTTTGCCTGGCTGAATCGTCAGTGGGTGAGCATCGCCTTGAGCAAGGCTATGACGGCGATCGACAAGGCGAGCAGCACACCTGCGAAGAACGGCCATGGCGACACAGGCTCCCGCGCAACCCACGCCGCGACGGGACCAAGGAACGACAGCCGCAGGAGCGTCGCGCCGATCGCGATGGTCCAGGCGAACCCTCCTTCAACCCATCCGAGCCACGCAGCAACAAGGACGACGGTTGGAACAATCGTGGACGTGACGATCGGCACCGCGTCCCGCAGATCATGTTTGAATGTTGCATACAATCCGCTGCCGTCGGGATGACGCAGGAGGTGCGCGAAGAGATCCGCGCCCACGTGGGCAACGAATGTCGAAAGCCCTACCCCCAGGACGTACAGGAACGCCTTGGTGCTTTGCAGGCTGTCCGGCGACAGAGGAACCAAGGCCGACAGAACGAGGATGTTCCCGTAAATGAACGCTGATATGCGCCTGACAGGAATGTCTGTCCTTGGTTGAGGGCGATCTGGAGTGATGATGGACATTGGAAGCCCTGCGATGGTGGGGACATTCATCCCTCTTGATGCCAGGCGGCTTCCAGGTTTCACGTCGGTTCAGGCGGCGCTTGAAGCAGCGTGGGCTGCGAACCAAGCACCGCCTGATCTTGTCCGATGTGATCGCGTACGAGACTGATCTCAGGCCGCGAGTGCTTCCTTGGTCAGTTCCCAGGCCTGACTGAGCTTCTTCGAGCGCACGTCCAGTTCCGCGTTGACGTCAGCAATGCGCTTTTCGATCCGTGCCTTCGCAAGGCCGGTCGCAGTCTGCGCCTGATCCTGAAGCGTCTTGATCCGGGCATCGGCTTCCGCCTTGGCCTGATCGAGCCGTGCCTTGGCCTGCTCCTGGGTCGCCTTGATCTGCGACTTCACCAGTTCGATGTCCTTCTGAATGGCGGCGCGGTTCTCGGCCACGGCATGCTCGAGCTCATCGTTGAGCGCTTTCAGATCGGCCTTGAGAGCAGCGCCCTCGCGCGCCAGCTGGTCGCCGACCACTTCGCCGCGCAGCCGTCTGAACACCATGCCGCCGAGCTTGTTCAGGCTCGTATCGACCGGAGCAGTCCAGCTCTCCTCGATTTCGGCGAGAACGGCGACCTTGCCGGACGTGAGGGTCTTCGAGACATCGTCGAGGAACGTCACATCGACGCCGCTCTTGTTCAGGTCGAAGACAAAGCCTGCCAGGCCGCCGAGAGAGGCACCGATGGCCATTCCGGCCGGCCCGCCAAGGATCCCGACCATGCTGCCGGTGAGCAGTCCCACCGCGGTGCCGACCGGCCCCGTCTCGACGGCCTGCCTGAGTTCGATCTTTCCGGTGTTGTCCTTGGCGATCACCGCCGACGAGTAGAGACAGATATCTCCATTCCGGTGCAGATCCTTCAGGGCGCTGAGCCCTTCGAAGGCCGTGGCTTCGCGGTCGAAAACCGCAACGATCATCTTGTTCATGGGTATGGTTCCTTCTGTTAGGGTTGTTGGGTCGTGAGGTGGGTGGATTTTCCCCCTGTCGGCGGCCGCGCGCCTGTCGGCTGACGGGACTGGTCCCCCCCCCCCGTCGCGACCGCAGATGATCGCGACGTCAGTTCGGTCGAATTCACGGGCTGTCCGGCACCGAGCGGTTAAGGGGAACTGGCCTGCCCATCGGCGACCCCGACAGGAAACGATCCGCCAGTTGGCCGAACGATGAGCCACCGCCTATTGAGCGGGACTGATCGCTCGCTTGAACGCCTCACGCGCGGCTTGATTGGCGCGATCGAACGTGGCGCGTGTTTCAGACAGCGCGGAGTTGAGGGCCGACCAGGATTCCGTTCCCGCCCGGGCGAGGTCCTGGAGCTTGGTCTCGGCAGTCGCGGCGTCGGTCTTCATGCGCGAGACGGTCGCATCGATTTCCCGCCGGCGCTCGACGGCGAACTCCTTCGCGGCGGCCTGCAGCTTGTCCGCCGTGTCGCGCCACGCATTCAGCTGAGCGGTGACCTGGCTCTGAAAAACAGCCTGTTGCTGCTCGAATCCGGCGCCGAATGTCTCAAGGTATTTCCTGGTCTCTCCCTCGAAGGTCTTCCATTCGGTCTCGAGCCTTGCCTTGGCGCCCTCGGCCGTGGCCTCCCCCGCTTCAGCCAGCTTCGTCACGGCGGCTTCGAATTCGTCCCGCTTCTTCTTCAACTCGGCAATGAACTGGTCGGCCTTGACGCGGGTATCCACCTGCATCTGCGCGGACTTGTTTTCGAGCGAGGTCAAGGTGGCATCCATCTCGTCAATCCGCTCTTTGGCCCAGCTGAGAAAGAAGTGAGCGCTGCTGGTTTGGGTGGGCATCGGACTGGTCCTCTCGATGTGAAGATTAACTGTCTTGGAGTTTGCCCGCCCAAGGTCCGGAGTTCTGTCCGATTTCGGACATCCGCGTCGAAAAGGAGCCGATCGATTGACCTCGATCAATGAGAGACCCGCGCGACTACCCGTTTTCTCAATGCCTCGCGCTCCTGCAGGGGCGCTGGTCCACCGGGGCCCGCTCGATATGATATGGTGGCCGATGCCTGCCAGCCTTGGGCTTCAGGCGTCGAAGCCTGTTCCACAACCTTCCGTTGTTCAGTCCGTCAGAGGTATGCCGCCATGCATGTGACCTCTAACGTTTCGGCCGCACCGCCCCATGACCGGAGGGGCATCAACAATCGCCTGCTGCTTGCGTTGCCTCCCGCGACGCTGGACCGGATACTGCGGCTTTCCGAACCCGTGAGCCTGGTCCAGGGGCAGAGACTCGATACCTCTGGCCGGCCGATCACGCACATCCATTTCATCAACCGAGGCCTCGTTTGTATTGCCAAGACGATGGAAGACGGAAAAACGGTGGAGATTGGCGCCGTCGGCATTGAAGGCGTCGCCAATCTGCTGCCGCTGGTTGGTGTCGACAGGACGATCCTTGACGTGGTCGTGCAAATTCCGGGAACGGCCCTTCGCATGGGGTGTGATGCCATGCGACGCGAGCTCGCCAATGATGACGCACTTCGCCAGGTCGTTCAGAATTACGTCCGCTTCGGGCTGAGCGAACTTGCGCGGCACATCGCCTGCAACCGTTTGCACCATATCGAGCAACGCTGCTGTCGCTGGCTGCTGATCGCGCAGGACCATGCCCTGTCAGACGAATTTCCCCTGACGCACGAATCTCTTGCGATGATGCTGGGCTATCAGCGCGCCGGAGTTTCGACTGCTATGCACGCGCTGGTGAAAGCCGGGTTCATCAGGCACAAGCGAGGGTCGGTGATCGTCGTGGACCGGCCGGGCCTCAAGGCTGCAGCATGTGGCTGTTATCGCGAGATGCAGGACGAACTCGACGAATTCCTCCCGCGAAGCAAGCCGGCGTGAGGATGTGATCCAGGCAAAGGGAGTGTTCGCCGTCACCTGGCTCTCCATAGGCGAGAACGCATGTGCACGGCCATGTGTGCCACCGAACCAGCAAGCCCGCCAGCGCCATGCGCCGCCACGCCGTGGAGGCCTTCACGGCCATTCCGATCGATGGGGGCTCAGACGTGTCTTGCTGCCAGCCTGGGAACGCGCCGGCCGATACAGGGGACCAATGAAGCTCAGGGCCGGCGGAAGAAGCCATGGGCCGACGTCGGAGACCTGAGACGAACCGCAGCGCCCTGCCGGCCGTAGATGGTACGATGTCCTGCCGGCGAGGGTCGACCATGCAGCCCGACGAAAAGCCGACCGTCTTCTACGACGGTTCCTGCCCGCTCTGCCGGGCCGAGATCGACCTCTATCGTCGCCAGGATGGCGAGGGACGGGTGTGCTTCGTGGACGTGTCCGCGCTGGATGCGCCGCTGGACCCGCGCCTGACCCCGTCGACGGCGATGGCGCGTTTTCATGTGCGCGACGCGGATGGAGCCATGCAGTCGGGCGCGGCGGCCTTCGTGACGCTCTGGTCGGCGATTCCCGCCTGGCGCCTTGCCGCGCGGATCGCGCGTCTTCCGGGAGTCACGCCCTTGCTGGAGCTCGGCTACCGGGCCTTCCTGCCGGTCCGCCCCTTCCTGTCGCGCGCCTTCGGTCGATGGAAGCGGCGCAGCAGCCTCAGGGCCTGATGCGCCCGGCCACGGCCCAGTCGCCGCCCCGGCGCTGGAGCACGATGCCCTCGCCCGACGCAGGAAAGATGCCCGTCAGGGCGGTGATGTTCACCTGATGCGTCACTACGACCAGCGCGCCCGGCCCGTTCCAGGCCGCCAGGATCCGACGCGCCGCAAGGGTCTGAGCCTCACCCCGGCTGCGCGCCGAGAAGAACGAATTGAAGGCGGGTTCCTCGCTGGCACGGCCCGGAAAGGCCAGCTCCGCCGTCTCGCGGGTCCGGCACCACTGCGACGCGAGCACCGCGCCGACCCGGACAGACCGCTGTGCGAAGGCGCCACCAATCCTGGCGGCCTGCGCCCGTCCTGCGTCATCGAGATTGCGCTGGCTGGCACAGTCGCCGATCCGCATGTCCGGGGGATCGCCTCCGCCCGGCGCATTGGCGTGACGGAACAGGACGACGCCGCCCGAGGCGAGAACCTGCCAGGCCCGCTGCTCCGCGTCCTGCGCTGCGAGCGGGGCGGCAGAAGCCACCAGTCCGCCTAACGCAGCCAGCAGCATCAAGCGGCGTCCCAGCCCGTCGAGAATTCGTCCCATCGTGCCTTCCTGACGGCCTACATACGCGGCGCAGGCTACGGCGGATCGCCGATCGTGAGAGGCCTCATTGCGCGCATCGAGCCAAGACGGCCGCCGGCCGCACGCGGGACTCCGCTCATGCCTCTCGCCTGGCGCATGCTGTCCGCGGTGGCGGGATGGACGGAATGGTGGGGGAAGCAGGACTCGAACCTGCGAAGGCGTAGCCAGCGGATTTACAGTCCGCCCCCTTTGCCGCTCGGGACATTCCCCCGTCCCAGTCCCGTGGGGCCGAAGCCCTTGGGGTGTGGCGCGCTTGATAGGGACGCCCCCCCGCCCTGTCAACCGGCAAAGCAAAACGGCGGCGCCGCACCATTGCGAAGGCGGCCTCCGCATGGGAAGAGGGCGCATGACGACATCTCCTCCCAAGGGGCCCAAGAAGCCCTTCCGTCCCTTCTCCAAGCCCGGCAAGCCCTTCAAGGGGCGTGGCGGACGCGTGCTGCGCGAGCCTGCTCCCGAGTTCGAGACGGGCACGGTGCTGCTCTATGGCTGGCACACGGTGTCGGAGGCCCTGCGCAACAAGAACCGCCGGATCCGCCTGCTGCTCGCCACCGAGAACGGCGCCAAGCGCCTCGACGAGGAAGGTATCGCGCACGAGGCGACGATCGTGCCGGTGCGCGACATCGACAAGCGGCTCGCAGCGACGCCCGATGCGGTGCATCAGGGCCTGTTCGCCGAGGCGGACGCTCTCGATGCACCCTATATCGATACGATGCCCGCCGAGGGCGTGCTGCTGCTGCTCGACCAGATCACCGATCCGCACAATGTCGGGGCCATCGTGCGCTCGGCCGCGGCCTTTGGCGTCAAGGCCATCGTCACCACCAACCGGCATTCACCGGAAGCCACGGGCGTGCTCGCCAAGAGCGCCTCGGGCGGCCTTGAGCACGTGCCCTTCGTCACCGTGCAGAACCTCTCCCGTGCCATAACGGAACTGAAGGAGCGCGGCTTCCAGATCATCGGGCTCGACAGCGAGGGCGAGGACGACCTCGACGCTGTGAAGCTGCGCGAGCCGGTGGCCCTCGTGCTCGGCGCGGAGGGCAAGGGATTGCGGCAGCTGACGCGCGAGACCTGCGACACGCTGGCGCGCATCGACATGCCCGGCGTGATCAAGAGCCTGAACGTCTCCAATGCCGCCGCGCTCGCCCTCTACGCGGTGACGACCCGGCTCGGCCTCAGGCGCTGATCATCGGCGCGGCCGGCGCTGCTGGCGCGGCTGCTGCAACCGCTGACCGTCGAGGGTGATGACGCGCGCTTCGGAGCCGCTGGGATAATAGGGCTGGCGTGGCCCCATGGCGGGGCGCGCCGGCGCGCCGGTGACCGCATAGGGGCCCGATCGCGGCCTGAGCGGATAGACCGGCACCACGTGGTGCGGATGGGTGTGGACGGGCGGCTGGTAGATCGGCAGCGCCTGGCCATAGTCGACGACCGGCGGCCTCTGGCGCCAGACCCCGGCGCGGGCGCGGCGGACCGGGCAGCCGCCGCAATCATAGGCGTGGCGGGTGACGATCTCGCCGCCCCTGCCCCGTTCGTCGGTGATGGAGACGCTGCGGGTCTGGGCGACCGCCGCCGTCGCGAATGTGATGAACATCGGCAGCGCCAACGCCACCGGCATGCGAGACCAACCGCTCATGGCCGGACCTTTCGTCGTCGGGCGCCACACCCAGCTTAAATCTAGCGCCACCGGGGCCGCGCCGGAAGTCGGGGGATGCATCGCCGCAGCCAGCAATTCGAAACGTGATGAACGGTGCGGGCAGGCCGGATCAGCCATTCACAAGAAGGCTGGCCAGCAGCGCGCCGACGAGCAGGATCGCGGCGATGGTCGCGGCCATATGGGCGAAGCGGTAGAAGGCCTCGACGCGGGCCCCGGCGATGGCCGCCTGGGCGAAGGCCGCCATCGGCCTGTCCACCTCATCCAGCAGCAGCCAGACCTCGGTATCGCGGAACGGCTTGCGGGGCGCATGCCACGCCTTGAGCACGAGGATCGCCGCCGAGAGCAGAAAGGCCACGCCGCCGATCTTCAGCGCCAGCACCGGTTCGGAGACGAAGCCGATCATCGCGGTGACAATGGCGAGCGCCGCGAACCCGCATCCGCGTGCGGTGGAGAAAAGAGCTGCGCGCCTGATCTCGGGCGACATGGAAGCTCGCGGCAACGATGAGGAACGCTCCAGCGTAACATGCGGGGCCGGACACAGAAGGGGATTGTGCCACTCTCACGCGCTGTTGATTTTCGCCGCGATCCGTCGTCCGGCGTCAGATCACGCCAAACAGTCTGCCGAAGGCGGGCAGCGCGAGGATGCCGGTCCCCGCGAGCCAGATGCTCAGCGACGTCGGATCGCTCTGCGTGCGTCCCGTCGCGCGCTCAAAGAGGGCGGCAGGGATGCCGGCGAGCAGCACCGAGCCGACCGCCAGCAGCAGCGAGGACAGGTAGAACTGGATCACCGGCGAGGTGATGAAGAGGGTCGCCAGGATCGGCCGCAGCAGCACGAAGGCGCCGTCGTAGAGCGGCGAGAAATGCATGCCGTTGACGAGGCCGAGCGTCGCGATGCCGAGAAGGTAGCCGTCCTGCCGGAGGGCCTGTTCGCGCTCGTCCATGTCAGCCTCCGACCTTCGGCAGGAAGCCGAACATGGCGGCGATCAGCAGCCAGAGCATACGCAGGATGACCAGCCAGAAGATCGTCGCGATCATGACGAGACCGTTCGGGACGATGGCCGGCGTGATCGTGCGGACGGACCGCAGCACCGGGTCGGTCACCTGGGCGAAGACCCGCCAGATCACCTTGTCGCTGTCCGGCTTGAAGAGCAGCGACAGGATGTAGCGGCCCACCAGCGTGTAGAGCAGCGCGGCGAGGAGGAGATTGGGGCCGTGGTAGAGCCAGTCGGCAGCGGACAGGGTCATGATCACTCTCGCCTAGCGCGAAGCGGCGCCCGGGTAAAGAACGGGCGGGGGACAACAATCCCCCGCCCGCCTGTTTGTGTGGTGCGACAGAAGAGCGCCGTCAGGTGGTCTTCTCCTCCATCAGCGTCTTGCCTCGCGGACGACGGCAGGCATCGATGAAGTCCTGCATCTCCTTGGACGGCTCCGGCGTCATCAGCGACACCACATACATCACCAGGAACCCGACGGGCAGACCGAAGAGAGCCGCCGAGATGTTGTTGATGTTGAACCAGCCGACCTTCGAGGCCATGGGATGCGAGGCGACGACCCATCCGTCCATGGCATTCGGAGCCGCCATGGCCGTGGTGAGGTCGACGATCGGCGCCCAGGTGATCGGATTGAGAAGCGCCGACATGCCCAGATACTTCACGCCGAAGCCCGGGAAATAGCGCGTCACGATCAGGTACATCATGCAGACGCCGAAGCCCGCGAGCATACCCCAGAAGGCGCCCTGCTTTGTCGTCCTCTTCCACCAGACGCCGAGGACGAGGGCCGGGAACAGGCCTGCCGCAGCGATGGAGAAGGCCCAGGCGACCATCGACAGGATGTCTGCCGGTCTCTGGGACGCGGTCCAGGCCGCCGCGATAGCGACGACGACCAGGAAGACGCGGGACACGACGAGCCGGCGCGCGGTGGGCGCGTTCGGATCGATCATCTTGTAGTAGATGTCGTGCGACAGGGCGTTGGCGATAGCCAGCAGCAGACCGTCGGCGGTCGACAGCGCGGCGGCGAGGCCACCGGCGGCGACGAGGCCGGCGATCACATAGGGCAGGCCGGCGATCTCAGGCGTCGACAGCACCACCACGTCGGTGTTGATGGCGAAGTCCTGCCAGCGGAGAATGCCGGCATGGCCGGAAATCGCGCTACAGGCCTCGCGTATTGCCTCCGCGGAGGCCGCAGCCTTGCCGCAGATCGTCACCAGACCGAGCGAACCCCAGTTGTAGACCCACTGCGGCATGTCCGTGAGGTTCTTGCCGATCAGGGTCGAATAGACCTCGAGCTTGGAGAACGCCGCATAGGCCGGAGCGGTGAAGTAGAGCAGGAAGATGAACAGCAGCGACCAGGCCACCGAGATGCGGGCTTCCTTGACGCTGGGCGTCGTGAAATAGCGCATCAGAACGTGCGGCAGCGAGGCGGTGCCGACCATCAGGCAGAGGATCAGCGCGAAGTAGTTCGCCGGCGAATAGCTGGTGAACGGAGCCACGTGCTGCTTCATGCCAGCCGGTGCGAGCCCCTGCTGGATGAAGCTCTGCTCGAGCGAGGAGATCTGGCTGATCGCCTGGCCGTAGGTGAGCTGCGGGATCGGGATGCCGAACTTCTTCGCCGACAGGATGACCACCGGGATGAGGTAGGCGACGATCAGCACGATGTACTGGGCCACCTGGGTCCAGGTCACGGCGCGCATGCCGCCGAGCATCGAGCAGACGAGGATGCCGAGGAGGCCGACATAGACGGCGACCACGAAGTCCATGCCGAGGAAGCGCTGGGCGATGATGCCGGTCGCGAAGATCTGCGCCACCACATAGGTGAAGGAGCAGCACATTAGCACGATGACGCCCATCAGGCGGGCGGCGTTGCCCTCGTAACGGGCCGCCAGGAAGTCGGGCACCGTGTAGGCGCCGAACTTGCGCAGGAACGGCGCGACGAGGATGGCCACCAGCACGTAGCCGCCGGTCCAGCCGAGCACGAAGGCGAGGCCGTCGTAGCCGAGCAGGAAGAGCGAGCCGGCCATGCCGACGAAGGAGGCGCCCGACATCCAGTCGGCACCCGTCGCCATGCCGTTGTAGAAGGCCGGCACGCGCCGCCCCGCCACGTAATATTCGGACACCTGCATGGTGCGCGAGATGATTCCGATGAAGGCATAGACCAGGATCGTGAAGCCAACGAACATGTAGCCCAGCACCCGGTTGGGCACGCCGAGCTGCTCAAGGATCGCGATCAGAACGATGAATGCAGCAAAGCCTCCGGTGTAGATACCGTAGACCCTGCCGAGATTGTTGAGAAAGTCGCCGCTGCCGGTGGATTCTTGCGTAGCCATGTTCGCCCCCTTATTCCTCTTCCGCCACGCCTTCTTCGACGTCGATCTTGTCCTGCGCCCTTGCGAACACGAACAGCATGACGACGAAGGCGATCAACGAGCCCTGGGCGGCCATGTAGAAGCCGAGCGGGAACCCGAGAATCACGATCTTGTTGAGCGGAACGACGAAGATGTGGACGAAGAAGCTGAAGAAGAACCATAGCCCCAGCATGATATACATGAGGGTACTGGTTTTGGCCCAATAGGAGTCGTGTTTATCTGGCATCCGATCATCCTCCCTGATCTTGGTGCGCCTCTGCGGGCGCTTGGGGCCGAAACTGCCCAATAACGACAAACGGACGGCCGACCGGAATCGTGCCGCATCCGATGAAACGGTAAGTGTTCGACGCCGCGACGTCGCTTGAACTTTAGGCTAACCCTGTTTTCGCCACATTTCGAACCCGGCTTTGCTGCATCGCAGCATGATCTTCTGCGGCGTTTCTTGGCCGGCTTCCCGATGCTCCTGCAGGACGGGAATTCCCCGTATTGCACCGCCGCATGGCCTGTCCGGCGAGGTGTGCGGCCGGACCCAGCGGAGACCTGACCCGCCGTGAGGCGGATTGAAAGGGAGGGACACGAAGCGCGATACTGCACCGAAGGTCTAATCCCAGAAGGCCAGTCGGAGGATCGCCCATGCAGAGTCTCACGCCCGACGACCTCGCCCGCATGGTGCCCGATGGCGCCAGGCTCGCCCTGCCGGTGGACTATGCCGGCGTGTCGATGGTGATGACGCGCCCGCTGATCGCCCGCGGGCTGCGCAACCTCCACGTCGTCTGCCTGCCGACCGGCGGCATGCAACCGGATATGCTCATCGGCGCAGGCTGCGTCGCAACCATCGAGACCAGCGCGATGACGCTCGGCGAGGCCGGCGGGGCGCCATGCTTCAGCCGCGCCGTGCGCGAGGGCTCCATCAAGGTCATGGACGCCACCTGCCCGGCCGTCCATGCCGGCTTTCTTGCCGCCCAGAAGGGCGTGCCCTTCGCCACCCTGCGCGGCATGATCGGCACCGACGTGCTCGCCAACCGGCCCGACTGGAAGGTGATCCAGAACCCCTTCTCCGACGAGCCGGATCCGATCGTCGCCATTCCCGCCATCCGGCCGGACGTGACGATCTTCCACTGCCCGATGGCGGACCGCGACGGCAATGTCTGGATCGGACGTCGACGCGAACTCGCAAGCCTCGCCTATGCCTCCGAACGCACGCTCGTCACCGTCGAGCGCATCGTCGATACGAGCCTGCTGTCGGACGAGGTGATGGCCGCGGGGGTTCTCCCCGCGCTCTATGTCGAGGCGGTCGCGGTGGCGCCGCAGGGGGCCGCCCCCATCGGCCTGTGGGGCGAATATCCCGCCGACATGGCGGAGATCAGCCGCTATGCCCGCGAGGCGCGCACGCCGGAAGGTTTCCGCGCTTTCCTCGACGGCGCCGACCGCGCGCTGGAGGCGGTGTGAGCATGTCGCCTGCCGATGCCCCCGTCCTGCCGCGCGAGCGGCTGATCGTCACCATTGCCCGGCTGCTGGAGGGTGTGCGCCATGTCGCCGTCGGCGCCTCCTCCCCCATTCCCGCCGCCGGCGCCATGCTACTCAGGGCGCTCGCCGAGCGCGGCGGCAAGCCGAAGGTGCGCATCTCCATCCTCGGCTCGCGCGAGCACAACTTCTTCACCAACGGCTCGGCGGAGCTCTTCGACTGCGCCGGACAGGGGCGCATCGATGCCTTCTTCCTCGGCGGCGGCCAGATCGACGGCGAGGCCAACATCAACCTCGTCGGGACCGGCGACTATCCGCAGACGCCGGTGCGCTGGCCGGGCTCCTTCGGCTCCAGCTATCTCTATTTCGTCGTGCCGCGCGTCATCCTGTTCCGCGAGGAGCACACGCCGCGCGTCTTCGTCGAGAAGGTGGATTTCGTCTCCGCGCCGGGGACGAGCCCCGAGGGCGTGCATCGCTCCGGCGGGCCGCATGCGCTGCTGACCAGCCTCGGCGTCTTTTCCTTCGACAAGGCGCGGAAGCGGTTCCGGCTCGAAAGCGTCCACCCCGGGCACACGCTCGCCGAGATCAGGGCCGCGACGGGATTTGCCTTCGATCACGACGCCGATCCGGCGGAGACCGCTGATCCCGACGCGGCGACCCTCTCGCTGCTGCGCGGCCGCGTGCTCACCGAGCTCGGCGAGACCTATCCGGAATTCGCCCGGCAGCTCGCAACGACCATCGCCGCTGCGGAGACCCGGCTGGGACAGCCCTCGTAACTCCCTCAGCGCTCAGGTCGGCGCGACGGCCGCTGTCTCCGCCCGCGCGATCCGCCGCGAGCGCCTGAGGTTGATGGCCATCAGCACGATGAACACCGAGATGGCGACCCAGTTGGCGATCTCGCCGAAGGGCACGATCAGGACGAAACCGGCGACGCCCATCAGGACGCGCTCGACGATCTTCATCGGCGCCTCGGCAAAACCTTCGATCGCCGCCGACATGCCGTAGATGCCCGGCAGGGCGAAGGCGGCGATGTAGAGCTGGACGAAGATGTTGCTCGACAGGAAGGGCTGGTAAGCCATCATCAGGGGCACGAAATAGAGCGCCTTCGACAACCGCCAGGCGACCATTGCGGAGGGTATGGGCTTCGCCTCCGCGATGGAGGCGGCCGCATAGGCGGGGATGCAGACCGGCGGCGTGACGTTGCTGTCCTGGCTGAGCCAGAAGATGATCATGTGGGAGGACAGCAGCGCCAGCGTCGCCGCGCCCGGCGTCAGCAGAGACTCGAAGACCTGGCTGCGCATCTCGATGGGGATCGCCGCAAGGAGGCGTGCTGCGTCCGCCTTTGCCATGGCCGTCCCCCCGGGCGGGATCGCCAGGTCCGGGGCCGCCAGCTGGCCGATCATCCGGACCATGTCGGGGATGTTGCCGGCGACGAGCGAGGCGGTCGCCGTCTGGCTGAGGATCATGTCGGTCAGCGCGGGCGCCGAGAGCGTCGCCAGCACCACATAGGAGGCGGTGACGGGCAGCGCCGCGCCGAGGATGAGGGACGCCAGCGCGATCAGCACCAGGGCGATGGCGAGGTTCCCGGCCGCCCAGCGCTCCACCATGATCGAGAAGGTGCTGCCGATACCAGTGGTGGCGACCGCCGAGATCATGATGCCGATGCCGACGAGCAGCACCGCCGTCGGCGCCATGCTCTTCGCTCCAACCGCCAGAGCCTCGATGATGCGTCGCGGGCCCATCGGCGTGTCCGAGATCCAGGAGACCACGACGACTGCGGCAATGGCGGCTCCCGCCGCATAGGCCGGGCCAATGCCGGTGAAGAGCAGGTAGAGAAGAAGCGTGAAGGGGACGAGGAACGGCAGGCCGCGCCGACGGACCGTCTCCCACATGGGCGGTGCTTCCTCGTCGACGAAGCGCAGGTCGTGGCGCTTGGCGTGGATGCGCACGCCCATGGCGACGCCGAAGAAATAGACGAGGGCCGGAATCGCCGCGACCGCCGCGATGGTGAGATAGGGGATCGACGTCATCGAGGCCATGATGAAGGCCCCTGCCCCCATGATCGGCGGCAGGATGCCGCCACCGGTGGAGGCGGCCGTCTCGACGCCGGCGGCGAAATGCGGCTTGAAGCCGGCCTTCTTCATCAGGGGAATCGTGACGACACCCGTCGAGGTGACATTGGCGACGGCCGAGCCGGAAATGGTGCCGGAGAGCGCCGAGGCGATGACGGCGACGAAGCCCGGACCGCCGAGCATCCGGCGGGCGAGCGCGCGGCCGATGTCGAGAACGAACCTGTCTGCTCCGGACACCTGCAGGAAGGCGCCGAAGATGATGAACATCGCGACGAGGTTCCACGAGATCTGCGCGATGTTTCCGAACATGCCGTCGTCCGAATAGAAGACTCGGAACAGTGCGATCTCGAGGCTGAGGCCGGCAAAGCGGAAGGCGCCCGGCACCCAGGGGCCGAGCACCGTCATGTAGAGGGAGGCGATGATGCAGAGGATCGGCACGACCCAGCCCGTCGTCCGGCGGATCAGTTCCAGCGCAATCAGCGGCGCGGCTATGGTGAAGACCCAATCATACCAGCGGAAGGTGCTGGAGCGGGCGTAGAAGCTCTCCTCGCCGAGGAACAGATAGAAGACGCAACCGACCGCCAGAAGGCAGATGATGATGTCGGCGAAAAGCGCAAGGGCGCCGCGGCGGCCGCCGCCGGAGAGCAGGGGCCAGCTCAGCGCGCCGATCACGGCGAAGCCGGCAAAATGGATGGTGCTGGCGCGCAGTTCGCTCAACACCCCGAAGGTGTTCAGCCAGATGTGCCAGGCCGCCAGCAGCGCGCCCCCCCAATAGACGAAATGCGCGACGAGGCTTCCCTCGCCGCGCGGATTGCGGTCGTCCCGCAGACCGACAGTGTCGCTCACGGATCAGGCCGGGCGAATACGCTCGGGGATCGTGACCCCCTTCTCGCGATAGTAGAGCGCCGCGCCCGGATGGACCGGATTGACGATGCCGGCGAGAGCCGTCTGGATGTTGATCTCCTTGGTTGCCGCGTGGATCCCGTTGAGGAACGGCAGGTTCTCGAAGATCGCCTTGGTGACCTCGTAGACGTCGGCTTCCGGGACGGTGTCGTTCACGGCGAGGAAGTTGGGCTGAACGATGGTCTGCAGCGGCTGCGGCTGGTTCGGATAGGAGTTGGCCGGAATCGTGAAGGGCACGTAGAGGCCGTTGTCGCCATCGGCCTTCTTCGCCTGCTCCGGCGTGAACTGCAGCAGCTTGAAGTCCGACGCGTTGCGGGCGAAGAGCTGGGTGATCGCCGCCACCGGCACGCCGCCGCCCGGATTGGAGCCGTCGATCTGGCCGTTGAGCATGGCCTCCGTCGAGGGGCCGAAGCCGAGGAACACCAGGTCGAAGATGTTCGGGTCGATGCCCATGTTGGCGAAGATGAAACGGTTCGAGAATTCGGTGCCCGAATTGCGCGCCGACATGGAGAAGCGCTTGCCGCGCAGGTTCATGATGTCGTCGATGGTGCCGGTGGGCGCATAGCGGGCGCGAACGACGAAGTGCTCGACATTGCCCCAGAGCGCGCAGATGGAGCGCACGTTGGGCTGCTTTCCGGCCTGGGCGATGGGGCCGGATCCGTCGCGGGCATAGACGCCGAACAGGCCCTGGAGAATGGCGAACTGGGCCTGGTTCTCGCGCATCAGGCGGATGTTCTCGCCCGAACCGGCGGAAGAGATGGCCGACATGTCGATCTGCTTGGCGCTCTGCAGGCGCAGCTTGGCGAGGGTCGCGAGGGCGACGCCTACGGGATAGTAGGTGCCCCCGAGGGTGGCGGTCGCGAGAATGTAGTTGCGCGCCTGAGCGCGGGCGATGGACGGCGCTGCGATCAGCCCCGCGGTACCGATAATGAATTGGCGACGATCGGGCATTTGGTTGTTCCCCCTTGGTGGATGTTCGTTGTCGGACAAACTAGGGCGAACGCGGCGGAAGGCAAACTTCAAATTTGACGCACCCCACCACCGGCACCGGGGACGACACAGCCGGCGGTCCGGACAGCCTCAGGCCTCGGCCTGCACCGCGCCTGCGGCGATGAGGCCGTCGATGTCGGCTTCGGAGAGCCCGGCCTCCCGCAGCAGTTCCACCGTATGCTCGCCAAGCCGCGGGGCCGGGCGATGCGGCTCCGGCTGCGTCGCCGACCAGGTGCCGGCCGGTTGGATCTTGCGGATCGCCCCCTCGCTCGGATGATCGACGACTGGCATGAAATTGACCGCCTTCAGATGCGGGTCCTCCATGATCGTCGCGAAATCATGAACCGGCACGAAGGGAATGTCGGCCTTTTCCAGGAGCGCCATCCACTCCACCGTGGTGCGCGAGAGGAAATCGGCCGCGACCTCGGCGTAGAGCGCATCGATATTCTCGGTGCGCGTCTTGATCGAGGCGAGGCGCGGATCGGCATCGTGCGCCGCGGCGCGGCCGGTGGCGGCGTAGAAGCTCTTCCACTGCTTGTCGTTGTAGACGAGCGCGCAGATGTAGCCGTCCTTCGTCCGGTAGGGCCGGCGCTCCGGGGAGAGGAGCCGCTGGTATCCGCCCTCGCCGATCGGCGGATCGAAGGTGAGGCCGCCGAGATGGTCGCCGAGCGTCAGGCCGACCATGGTCTCGAACATGGGCACGTCGACGCGCTGCCCCTGCCCCGTCCTCTGGCGATGAAACAGAGCAGCGTTGACGGCCCCGACGGCGGCGAGGCCGACGATGCGGTCGGCGATGGCCGCCGGCACGTAGCGCGGCGTGCCGTCGCCGGCGCGGGCGATGAGGTGCGGCAGCAGCGCCGCGCCCTGGATCAGATCGTCATAGGCCGGGCGGGCGGCATAGGGGCCGTCCTGGCCATAGCCGAACATGCCGGCATAGATGATGTCCGGCTTCACGGCGCGGACATCCTCGTAGCCGAGGCCGAGCCGCGACATCGCCTGCGGGCGGATGTTGTAGGCGAGGACGTCGGCGCCCTCGCAGAGCGTCAGGAGGGCGCGGCGACCGCCCTCGCTTTTCAGGTCCATGACGATGGAGCGCTTGGAGCCGTTGGCGTTGAGGAAGAGCGCCGCCATGCCGTGGTGCCGCGCCGGACCGATGTAGCGGACGGGATCGCCGCCCGGCGCCTCGACCTTGACGACGTCGGCACCCATCTCGGCGAGCACCTGCGTCGCCGAAGGGCCCATCATGACGGTGGTCAGGTCGAGGATGCGGATGCCGGCCAGGGGTCCCACTGTGCGGCGCCCGGCTCAGGATTTCGGCGCGTAGTCGCGGCCCTTGACGAGGCGCGTCGGGCTGTAGGTCATCACGCACTCACCGCGCTGGTTGATGACGCGGTTCACCGTCTTCACGATGCCGCGGCCGGGCTTCTTCGTTGCGCGGCTCTCCAGCACTTCGCATTCGACATGCAGTGTGTCGCCCGAGAAGGTTGGTCCCTCGACGTTGAGGTCCATGCCGAGGAAGGACAGGCCGACACCCTGCACGACGGACTGCATCAGAAGACCCTCGGCGAAGGAATAGACCAGCGCGCCGGGGCAGAGGCGCTTGCCGGCGAAGAGCGATTCCTCCTCAAGATACTCGAGGTTGGTGAACAGCACCTCGACCATGCCGGTGACACCGACGAATAGGGTGATGTCGGCATCGGTGACGGTGCGGCCGATGGTGCGGAACTTCATCCCGACCGGCGTGTCTTCCCAGCGCAGGCCGAGGCCCACCGTCTTCATTTCGTCCGCCATGGCTTCCTCCGGTTCTTTCGCAGCCTTGGCCGCGGTGCTAGATGACAGGCTCGAATTCGTCAATACGATTAAGTTTATCGCATATGCGATAATAAGGAGACGGCCTGATGCCTGACGTCATCACTGTCGAGCGCCGCGGTCCGGCCGCGATCCTGACCTTCAACCGACCCGACGCGCTCAATGCGTGGAACGGCGCGATGCGCGAGGCAATCGTCGCGGCGCTCGCCGATCTCGACCGCGATCCCGAGACCCGGGCGGTCATCGTCACGGGCGCCGGCGACCGGGCCTTCGGCGCCGGCCAGGACCGCGACGAACCATCGCCGTCCGACGACCAGATCGACGCCTGGGTGGAGGGGTGGGGCCGCTTCTTCGGCGCCTTCCGGACCCTTTCCAAACCCACCATCGCGGCGCTCAACGGCGTTGCCGCCGGCTCGGCCTTCCAGGTGGCGCTGCTCTGCGACTTCCGTGTCGGCCATGCCGGGGTGCGCATGGGCCAGCCGGAGATCCGCGCCGGCATCGCGTCCGCGTCCGGGCCCTGGATCATCGGCGCGGCGCTCGGCCGGATGGTCGCGACCGACCTCTGCCTCACCGGGCGGATGTTGGATGCAGAGGAGTGCCGCCGTCTCGGCCTGTTCTCGCGCGAGGCCGAACCGGGAGCGGTGGTCGAGGCCGCCCTCGCCCTCGCCGCAGATCTTTCCAGGCTCGAACCGGCCGCGATGGCGCTCACCAGGATGCGCCTGAGGCGTTTCGGCGATGATGATTTCGCCGAAACGCTTGCGCTGTGGCCGGCCATGCTGCGGGGTGTCCGCAAGGCCGGCGCCTGATCCGGGCGGGCGGGCCCCGCTCAGTTCATGGTGATGCCGTTCTCCTTCACCACCTTGTCCCAGCGGGCGATCTCCGCGAGGATGTACTTGCCGTACTCCTCCGGCGTGCTGCCGAGCGGCGTCGTCTGCTGCACTTCCAGCCGCGAGAGGAACTCCGGGTTCTTCAGCGCGGTCATCATCGACGCATTGACCTTGTCCACCACCGGGCGCGGCGTGCCGGCCGGCGCGACGATGCCCTGCCAGGCGCCGATCTCGAGGTCCTGAAGGCCGAGTTCGGTCAGCGTCGGCGTGTCGGGAAGGGCCGCGAGGCGCCGCGTGCTGGTGACGGCCAGCGGCTTCAGGCGGCCGTCCTTGATGAAGGGCAGCGACGAGTTGATCGTATCGGTCATGAAGTGGACGCGGCCGCCGGCGAGGTCCACGAGCGCCGGGGCGCTGCCGCGATAGGGCACGTGCGTCACCTTGGCGCCGATGCGGCCGAGCAGCAGGGCCGTCCCCAGATGGGTGATCGAGCCGTTGCCGGTGGAGGCATAGGACAGCTTGTCGGCATTGGCCTTCACGTAGTCGATGAACTCCTTGACGTTGCTCACCGGCATCTCGTTGTGGACCTCGAGGACCATCGGCACCGTCGCCGACAGCCCGATGGGCGTGAAGGCCTTGGCGTCATAGCCGAGGCGCGGATAGAGCGCCGGGCTGATGGTGATGGCCGAGGTGTTGTAGAAAAGGTTGTAGCCGTCCGGCGTGGCCGAGGCGATTTCCTGCGCAGCGATGTTGCCGTTGGCGCCGCCGCGGTTCTCGATGATGATCGGCTGGCCGAAGGACTCGGCCATGTACTGGGCGAGCTGGCGGGCGACGATGTCGGTCGGGCCGCCGGCTGCAAAGCCGACGAGCATGCGGACCGGCCGTACCGGATAGGTGGCCTGCGCCCGGCCGATGGCCGGTGCGGCAAGCGAAAGGCCCAGGGCTGTGGTGCCCAGGGCAAAGCTGCGACGATCGATCATGAAATTCCTCCCTTTGAAACGTTGGATAGCGGCGCGCCCGTTGCGGTGATCGCCGCGTCGGGCGCGATGGAAGACGGCAAGGACGTGCGGGGCAAGCCCTGCCGGTCGGGGGACGCCATGTCGTGGACGCGGCCATCGACATAGGCGATCTTGTGCCGCTGGACCTTCTCGGTCTCGGTCTTGGGAACCGCAGCGGCAAATTCGATGTAGCGGGGCATCATGAAACCCGGAACGCGGCCCGCGAGATAGGCGAGGACGGCCTGCGGCGCGGGTGGGGCGCCGTCCGGAACGACGAGCACCTTGATCTCCTGCCCCAGCACCGCGTCCTCGACTCCGACGACGGCGCAGTCCGCCACACCGGGCATCTTGCGCAGCACCGTCTCGATCTCGACGGGCGAGACCATCTCGCCGCCGCGGCGGATGAGTTCCTTGATGCGGCCATGGAAGACAACATAGCCGTCGGCGTCGATATGGCCTCGGTCGCCGGTGTGGAACCACAGGTTGCGCGAGGCCTCGACCATCTTGTCGGGCTGGCGCCAGTAGCCGGTGAGGATAACACCCGGCTTCAGTGGGCGAACGACGATCTCGCCCTGCTCGCCGGAGGGGAGCTCATTGTCGTCGGCATCAACGATCCGGACATCCATGTCCGGGCGGATGCGGCCACAGGAACCGATGCGGGTGGCGCTTTCCGTGTTGATGCAGACGAAACCGCCGATCTCGGTCATGCCGTAGAGTTCGCGCACCTTCACGCCGAAGCGCTGCTCGACCTCGCGCCAGACCTTTTCCGGCGCGCCGCCCCCGGTGCAGAAGCGCAAGGCATGGTCGCGATCCTCGCCATGGCGGGCGACCAGGATCGACAGGATCGTGCCGACATAAGTGAAGCAGGTGGCGCGGAAGCGCCGGGCGTCATCAAAGAACGCAGAGGCCGAGAACTTCTCGCGCAGGATCAGCGCATAACCGGCCTGAAGCGCCGACATCACCGCATACATCTGCGGATTGGCGTGGAACAGCGGCAGGACGACCATGCAGCGGTCGTCGGCGCGGAACCCGAGGGCCGCGACGATCTCCGCGCCCGCAGCCAGATAGGCCGCGTGGCTGTTGATGACGCCCTTCGGCAGACCTGTGGTGCCGGAGGTGTACATCATCGTGGCGGGGGCGAGCGGCCCGAGGCGCACCGGCCGCTGCGTCCCGTCTTCGCCGCCCGGCGTCATCAGTGCGGCATCGGCGGCGAGTTCCATGAGCGGAATGCCGAGGAACGCGCCCTGCCCGGCCGCGCCCTGCGACGCGAGGAAGGTGCGGTCGGCGACGACCAGCTTCGCCTCGGACTGGGTGACGACATAGGCGAGCCCGTCGCCGACGAGTTGGGTGTTGATCGTGACCGCGACCGCGCCTGCCAGATTGATGCCGAACCAGGCGATCAGGAATCCGGCGCTGTTGCCGGCGATCAGCGCCACGTGGTCGCCCGGGGCGATGCCGCGCGCCTGCAGCGCGGCGCCGAAGCGCCGGGCCGCCGCATCGACCGCGCCGAACGACCACTCGCCCTCGTCCGTGACCACGAAGGTGCGGTCGGGATGGGCGGCGGCGTTGCGGGCGAGGAGGTCGGTGATCATGAGGCGGCGAGATGACGCATCAGGTATTTGCCGAGCGTGTTCTTGAGGATCTCGGCCGAGCCGCCGGCGATCTCATAGGCCTTGGCGTCGCGCAGAAAGCGGCCGAACGGGGCGTTCTCCATGACGCCGTAGGCGCCGCAGACCTGAACGGCGAGCGCCGCGACGTCGGTCGCGACCTTCGCCGCCTTCAGCTTGGCGGCGCTGGCGTAGCGGTCCTGGTCGACGCCGTCATCGAGCGCCCGGGCGGCGCGATAGACGAGAAGGCGCGCCGCCTCGATCTCGCTCATCATGTCGGCGAAATACCACTGTATCCCCTGGAACTCGATGACGCGCTGATCGAAGGCCTTGCGCTTGCCGACGAAGTCGAGGGCGGCGTCGAAGGCGGCGCGGGCGATGCCGATGCTGATGGCGCCGGCCAGCGTGCGCGAATAGTTGAGCGTGCCGACCGCCTGCCGCACCCCCTTGCCCTCGACGCCGATGAGCGCGTGGTCCGGCAGGCGCACGTCCTTCAGCACGAGGTTGACGTGCGGCCCGTTGCGCAGGCCGAAGGTCGCCGAATTGGTGCCGACATAGGAGGACAGCCCCTCCAGCCCCATCGGCACCGCGAAGGTCGACACCCCGACCGGCGTTTCGGCGAGGATGATGAAGAACTCGGCGGCCGAGCCTGAGGTGATGAAGGACTTCTCGCCGTTCAGCAGCCAGCCCTGGCCGTCGCGCACCGCCTTGGTGTCGAGGCTGCGGATATCGCTGCCGTGGTTGGCCTCGGTCAGGGCGTAGGAGGACAGCAGCCCCTGACCGAACTGCGGCAGGTATGTCGCCTTCAGCGTGTCGTTGCCGAAGGTCTTCAGGATGGTCTGGGCCTGGAAGATGGTGATGAGGGAAATGCCCACCGCGCCGCTGGCATAGGACACCTCCTCGAACACCGCGGCGGCGTGGCTGTGCGTCAGGCCCGCGCCTCCCTGCTCCCTCGGCAAGGTCACCGCGTTGTAGCCGGCCTTCGCCATGGCCTTGAGGATGTCGCGCGGATAGACGTCGCGGCGGTCGATGTCATCGGCGTGGGGGACGATCTCCCGCCGTGCGAACTCCCGGACGCCCGCGACATAGTCCGCGTCGATACAGGCCGGCCAGAGTTCCATCCGTGATCCGTTTCCTATTTTCCCTGCCGCAGATGTGGCAGGCGGCAGAATATTCGTCAATTTGATTTTGATTATCACATATGCGATTCAATGGTCAGAGGTGCCCATGCCGCGTCCACGCAAGTCCTTCGATACCGCCGGGGTGAAGTCCGCCACCCGCGTGCTCGCTCTTCTGGAACTGTTCGACCGGCTGGAACGGCCGGCGAGCGTGACGGAGATCGCGCGCGAGATGGGCATTCCGCAATCCAGCACGTCGATGCTGGTCAACAGCCTGATCGACCGCGGCTATCTGACCGCCCTGCCCGACCGGCGGGTGCAGCCGACCCCGCGCGTCTCCATGCTCGGCCGCTGGGTGGACGAGCGCATCACCGACGGGCGGGTCACCCGGCTGATGCGGGACCTCGGCGAGGAGACCGGCGAGACGATCCTGCTCGGCATCGCCAGCGACATTCACGTCCTCTACATCGCCGTGATCCCGGCGACGCGGGCCATGCGCCTGCACATTCCCGCCGGGACGCGCCGGCCGATCGCCGATTCCGGCATGGGACTGATGCTGCTTTCGGCCATGGACGACACCGAGATTGCCAGGCGTATCGCCCGCGCCGCGCAGGCGCGCGAGCCCGACGCCGCGCCGCTGGCGGCTGACGACATCATGGCGGAAATTGCCGCAATCCGCGCGACGGGCCACGCCCTCTCCGCCAGTCGCATCGTTCCCGGCGCGGGCATCGTCTGCACGCTGCTGCCGACCGCCGACCGCTCGCAGCCCATGGCCATCGGCATTGGCGGCCAGGCTTTCGAGGTGGTCGAAAAGGAAGACGCCTTCGCTGCCCTGCTGAAGACCAGGATCGCTCGCTATTTCCGGCAGGACGCTGCGACCTGAGCGACGGTTCGCCGGACGTGCGATCTCGAGCCTTCGACGAGATCGGAGACTGGCTCGGGCTGATCAACCGATCCCGATCGGGGGAAATGGTGCCGGCGGAGAGGATCGAACTCCCGACCTTCGGTTTACAAAACCGCTGCACTACCGCTGTGCTACGCCGGCATGACGGCGCAAACGCCTAGCAACGACGGCCCGGCAAGGCAAGTTCGGCGGAGGCGCCGGCCGACACGGCGGCGTAATTCCGCGCTCCGATTCACGGGCGGTTAACCAGCGTCGCGCCTTATGAATGCCAAAGTCTGTTGGCTTCTGCACGTGGTCAGCCTTGGATGGCGAGTCGCATGCAGCGCCCCCCCGCTGGCTGCGAGCAGGTCTCGATGGCATGATATGGGGGACGAATGCCGAAGCATGTCGAGGCTGCCGCGTATGCGTAGATCGTCCGTCGAGCCCGGTTCCCGCCACCCTCGCCCGGTGACTGCCCTGCGTTTTCAATGGATGGCGGTCTTCGCCCTGTCGGCAGGTCTGGCGGGCCTTGCCACCTATGCCCTGCGCGACAAGGCGGTGACGCCGGCTCATGCCGCCATCGGCGAGCGGACGTCGGCGATGCCGGCCTTCCAGACCGACGGCTTCGCGACCGCCCGCCTCGTCGCCCCGCAATCCGATCTTGCCTATCTGCTGGGCCCCGTTCCGACGGCCCTGTCCGGCGCGCGCTTCGCCGGCGTCGAGCGCGCCCCCGAGCCGACGGCCCCGATCACCATGGCCAGCCTTCCCGACCCGGCGCTGGTCGAGCTGCCGGTGACGCCCTCGATCCTGCCCGCTCCCCTGCCGCTGTCGCGCCCGGCCGAGCCCTCCGCCGACGGCCCCGATACGACGATGGTGGCGCCCCTGCCCCTGCGCCGTCCCGCCGACGCGCCGGCCGCCTCCGGTCCGACGACGCCCGAGCGCCCGCGGATCGCGTCGCGCCGCAACGGCCGCGACACCGCCGCGGCCGCGACGCCCGCCGCGCAGCCCGACGGCCGCACCTTCTTCGAACGCCTGTTCGCCGCTCGCACCGAGCCGTCCGGCCCGCAACTCGCCTACGCCCCCTCGGGGAGTGGCGCCAGCGACGCCAGCACCGGCTCCGGCGCGGGCTCGTTCGGCGCCCGCCTCGGTCTTAGCTTTCCCGGCCTTGTGGCGCCGAAGCCGCCGACGGGCGTCGCCATCTACGACATCGGCTCGCGCATGGTGTATCTGCCCAACGGCGAGCAGCTTGAGGCGCAGTCAGGCCTCGGCGAGATGCGCAACGACGTCCGCTATGCCCATGTCCGCATGCGTGGACCGACGCCGCCGCACACCTATGACCTGGTCGAGCGCGAGGCGCTGTTCCATGGCGTCCGCGCCATCCGCCTCAACCCGGTTGGCGGCAGCCAGGCCATCCACGGCCGCGCCGGCCTGCTCGCCCACACCTACCTGCTCGGCCCAAGCGGCGATTCCAACGGCTGCATCTCGATCAAGGACTACAACCGTTTCCTGCAGGCCTATCTGCGCGGCGAGATCCGCCAGTTGATCGTGGTGCGCGACCGCAACGAGGCGGTGGCGGCGGTGGCCCGCGCCACGACACGGATGGCCCAGCGGTAACATTCATGTGACAAGGGGTGGACGCCCCTGTCATTCCGGCAATGTATTCGTTTGCGCATGATGGCTGCCACGGCCGTCGGTCGCCTGCTGCCGGAGAGACACCAATGACCACGATCAATCGTCGCCATGCCATGGCCGCGGGCGCAGCCGCCCTCGCCGCCCCCGCTTTCCTCACCGCCTCGAACGCCCCGGTCTTCGCCCAGGCCGCCGCCGCGGCCACCCAGGCGCCCGGCTTCTACAAGTACAAGGTCGGCGACATCACCGTCACCGCCATCAATGACGGCTTCTTCAACAGGCCGCTCGAGGGCTTCATCCGCAACGCCGAGCTTCCGGCCGTGCAGGCCGCGATGAGCGCCGCCTTCCTGCCGACCAATGCGGTGCCGATCCCCTTCAACACGCTGGTCGTCGAGACCGGCGGCAAGGTCGTCCTGCTCGACACCGGCAACGGCAATGTCGGCGCGCCGACCTCCGGCACCTGGATGACCAACTTCAAGGCCGCCGGCTTCGACCCGGCGAGGGTCGACAGCGTCGTCATCAGCCACTTCCACGGCGACCACATCAACGGCTTGCGTCTGCGCGACGGCTCGGCGGTGTTCGCCAACGCCGAAATCCAGGTCCCCACGCCCGAATGGGCCTTCTGGATGTCCGACGAGCGGATGAATGCGGCGCCCGAGGCCATGCGCGGCGGCTTCCAGAACGCGCGCCGCGTCTTCGCTCCGATCGCCGCCAATGTGAAGCGCTTCGAGCCCGGCGCCGAGGTTGCCGCCGGCGTCACGTCCATGGCGGCCTTCGGCCACTCGCCCGGCCACACGGTGTTCGTGATCTCGTCGGGCAACGCCAAGCTCACCTACATGGCGGATGTCACCAACCATCCGGCACTGTTCGTGCGCAATCCCGACTGGTCGGCGATCTTCGACATGGACGCCGACGTGGCGCGGGCCACGCGCCGCCGCCTGCTCGACATGGCGGCAGCCGAGAAGACCCGCGTGCATTTCTATCATGCGCCCTTCCCGTCCAACGGCTTCATCGCCAAGGACGGCAACGGCTTCCAGCTCGTCCCCGCGCAGTGGACCCCGTCGATCTGACATCTCCCGCCGTGCTCCCGAAGGCCCGCCCCCGCGGCGGGCCTTTTCGTAGGGGGCCACCTGTCCGGCGGATTGACTCATGGCGGGCCACGGGAGCATGAGTCACGCTTCGCGACGGCGGCTGCTTCCTCACTGGGAGGCGGCCACGGGAATGCGGTGAGGAAGCGGCCTCTGGTCGCGTCTGATTCCGCGGCTGCCCCCGCAACTGTGAGCGGCGAGCCCTCCTCCACATGCCACTGAGGCCATCGGCTTCGGGAAGGCGGGGACGGGCGACGACCCGCGAGCCAGGAGACCGGCCGGCGCGACGTCACTGTCCGTCCGTGCGGGAGGCGCGGTCGGGAGCGGTTGTTTCCGCTTGATCCGTGACACCGAATGTCGCGGTTCCCTTCCAACTCCTCCGGGACTGGCAGCTCCGCGACCCACGTGGTCCCGAGCGGAGTTCCGCCATGCCTGTTCACGCCCGACGTCCGTCCCGCCAGCACCTTCTGGCCGGGTTCCTTCTTGCCGCGAGCCCCTTGGCCCTCATCTTCCCCGCAACAGCGCAGCAGCAGCCGGCCGTGCTACCCGAGATCACCGTTCTCGGCGCCAGCAACGTGCCGCTGGAAGCTCCTAGGGTCGGCTCGTCGGTCTCCGTCGTGACGGCGGAGGACATCACCAACCAGGGCGCGACGAGCGTCCCGGACGTGCTGCGCCTCCTTCCGGGTGTCGCGGTCAACCAGTCCGGCGGGCGCGGCGGCCTCACCCAGATTCGCGTCCGCGGCGCCGAAGCCAACCAGGTGCTCGTCGTCGTCGATGGCATTCCGATCAATGACGTCAATTCCGGCGACGCCGACCTCGCCAACATCCCGGTCGACAACATCGCCCGCATCGAGGTCATCCGCGGACCGCAGTCCGGCATCTGGGGACCGAACGCCCAGGCCGGCGTCATCCTCATCACCACCAAGTCCGGGCGCGGCCTGACGAAGCCGGAAGTGACCGCGCGCGTCGAGGGCGGTTCCTTCGGCACGCTGCTCGGATCGGCCACGGTGCGCGGCGCGCAGGGGCCGTTCCATGCCGCCCTGTCGATCTCCGGCCTGCGCTCCGGCGGCTTCGTCGTGGCCCCCGGCACGACGCGACCGAACGGCTCGGAGATGGGCGCCATCAGCGCCAAGATCGGGGCCGAGTTCAACGAATGGTTCAGCGTCGAGGCGGTGGGCCGCATGGTCAGCCGCACCGGCTTCTACAATCCCGGCAACACCGCCTACGGCCCCGGCTTCGTGCCCGACCCGAACTACGGCTTCCTCGCCGACGGCACGGGACGCGGTACCGCCAACGACATGCAGGGGCGCATCACCGGCACGCTGAAGCTGCTGGAAGGCGCCTGGACGCACCGGTTGTCGGCCGATGCCTCGCAGCAGTCGACCAATTCGCGCGACAGCTACTTGTCGGCCTTCGGCTTCCTCGAATCCCAAGGCTTCTGGTCGCGCACCCAGCGCAGCCGCGTCGACTACCGCACGGCCTATACCTTCGAGACGCCGGGCCTGCCCGGCGCCCGTCACACCATCGTCGGCGGCGCCGACATCACCCGCGAGCATTTCCGCTACTACTACGAGAGCGACGGCTTCTTCGGTCCCTTCGTCAATGACAGCTATGCCGCCGACGGCCGCGGTCGCGAGCGCAAGGGCCTCTACGGCGAATATCTCGTCAGCCTGCCGAGCGGCTTCTCGCTCTCGGCGGCGCTCCGGCAGGACTGGAACTCGTCCTTCCGCAACGCCTTCACATGGCGCCTGACCGCCGCCCAGACCTTCGCCACCGGCACGCGCCTGCACGGCTCGGTCGGCAAGGGCGTGACCAACCCGACCTTCTTCGAGCAGTTCGGCTTCTTCGCCAACTTCACCGGCAATCCGACGCTCAGGCCGGAGCACTCCATCGGCTGGGACGCCGGCATCGAGCAGCGCTGGTTCGGCGGTCGGCTCGTCACCGACGTGACCGTGTTCCGCGCCAGCATCATGGACGCCATCGTGATGTCGGGAGGCACGGCCATCAACCTGCCGTTCCAGACGACGCGCCAGGGCGTCGAGGTGCAGGTCACCGCGCGCCCCACCGACTGGCTGTCGATCACCGGCTCCTACACCTACACGGACACGCAATCGGCCGAACTGGTCGGCGGCGTCTATGTCGGCAAGGAGGCGCTGCGCCGGCCCCGCCATGCCGCCAGCCTCTCGGCAGTGGCGACCCTGCCCGACGACAAGACCAAGGTGACGCTGACCGTGGCCCACAACGGCAACATGCGGGATTCGTTCTTCGGCCCCTTCGGCTCGAACGACGTGCGCCTCGCCGCCTATACGTTGATCGGCGCGCAGGTCTCGCACGACCTGACCAGGTCCGCGACCGTCTATGTGCGCGGCGAGAACGTCTTCGGCCAGCGCTACCAGAACGTCTTCGGCTACCAGGGGGCCGGCGCGGCGGTCTATGCCGGCATGCGGGTGCGGCTCGGCGAGTAGTCTGGCCCCGCCCATTTAAACCGTTTCGCATCGCTGCCTTGCCACGCGCCGGTCGACAGGCGCGTGGCTTTGGGCCAGTCTCCGACCCAATGAGCGGGCCGGAGCGCCCGACGCATCGGGAGGACCACATGTCACAGCGGATTGCCGTCGTTACGGGCGCGGGATCGGGTATCGGGCGCGCCTCGGCCCTGGCGCTGGCCAAGGCCGGCTACGCGGTGGTCGTCGCCGGCCGCCGCAAGGACGAACTCGACAAGACGGTGGCCACGGCCGGCGGCGCGACCGTCGTCGCGGTGCCGACGGACGTCGCCGACGAAGCGTCCGTCGCAGCCCTGTTCAAGGCGGTGAAGGACCGCTTCGGCCGCATCGATGTTCTCTTCAACAATGCCGGCATGGGTGCGCCGGCCGTGCCGCTCGACGAGCTTCCGGTCGAGAAGTGGAAGCAGGTGGTCGACGTCAACCTCACCGGCTCCTTCCTCTGCGCCCGCGAAGCCATGAAGATGATGCGCGCGCAGGACCCGAAGGGCGGCCGCATCATCAACAACGGCTCGATCTCCGCCTATGCGCCCCGCCCCTATTCGGCACCCTATACCGCGACCAAACACGCCATCCTCGGCCTCACCAAGTCCATCTCGCTGGACGGGCGGGCCGACCGCATCTCCTGCTCGCAGATCGACGTCGGCAATGCCGCCACCGAGATGACCGAGCGCATGACCGCGGGCGTCCTGCAGGCCGATTTTTCAGTGAAGGTCGAGCCGCGCATGGACGTCAGGCACGTCGCCGAGGCGGTGGTCCATGTCGCCAACCTGCCACTCGACGTCAACATCCTGACCATGACCGTCATGGCCAACGACATGCCCTTCGTCGGGCGCGGCTGAGGCGTCAGGCGACCTGCCCGCGTAGCCAGGCGAGGTAGTCGGCGTCCCCGTCGGGGACGCCGATGACCAGGAAGGCGGGCGTGTCGTAGGAATGCGCTTCGCGGAACCGCAGTCGGGCCGGCTCCAGCAGGCGGCGCACAGTCTTGACGATCATCACCACCTCGTCGGCGCGCTCGACGCTACCTTGCCAGCGGTAGATCGACCGCATCCCCGGCAGGATGTTGACGCAGGCGGCAAGGTGGCGCTCCACCAGGTCGGCGCCGATCGTCTCCGCCTCGACAAGGCTTGCGGCGGTCGTATAGACCAGAACCACGTCATCCGGCGTTTCGGCTCGCGTCACTGTGTCCTCCCCCTTCCCGATCGGTCGCCCCGTCATGCCGGATCTGCGTCCCGACCCCAAGAAGATCGCCTTCGTCGCCTCGCCGGCGCCGGAAGCACAGGAGGCCTGCCAGCGCCTGTCAGCGTTCTACGGCAGCGTTTCCGGCGACGAGGCGGAGGTGGTCGTGGCCCTCGGCGGCGACGGCCTGATGCTGCAGACGCTGCACAAGTACATCGCCACGGGCAAGCCGATCTACGGTATGAACCGCGGCTCGGTCGGCTTCCTGATGAACGAATATGCCGAGGACGGCCTGGTCGAGCGCATCTGGAACTCCGAGCGTTCGGTGATCCACCCGCTCGCCATGACGACCATCGACATCCATGGCGAGCGGCAGGACGCGCTCGCCATCAACGAGGTGTCGCTGCTGCGCCAGACCTCGCAGGTGGCCAAGCTGCGTATCAGCGTCGACGGCCATCCACGCATGGACGAGCTCATCGCCGATGGCGTGCTGATCGCCACCCCGGCCGGCTCGACCGCCTACAATCTCTCCGCCAACGGGCCGATCCTGCCGCTGAACGCGACGCTTCTCGCCCTCACCCCGATCTCGCCGTTCCGCCCGCGCCGCTGGCGTGGTGCGTTGCTTCCCGACCGGGTGGCCCTCACCATCGAGGTGATGGAATCGGCCAAGCGCCCGGTCAGCGCCACCGCCGACCACCACGAGGTGCGCGACGTCGCCACCGTCTCGGTGGAGATGGACCGGACGAAGTCCATGGTCCTGCTGCACGACCCCGGTCACTCGCTGGACGAGCGCATCCTGCGCGAACAATTCGGCGCCTGAAGCGCACCGGAAGCATCAGACTTAACGCTTCGCTAATGGCCGCACGCTAAAGTGGCGGTGATGATCCGCATCGATTTTAACCGGCTGCGCTTTCTGGTGATCGACGACAACGCGCACATGCGCCGCATCGTCCGCACCCTGCTGCACGGCTTCGGCGCGCGCGAGGTGTACGAGGCGGAAGATGGCGCGGCAGGGCTCGAGGCGTTCACGCACTACATGCCGGATATCGTCATCACGGACTGGTCGATGCCCATCTTCGACGGGCTGGAGCTTACCAGCATGATCCGCCAGCCCGGCGCCAATGCGAACCC
Organism: Phreatobacter aquiterrae; assembly: GCF_053471285.1. Classification (NCBI taxonomy): domain Bacteria; kingdom Pseudomonadati; phylum Pseudomonadota; class Alphaproteobacteria; order Hyphomicrobiales; family Phreatobacteraceae; genus Phreatobacter; species Phreatobacter aquiterrae. Next base: position 93,550 of record NZ_JBJPHW010000005.1, on the reverse strand, counting down.
CTATGTGGCCATCATCATGCTGACCGGCCACTCGGAGAAGAAGCGCGTGCTGGAATCGCGCGATGCCGGCGTCACCGAATTTCTCGCCAAGCCGATTTCGGCCAAGGCGCTCTACCAGCGCATCCTGAACGTCGTCGTCAATCCGCGGCCGTTCGTGAAGACCAAGACCTTCTTCGGCCCCGACCGCCGCCGCAACCACGGCACGAGCTATGTCGGTCCGGAACGCCGCAAGGGCGAAAAGGCGGAAATGATCAAGGTCCAGCCCTTGCTGGACAAGACCAAGACCAGCATGTGACGGGGCGCGTGATGGCCAAACCACCAGCAACCAAGCCGGCGATCTCGAAGGCCGGCAAGAAGGGCGGGCTCGACGAGGCCTCCATCGCGGCCTTTCACGACCACGAGATCGTCACCCCGAAGCGCAACCTGAAGGGCTTCGGCCGCAAGGCCAATATCAAGGTCGACGAATTCGGCTTCGACATGGAGGCGATCGAACGCGCCGAGGCGGCGCTCGCCGAGCTTTCCAGCGAATTCGACGACTGGATGGAGAAAGAGGTCGAGCGCCTGACGAAAGCCCGCGACGCCGTCGCCGGCCAGGGCATCGACGCCGACACGCGCGCCAGCGTCTATACGGCCTCGCACGACATCAAGGGCGAAGGCGCCACCTTCGGCTATCCGCTCGCCGCGCGCGTCGCCGAAAGCCTCTGCCATCTGCTCGACGGCATCGCCGACGACGACCGCGTGCCCGCCGACCTCGTCATCCAGCATGCCGACGCCATCCGCGCCATCGTGCGCGAGAACGCCAAGGGTCCGGACCATCCGGTGGCGATCGCCCTGTCGCAGCGCCTGACCGAGGCCACCACCGAGGTGCTGATCGCCATCAACGGCTCGCCGTCGATCGCGCCCTGAGGCTCTCCCGTTTCGCCTGATGGCCCTGAGGCTGTCCCGTTCCGCCTGATCGCAGCAAGGGCCGTAGCCCTGCATGACCGACATGCGTCCTTCGAGGCTCGCCTCCGGACGATGCAGGCCGGCGCCCTCTTCATTTCGAAAAGACGGCCTTCGATCCCGCCGACTCAGGCCGCCGCCACCATCGGGAAGGCCACCGCCTCGTCGTCCAGCGCCTCGTTGCCGGCGATGAGATCGCGGGTGAAGGCGCGGGCCTCGTCGCGGGCGGCCTCGGCGGCAAAGCGGCGGAGCTGGGCCAGCAACTGGTCGAGGTCTCCGTCGGCGAGCGGTGCATAGGCGGTCAGCACGCGCTCCACCATGCGGCGGCGCAGATGGGCATCCCCTCCCCGCTGGCCGAAGGCGCCATCCTCGTGCCAGGCCTCAAGGGCGGCGCGGAAGGCCGGATAGGTCGAGGCCGGCAGGCCGGCGCGGTCGTAGAGGGCGCGGAAGCCGGCGCCGCGGCGATCGTGAACGAGGCCCGAGGCCTGGCGCAGCGACAGGCCCGCCAGTTCCGCCAGCGCCTCCTCGAAGAGCCGCACATGGCCAGAGAGCAGCGCGCGGAGCACGAGACCCGTGGAGAGTTGCCCCGACTGGCGCAGATGACGAACAAGCGGGCTCAGCCCCTCGCCGCGGCAGGCGGCGGCGATGGCGACGGTCGCCTTGTCGGAAGCCTCGCGGACGATGCGGGCGGCGCGGTCCTCGGGAAGCCAGGCGCGGCCGGCGACGAAGCTGGACAGGGCCGTGGACAGTTTCACCACCAGCGCCTGGCGGGCGCCGGGCGACAGGTCTTTGCGGGCGAAGAGCGCCTCGCGGATGTCGGGATCCTCGCCGAAGCGCTCGATGATGCGGTCGATGGAGAAGGCCGGCACGGCCGCAGTGTCGACCGACACAACGGCGAGGCAGGACTCGAGGCAGCCGACCTCGGCGATGGCGGCCGCCACGGGGGCCGGCACATGCTCGCGGCGGGAGACGGCATATTGCACCAGCGGCTCGCCGGCGCCGACGAGGTCGACGAGTTCCGCATCGAGCAGCAGCGGCGAATGGCGGGCGACGATGGAGGCGATTTCCGCCTGGTCCTGCAGGAGGCCGACAACGACGGTGTGGGGGGCATCCTCCGACGCGGCCAGCGCCTCGGCCAGCGCCCGGCGCACGAGGGGCGAAGGATCGTCGAGCAGCATGACCATGGCCGCTTCCGCCGCCGCCCGGTCCTCGATGCCGAGATCGGAGTGCAGATAGGCGCGGGCGAGCGCCGAGGTCGCATCCGCCCTGTCGCCGGCCGGGGCGGTCTGGATCCACCGCAAGAAGTGACGAACGATCATTGCATACGCCTGAACGGAGGCCGGAACGGGTGCCGGGGCGATGCTCCCCCTGCTGCCATCAGGCTAAGGTGCGGCGCTTAACAAAGCGTTCACCATGCCCGTTAGGCGCCTGTTCACCATGAGCATCAGCGGCGGATGTCGGGGCGCAGGAAGCTCGACAGGTCCATCGGCTGGTTCGACGGGCGGCGGACCGTCTCGACGCGCACCGGATAGAAGGGCCCGCCGACCGCCGGAGCGGACGTGGCCGGGCTCGTCGCGGGTGACGACAGGGCCGTCGCCAGATTGACCTGCCGGGCGGCGGTCGCCGCATCGCGGCCGATCGACGTCCAGGTCGCGGCGACGAAGGCATTGATAGGGCCGCCGCCGCCAGCGAACAGCGAGTGGAAGGGGCGTGTCGGATCGACGTTGATCCTCGGCACGGCCGACCAGCCGCTGGCCTCCTCCTGCGCGGCGGTCGCGGCCGCAACGGTCTGCGCCGCCGGGGTCGTGCCTGTCGTGGCCGCGACCGTCGTCGACTGGCCGGAGGAGAGGACCTGATAGACCTCGGCGATGGTGCGCGGCCGTCCCTGGTCGAAGAAGATGCGGCGGTTGGCGCCGGCCGCATCCGGGAACAGCCGGGCGGCGGTCGCCTGCGGATTGGACTGGTTGGCGTTGATCAGACGCGCGGCGCCCCCCGACCCGAGGAAATGCGCCATGTAGAGTTCGCCCTCGGTCGGGTTGCGACCGGTGGCCGAGCGCAGTTCCGCGGCGTTGCGGTTGGTGAAGGCGCCGGCCATCAGGGCCGAGACGGCGGGATCGTCGCGCAGGGCGAGGATCTGCTGGCGGGCGGCGGGATCGGAGACCGTCGGCCGGCCGCTGGCGTCGCGGCCGATCTGCTCGGCGAAGCGCCCGAGGCCGAGGTTGCGGCCCTCCTCGCGCACCATGGTGAGCCAGGTGGAATCAATGAACTGATAGAGCCCGCGGGCGCTGGAGGTCGGCGCCTGGGCCGTCGGCTGCAGGCTCGATTCGCGCCGCGCCGTGCGCAGCAGGTAGTCGAAGCCCGTGCCGGTCTTCTGCGCGGCGGCCTGGATGGCCGACATGACACGGGCAACGCCCGCTTCGGCCGCCGTGGTCGGGCGGCTCTGCGGTTCGGCGGATGAGCGGAAGAGAAACATCTCGGCTATGTCCCCAGCGACGAGGCCTTGGCCGCCAAGGTGCGGCAATATGGTAAATGAAATCGTAACGACCTGACCTAACGGGAGCCGATCATGACGGCGACGACCCTGATCACCGACGACAAGCGCCACCCGCGCGGCGGCATCTATTTCGACGATTTCGCCGTCGGCCAGTTGATCAAGCACCGCATCACGCGCTCCGTGACGCAGATGGACAATGTGCTGTTCTCCACCCTGACGATGAATCCGCAGCCGCTGCATATCGACCGGCAGTTCTCCGAGGCCTCCGAATGGGGTCAGCCGCTGATGAACTCGCTGTTCACGCTCGGCCTGCTCATCGGCATTTCCGTTCCCGACACCACCAACGGCACGCTGTTCGCCAATCTCGGCATGACCGACGTCAAGTTCCCCCACCCGCTGTTCGAGAACGACACGGTGCACTGCGAGAGCACCGTCACGTCGACGCGCGAATCGAAATCACGCCCGACCATGGGCGTCGTCGAGTTTCACCACCGGGCCTATAACCAGCACGACAAGCTGGTCGCCGAATGCACCCGGCAGTCGCTCGTCCTCAAGCGTGGAGCCTGAGACCATGCGCTCGATGCTGTTCGTGCCGGCCGATTCGGAGAAGAAGCTGGCGAAGGGGCTGGAGAGCGGCGCCGACGCGCTGATCCTCGATATCGAGGACTCGGTCTCGGCGGCCAACAAGGCCCTTGCCCGCGCGACGGCGCGCGCCTTCCTCGCGCAGCACGGACCGGCAACCAACCGCCCGCTGCTGATGGTGCGCGTCAACGCGCTCGATACCGGCCTGACGGATCAGGACCTGGAGGCCGTGGTCGCCGCCCGCCCCGATGCCATCATGCTGCCGAAGAGTGAGTCGGGCCGCGACGTGACCCATCTCGACGCCAAGCTGACCGCGCTGGAGGCCATCGCCGGCATCGACGAGGGCATGATTCGCATCGTTGTGGTGGCGACGGAGACGGCGAAGGCCATCTTCACGCTCGGCACCTATCAGGGGTCGAGCCCCCGCCTGTCGGGGCTGACCTGGGGCGCCGAGGACCTTTCCGCCGACATCGGCGCCGAAACCAACCGCGCGCCCGACGGGCGTCATACCGAACCCTTCCGTCTCGCGCGCGGGCTCTGCCTCATGGGGGCGGTGGCGGCCGGCGTGCAGCCGATCGACACCGTCTTCCCGGCCTTCCGCGATACGGAGGGCCTGAGGCGCGAGTGCGAGGAGGCACGGCGCGACGGCTTCACCGCCAAGATGGCGATCCATCCGGCACAGGTGCCGGTGATCAACGCGGTGTTCACGCCGACGGCCGAGGCCATCGCCGGGGCCGAGGCGGTGGTCGCCGCCTTCGCCGCGCAGCCGACGGCCGGCGTCGTCAACATCGGCGGCGAGATGTTCGACCGGCCGCACCTGACGCGGGCCGAACGGCTGCTGAAGCGCGCGGGGCGGTAGGACGACAGGCGGTGGCCGCAGGAGTTGGTGACCCGCAAGACCCAAGTGCGTCCTTCGAGGCTCGGCTGCCGCCTCGCACCTCAGGATGAGGAGGGCAGTGGATTGCACGTCGGAGGATGAGCGTAGCGGTCGAGCGTCCGTCGGCGCTGATGCAGTTCATCAACCCGCCTCATCCTGAGGTGCGAGCTGCCGACGATGCGCCGGCATCGTCCGGAGGCGAGCCTCGAAGGACGCACTTCGGTTGTGCAGGACATGCCGACGGGATGGAGACGCCCACTACTCCGCCGCGAGCACGAGGTCGTCGCGGTGGATCATCTCCTTGCGGCCCTTGTAGCCGAGGACGGTTTCGATCGCCTTGGAGTTCTTGCCCATGATCTGCACCGCCGCCACCGCATCATAGGCGACGAGGCCGCGGCCGATCTCGGCGCCGTCGGGGCCCCGCACGACGACGCAGTCGCCCCGCTCGAAGGCGCCGTCGACCTTGGCGACGCCGGCCGGCAGCAGGCTCTTGCCGTGACGCACGGCTTCGACGGCGCCGGCATCGAGCCAGATGACGCCGCGCGGCTCCAGCGAGCCGGCGATCCACTTCTTGCGGCTGGTCACCGGATGGGTCGGGGTCAGGAACCACGTGCAGGGTCCGCCCGCCTCGATCCGCGCCAGCGGCGCGTCGTACTTGCCGGAGGCGATCACCATGGTGGTGCCGGCGGTCGTCGCGATCTTGCCGGCCTCGACCTTGGTCGTCATGCCGCCGCGGGAGAGTTCCGACGCCGCACCGCCTGCCATGGCCTCGATCTCCGGCGTGATACGCGGCACGACCGGGATGAGCGTCGCAGCGGGGTCCTTCTGCGGCGGCGCCGTATAGAGCCCGTCGATGTCGGAGAGCAGCACGAGGCAGTCCGCACCGACCATGGTCGCGACGCGGGCGGCGAGGCGGTCGTTGTCGCCATAGCGGATCTCGTCGGTCGCCACCGTGTCGTTCTCGTTGACGACGGGCACGGCACGCACGGCGAACAGCGTCTCCATGGTGTTGCGGGCGTTGAGGTAGCGGCGTCTTTCCTCGGTATCGTGCAGCGTAACGAGGATCTGCCCGGCGACGATGCCGTGGCGGCCGAGAACCTCCGACCAGGCGCGGGCGAGCGCGATCTGGCCGACAGAGGCTGCCGCCTGGCTCTGCTCCAGTTCCAGCGGCCCCTTCGGCAGCCTGAGGATCGTGCGGCCGAGGGCAATGGCGCCGGAAGACACCACGAGCACGTCCGCGCCGCGCGCGGCATGGCGGGCGATGTCGGCGCCGAGAGTCTCCAGCCAGACCTGCTTGAGCGCGCCCTTGTCGCCGTCGACGAGCAGCGAGGAGCCGACCTTCACGACGATGCGGCGGAAGGCGGCGAGCGCGGGCGTTTGGGCGGGAGCGGACATCGGAGCCGGAGACGCAAAGCCCGCCGCAGGGTGCGGCGGGCGTCATTGGCAGGGATTTAGACGATCGCCGTCGCGCAATGCAACGCCGTCAGTTGGCGCTCGGCACCCGGTCCTCGATGCCGCGGACATAGAAGTTCATGCTCAGGATTTGCTCGTCCGCCAGAACGCCGTTGCCCTTGCACTCGACGGTTGTTCCGTCCTGCCGGACGATGGGGCAGCGGAAGGGATGCAGCGTGCCGGCCTTGATGGCGGCCTCCGTCGCCTCAGCCTGGGCCTTCACCTCGGCCGGCATGTTCGTATAGGGCGCCATGTGGACGAGGCCGGTGTTCAGCCCGCCCCAGGTGTCGCCGGAAGCCCACTTGCCGTCGAGCATCGCCTGCACCCGCTGGAGGTAATAGGGCGCCCAGTCGTTGACGATCGAGGTCAGCTGCGCCTTCGGGCCGAAGCGCAGCATGTCGGAGTCCTGCCCGAAGGCGAGGATGCCGCGCTGCTCGGCGACCTGCATGGCGGCGGGCGAATCGGTGTGCTGGGCGAGGATGTCGGCGCCCTGGTCGGCCAGCGCCTTGGCGGCGTCGGCCTCCTTGCCGGGGTCGTACCAGGTGTTGACCCAGACGATCCTGATCTTCAGGTCGGGGCGCACCGACTGGGCGCCGAGCATGAAGGCGTTGATGCCGGAGACGACCTCGGGGATGGCGAAGGAGCCGATATAGCCGACCGTCCCGGTCTTCGACATGCGCGCGGCGATCTGGCCGAGGATGTAGCGGCCCTCGTAGAACCGCCCGGCATAGGTCGCAAGGTTCGCCGAACGCTTGAAACCGGTGGCGTGCTCGAAGCGCACGTTGGGATGCCGGCGGGCGACGCGCTCGGTCGGGTCCATGAAGCCGAAGGACGTGGTGAAGATCAGCCGGTGGCCGGTGCGGGCGAGCTGCTCGATGACGCGCTCGGCGTCCGGGCCTTCTGCCACCTTCTCGACGAAGGTCGTCTCGACGCGGCTGCCGAACTGGCGCTCCACCGCCTGACGGCCGATGTCGTGCTGGAAGGTCCAGCCATGGTCGCCGACGGGACCGACATAGACGAAGCCGATCTTCAGCTTCTCCTGCGCGAGAGCATAGCCGACGCCGACGGTCGCTCCGACCACGGCCAGGGCGGCGGCGAACAGGGTCCTTCGATTCATGGATGCGCTCCCGTCAGGACTGGCCCGCGCGGGCCCTCCGGCGGATGGTGGCGCGCCCGGTTGCAGGGATCAAGCCTTTCGGGCGAGAACAGGCGACAAGGCTCCGGGACCACCCATGACGTCGTCTTCACCTCACGCCGAACAGTTCCAGCCCGCCCCGCTCAAGGAGCGCGTGCGCGAACTCTACGAGGCCGAGACCGAGCGGGCCGAACGTTTCCGCTACGGGCTGCTCGCCTTCGACCTTGTCACCATCTCCTTCGTCGTCGCGACGTCCTTCATGCAGCGCCGCCTGGCATTCGAGATCATCGATTTCCTCATCGGCCTCGTCGCCCTGACGGACTTCCTGGCGCGGATGTGGATCGCGCGACGGCCGTGGCGCGAACTGTCACACCCGCTGACCTGGGCCGACATCATCGCCATCATCTCGTTCCTGGCGCCGATCACCGGCGAGGGCGCGGGTTTCTTCCGGGTTCTGCGGACCCTGCGGCTGATGCGGACCTATCAGCTCGTCAAGCAGTTGCGCGGCGACAGCGCCTTCTTCCGCAAGAACCAGGAGATCATCTTCGCGGCGACGAACCTCTGCGTCTTCATCTTCATCATGACGGGCATCGTCTATGCGACGCAGCACCAAACAAATCCCGGCATCGCCAACTATGTCGATGCGCTCTATTTCACCGTCACGTCCCTGACGACCACCGGCTACGGCGACATCACCCTTCCCGGCACGCCCGGACGGCTGATTTCCGTCACCATCATGATTTTTGGCGTGACGCTGTTCCTGCGTCTCGCGCAGGTGCTGTTCCGGCCGACCAAGGTGCGCCACCCCTGCCCGACCTGCGGCCTGCAGCGCCACGAGCCCGACGCCGTCCACTGCAAGGCCTGCGGCACGGTGCTCAACATTCCGAACGAGGGCTGAGGGAGCCGGAGCGGGTTGAACCTTCTGGCCGCCGCGAGCCACTCACCGGCATGACCGACGCCATGTCGCACTCCCCGCCCCCACCACGCCACCGCGCGACGGCGATGCTCGCCGGCGGGGGCGCCGTGATCGCCTTTGCCACCGTCCTGCTCTGCGGCAGCGCCGCGGAGCCGCTGCTGTCGCTCGGCCTGCTGGGATGGAACCTGGCGCCCCTGGCGCTCCTCGCCTGGCTGGCGCGGCGCTTCATCGCCACGCCCGCGGCATACCGGCTCACCGTCGCGACGCTGGCGATCGTCGTGCTGGTCGAGGCGGCATTCCTGGCGGCGACGGTCGCCCAGGTCCTCGTCCAGTTTCACGGATGGACGATACCCGGGGTGAGGCCCGAAAGCCTCTACGGTCTCGTGGCCCTGCTCATCCCCCTCCCCGTCGGCGGCATCGGCCTTGTCGGGCTTGCCGCCGCTCTTCTCGTCCAGCGCCGCGAGCGCGCGCGGATCAGCGCCGCTCGTTGAAGTTGCCGCCGCCGGGCGGGCGGGTCATCCTGAACATCTGTTCGCTGCCCACATGGAAATACTGGTCGTAGCCGCCGCGCATGACCGGGTGCATGCGACCCGTATCGACGATGCCGTTGTCGATGAAATCGTCGTTGATGTAGATGCCGACGACCTGGCCGATGACGAGATGGTAGCTGGTCACGCCCTCCAGCGAGGTCAGCGGCACGGTTTGCAGCCACTTGCACTCGAGGGCCGCGGGCGAAGCCTTCACCCGCGGCGGCTTCACGAATTTCGACGGCGCGGCCTCGAGGCCGGCGAACTCCATCTCGTTCTCGCCGCGCGGCAGCGGCGCCGAGGTGACGTTCATCGCGTCCCGCAGGTCCCAGGAGACGACGGAACAGGTGAACTCGCCCGTCTCCTCGGCAAAGGCCAGGGCATCCTTCCGGCCGCCAGACCCGAAGCAGACCATGTGCGGCTTGTCTGAAATGGCGTTGAAGAAGGAATAGGGCGAGCAGTTGATGCGCCCGTCCTTGTCGATCGAGGTGATCCAGCCGATCGGGCGCGGCGAGACGATGGCCTTGAACGGGTCGTGGGGAAGGCCGTGGTCGGCCGCCGTAACGTTGTAATGCATGGGTGTTTCAGCCTTCAGAGACGGGTGACGATGGCGGCCATGTCGGGGCGCTGGCGGTCGTCCGCCTTCGCGCCCGGGGTGCCGATGTGGACGAAGCCGGCGATCTTCTCCTCCGCCGCAAGCCCGAGGCGGTCGAGGACGCGGCGGTCATAGGCGGGCCATTCGGTGACCCAGTTGCCGCCGAAGCCGTAGGCGGCCGCGGCATGGAGCAGGTTGAGGCAGACGGCCCCCGCGGAGAGCAGTTGTTCCCATTCGGGGATCTTCACGTGCGGGGCCGCCCGCGACACCACGGCGACGCAGACCGGCGCGCGGGTGAAGCGGGTGCGGTCGATCTCCAGCCTTTTCGGATCAACCGCGGCGTCATCGGCCCGCGCGAGTTCCTCCAGCGCGGCCCCGAGGCGCTCGCCGGCGGCATGGTCGATGACGATGAAGCGCCAGGGGGCGAGCTTGCCGTGGTCCGGCACGCGCGCGGCGATCGCCAGCATCGCGTCCAGCGTCGCCGCGTCCGGCCCAGGAGCCTGCATCAGCGGAAAGGGCGTCGAGCGGCGGGTCCGCAGATGGTCGATCAGGCGGTTGTCGGACGTCATGACGATTCCTGCATCAGATGATCGTTCAACTAGGCAACTTCACTCCCGTCGCCAAGGGTCTGGCGCGGGACTTGCGCCCGAAGGGCTTGCCCGCAGGGCTGGCACGCACCAAAAAGGGCCATAATCCGACGCGAGATGATGGACGCATGACCTCCGGCCTCCGATACGCCCTCGCCACCCTGGCGCTCGCAGCCCTCTCGGGTCTGCCCGAGGGCGGCAACGCGGCCATGGCACAGGGCTTCGAGCGCCCGCCCCTGCCGCGCATCTCGGCATCGCCGCACGCCGACCTGCCGCCCATCGCCGTCGAGCCGCAGAGACGGCGGCGCCACATGCCGGGCGGCGCGGCAACGCCCTTCTTCACCCTGCCGGACGGCGCGACCCCGTTCACGCCGCAGATGGGCACCTCGCCCACCATGATCCCCTCGCTGCCGGGCAGCCCCTCCCTGCCGCCCCAGTTCGCCGACGGGACGGAGGTGACGCTCGATGCGCGCTTCCGCACCGGCGGGCAGCATGTGCGCGAGGGCCTGCACTGGCGCGTTTTCGGCGACCAGCCGGAGCCGAACGGCGCCTTCGCGCTCGTCGCGGAAACGCGCAATGCGCAGGCGCTGCTGCGGCTGCGACCCGGCACCTACATCCTGCACGTCGCCTTCGGCACCGTCTCGCAGGCCAAGCGCATCCGCATCGGCGCCGAGCCCTACCGCGAGACCCTCATCCTGAACGCCGGCGCGGTGCGTCTCGTCGGCAAGGTCGGCGACAGCGACATCCACAACGTGCAGCTCTCCTTCGACATCTTCGCCGGCGGGCTGTTCGACGGCGGCGAGCCGCGCCTGGTGCGGCGGCAGGCGCCGGCCGGAGACCTGATCGCGCTCGGCGAGGGCACCTATCACGTCGTCTCGACCTATGGCGACGCCAACGCCACGATCCGCGCCGACATCCGCATCCGTGCCGGCCAGGTCACCGATGCGACCATCCACCATCGCGCCGCCGCCATCAGCCTGAAGCTGGTTCAGCAGCGCGAGGGCGGCGCGGCCATCGGCAACGCCGCCTGGACGGTGCTGACCCCCGGCGGCGACGTCATCAAGGAATCGATCGGCGCCTTTCCGTCCATGGTGCTGCAGGAGGGCGAGTATCTCGCCATCGCCCGCCACGAGGGCCGCGTGTTCAACAAGCGTTTCACCGTGGAAGCCGGCAAGAACCAGGACATAGAGGTCGTGGCCCGCTAATCTGGGGCCATCGGGGGGCAGCAGGCCGTCGACGGACGACCTGCGACCACCCTTCTTCTGCCGACTGCCTACTGGCGGCTACGCCGCACGTCCGGCGGCGTTGCCTCATCGACGAGCTGCGCCACCAGCGCCTCAAGGCCCTGCGTCTCCTGCGCCTGGCTGCCGAAGCGGCGGACCGAGACGGTGCGCTCGGCCGCTTCCTTCCTGCCGACGGCGAGGATGACCGGGATCTTCTGCAGCGAGTGCTCGCGCACCTTGTAGGAGATCTTCTCGTTCCGGAGGTCAGCATCGACCCTCAGCCCCGCCTTGCGGCAGGCGGCGAGTACCTCCCTTGCGTAGTCGTCGGCCTCCGAGGTGATCGGGCAGACGACGACCTGCTTCGGCGCGAACCAGAAGGGGAAGCTGCCCGCATAGTTCTCGATGAGAATGCCAATGAAGCGCTCCATCGAGCCGCAGATGGCGCGATGGACCATGACCGGCGGGGTCTTCTCGCCGTCGGGACCGATGTAGAAGGCGCCGAAGCGCTCCGGCAGGTTGAAGTCGACCTGCGTCGTGCCGCACTGCCAGTCGCGGCCGATGGCGTCGCGCAGCACATATTCGAACTTCGGGCCGTAGAAGGCGCCCTCGCCCGGGTTGATGGCGGTCTTGATCCGGCCGCCGGACTGGGCCGCGATCTTCTCCAGCACCTTGCCCATGACGCTTTCGGCGCGATCCCACAGCGCGTCGGCGCCGACCCTCTTCTCGGGCCGGGTGGAGAGCTTCACGACAATCTCGTCAAAGCCGAAATCGGCATAGGTGGTGAGGATCAGGTCGTTGATGCGGATGCACTCGGCCTCCAGCTGCTCGTCGGTGCAGAAGACGTGGGCGTCGTCCTGGGTAAAGCCGCGCACGCGCATCAGCCCGTGCAGGGCGCCCGACGGCTCATAGCGATGGACGACACCAAATTCTGCAAGTTTCATAGGTAGATCGCGGTATGATTTCAACCCATGCTTGAAGATCTGCACGTGGCCCGGGCAGTTCATCGGCTTGATGGCGAACCAGCGCTTGTCCTCGGCCTCGTCGCCGGCGGACTGGGCCGCGAACATGTTCTCGCGGTACCAGCCCCAGTGGCCCGAGGTCTCCCACAGCGACTTGTCGAGGAGCTGCGGCGCGTTGACCTCGTCATAGCCATGCTCGGCGAGGCGGCGGCGCATGTAGGCGACGAGGGTCTGGAAGATGGACCAGCCCTTTGGGTGCCAGAAGACGACGCCCGGCCCCTCCTCCTGGAAATGAAAGAGGTCCATCTCGCGCCCCAGGCGGCGATGGTCGCGCTTCTCCGCCTCCTCCAGCATGTGGAGATAGGCCTTCAGTTCCTCGTCGGTGCGGAAGGCGGTGGCGTAGATGCGGGTCAGCATCGGATTGTTGGAATCGCCGCGCCAGTAGGCGCCGGCCACCTTCATCAGCTTGAAGGAATTGCCGATCTGGCCGGTGGAGGCCATGTGGGGGCCGCGGCAGAGGTCGAACCAGCCGCCCTGGTCGTAGAGCTTGATCTGCTGGTCTGCGGGGATCGCCTCGACCAGCTCGACCTTGAAGGCCTCGCCCTTGTCGCGGAAGATCTGCATGGCCTCGTCGCGCGAGACGACGCGCTTGGTGAAGGGCTTGTTGGCGGCGATGATCTTGCGCATCTCCGCCTCGATCGCCGCGAAGTCCTCGGGCGTGAACGGCTCGTTGCGGAAGAAGTCGTAGTAGAAGCCGTTCTCGATCACCGGGCCGATGGTCACCTGGGTTCCCGGCCAGAGCTTCTGCACGGCCTCGGCCATGACATGGGCCGCGTCGTGGCGGATCAGTTCGAGAGCCTCGGGGCTGTCGCGGGTGACGAACTCGATCTTCGCATCGCCGCCGATCGGGTCGGAAAGGTCCGCCACCACGCCGTCGAGCTTGACCGCGATAGACCTCTTGGCGAGCGAGGGGGCGATGGCCTTTGCGACATCGAGGCCGGTCACGCCGGCATCGTAGGAACGCTCAGCGCCATCGGGGAAGGTCAGGACAGGCATGGGTCTCTCCGCTCACTCCTGCCGACAAAGCAGGTAAGGGGTGGGTCATCGGGATCGAGGCATCCCCCGACGGAGTTGCTGCTCACATGGCGGCATCCGGCGCGGGACGAAGCGGGAATAGCCGAGCCGCGGAGCAAGGGCAATGCGCTCGCGACTTGCCGGGGGCGGCAGGGCCGCTAGCCTCGCCGCATGCAAACCCTCCGCCGACTCATCCCTGTCCTCCTCATGCTCGCCGCCGGTGCGCTGCCGGCCCATGGCGAAGACCCCATGCCGGGCAGGCCGCAGGTTGCCGCCATGGCCTTCACGCTGACGCAGGGCGAGACGGACGCCTGCGGGCCGGGCTGCTCGCGCTGGATTGCGGCCGAGGGCGCCATTCTCGCGGCGACGCCCCTCGCCTTCCTCGAAGCTGTGCAGGCGCTTGGGAGCGGGAAGCCGCCCGTTCTGATCCATTCGGACGGCGGAGTCGTCGAGGCCGCCATGGCGCTCGGCCGCCTCATGCGTCGCGCCGGGCTCGCCACCGTCGTCGCACGAACCGACCGTTCGGGCCTGGTGCCGGCACCGGGCCTCGACGGCGCCTGCCACGGCGCCTGCCTCTACCTGCTGCTCGCCGGCACCGAGCGGGCGGTCGCCCCCGGCGCGGTCGTCTCCATCCAGCCGCTGGCCTTTCCGGGGCCGGCCGCCGAGCCCTTTCCCGACGCGATGCGGGCGCGGCTCACATCCGCCGCCCTCGTCCGGGTGCGCGCCTATCTCGGCGAGATGGGCATCGAGCCGACGCTCGCGGACTTCCTCGACGGCGAGCGCTACGCGCCCTTCTACCCGGACCGTGGCTTCCTTGAGATGCACGGGATTGTTACCCGCGATCAGCCCTGGTGAGGCTCCACCGCCTCGCAGACCGGCCTGCCGCGCCGCCAGCGCCAGCTTCCGAAGCGCCAGGGCAGGTACCACCGCGCGCCGGCCGGTCGCTCCAGCGGCGGGTTGTCGATGCCGGAGGTGCCGTAGGGGTGGCAGCGGCAGAGCCGGGCGAGGCCCATCCAGCCGCCGGCCCACAGACCATGGCGCATCACCGCCTCGTCCATGTAGGCCGAGCAGGTCGGCATGTGCCGGCACCAGCGGCCGACGAGCATGGAGATGGTCAGCTGGTAGGTGCGCAGCAGGCCATGGCCGGCGAGCCGCGGCCACCGCCGCGGCCTCCAGTCGTCGAACAGGCGGTCGAGATCGCGGTCGGCGCCCATCAGGCCGGGGCCGCAGCCCTTGTCGCGCCGGATCTGGCCGCCTCGACCTTCCCGAGGGCATCGACCACCGCGTCGAAGGTCAGGAGCGTCGAGGCGTGACGCGCCTTGAAGTCGCGCACCGGCTCCAGCACGGCGATGTCGGCCCAGCGGCCTCCCGGCGCCGGCCCGTTGTCCTTCAGCATGCGCCTGACATCATCGCGCAGCGCCCGGAGTTCTGCGGCGGTCGCGCCGACGATATGGCTTGCCATGATGGCGGACGACGCCTGGCCGAGGGCGCAGGCCTTCACGTCATGGGCGAAATCGGCGACCACGTCGCCGTCCATGGCGATGTCGACGGTGACCGTCGAGCCGCAGAGTTTCGAATGGGCCGTGGCGGTGGCATCCGGCGCGGCGAGGCGCCCGAGACGCGGAATCGTCGCCGCCAGTTCCAGAATGCGCTTGTTATAGACGTCGTCGAGCAAAGGCTTCGCTCCATCGGCCAAGATGAACGTTCGTTCATGGCGCGTTCAGGCCCGACCATCATATATGCGTCTCAGGAAGGCGTTAAAGCCCGGCGGAAGATCGGGTTCTGGAGGGAGCGACGACGGACTGTGGCAACTTGTCGCACATTTCTGCTGTGCGCCAAACCCGATCCGGAACGTTCTCATCAGGCGTAACAGGAAACGTTCCACACGGAGTTGAGTGCCATGGATGCCGTCGTGACGACCCTTCCCCTCCAGAAGGTCGCGGATGCTCCGCGCCGTCGCCGCCCGAGCCGCGAAGAGGCCGAAGCCGCCGTCCGCACCCTCATCGAATGGGTCGGCGACAATCCGGACCGCGAGGGTCTCGTCGACACGCCGCGCCGCATGGTGAAGGCCTGGGAGGATCTCTTCCGCGGCTATGGCCTGTCGGCCGCCAAGGAACTCGGCACGGTCTTCGAGGAGGTCGGCGGCTACGGCGACGTCGTGCTCGTCCGCGACATCCCGTTCTTCTCGCATTGCGAGCACCATATCGTGCCGATCAGCGGCCGGGCGCACATCGCCTATTACCCCCGCGAGGGCGTGGTGGGCCTGTCCAAGCTCGCCAAGGTCGTCGATATCTACGCCCGCCGCCTGCAGACGCAGGAGAACATGACGGCCGAGATCGTCGGCGCCATCGAGGAGAGCCTGAGGCCCCGCGGCCTCGCGGTCCTGGTCGAGGCCGAGCACATGTGCATGTCGATGCGCGGCGTGCAGAAGCAGGGCGTCTCGACCATCACCACCGGCTTCACCGGCCTGTTCAAGGACGATCCGTCTGAACAGGCGCGGTTCATGCAGATGATCCGCGGCTTCCGCTGACCTCCGGCGCATTGCCGGAAGCTGCAACGCCCGCCCCTCAGGCGGGCGTTGTGCATTGATGGACTCAGAGTTCGACGGTCCCGCCCAATTTCGGCACCGCCACCTTCGTCTTCGAGCCCAACCCCGCTAAGCCACATCCATGGCCGAGATTGTTACCTGTCCAACCAGGTTCGACTTGGAAAGCAATCTCTCGGCAATGAACGCCGCACGTTTCGCAACGGTCAGAGATGTCGCTGTGAACGACAGTCGATCGCGCACCTTGTCAATGTCATCGAATGATATCGACACCCTTGGCTCCTCTCGAAACTCGTCCCAAAGCGCCTCACCATAATATAATATGAGGGGTTCAAGCTTCGGACGGGGCGCCTGCGTCAAATCGAAGACAATGCTGACCGTGATTTGCGGTTTCCGCACCATAAGGTCGGCCTCAGCGGTTGTATCTGCTGCTGGCGAACTGATCAGAGCTCCACCGTTCCGCCGGACTTCGGCACCGCCACCTTCGTCTTCGAGCCCGCCATGCCGGCCACGAACTTGTCGGCGGTCGGGTCGAGCAGGCCGAAGGTCGCATAGTGGCACGGGATCACCGTGTCGAAGGTGAAGAACTTGCGGCAGGCGAAGGCGGCGGCATCGCCGCCCATGGTGAAGCGGTCGCCGATCGGCACCAGCGCGTGGGTCGGCCTGTGGTACTCGGCGATGAGGCCCATGTCCGGCATCATGTCGGTGTCGCCCATCGCATAGAGCGCCACGCCGCCCTTCTGCTTGATGATGAGGCCGTTCGGGTTGCCCAGCGCATGGCTGACCCCGTCGTGGAAATCGGCGGAGGAATGCAGCGCATTGGTCAGCGTCACCGTGAAGTCTCCCTGGTCGGTGGTGCCGCCCGTGTTCATCGGATCGAAGGCCTTGAGGCCCTTGTGCGCCAGATACATGCACAGGTCGTAGTTGGTGACGACCTTGGCGCCGGTCTCGGCGGCGATCGCCAGCGTGTCGCCGACATGGTCCGAATGGCCGTGGGTCAGCAGCACGTGGGTGGCGCCTGCAATGGCCTCGGCGCGGTTGCCGGTGAAGGACGGGTTGCCGGTCAGGAAGGGGTCGATCAGCACGACCGACGCGCCGAAATCGAGACGGAAGGCCGAATGGCCGAACCAGGTGAGCTTCATGGGGTTCCTCCTGCGGAGACCGGATGGGAGTGGCGGTCGAAGCGGAGTATAGGCTGCCGCGTGACGCCCTCAATGCAGCGACAAGGATTCGGGACCGGGAATGGCCATCGTCGAACCCAGGGACCTTCGCGACGCGGTCGCCCCCGGCCGCCGGCTGCTGGGCCTCGACCTCGGCACCAAGACCATCGGCCTCGCACTCTCCGACGTCATGTGGACCATCGCCACGCCGCTGGAGACGATCAGGCGGGTGAAGTTCACGCCCGACGTCGTCGCCCTGCTCGGCCTTGCGGCCAGGCACGATGCCGGCGCGCTCGTCATCGGCCTGCCGAAGAACATGGACGGCACCGAGGGGCCGCGCGCCCAGTCGACACGCGCCTTCGTGCGCAATCTCGTGCCGAAGACCGACCTGCCGATCGTCTTCTGGGACGAGCGCATGTCGACCGCCGCCGTCACCCGCACGCTGCTGGAGGCCGACGCCTCGCGCGCCCGCCGCGCCGAGCTCGTGGACAAGATGGCCGCCGCCTACATTCTGCAGGGCTTTCTCGACCGGCTGGGCTACGGGGAGTTTGAAGGGCGGTAGGTCAAATGGACGCCCGCTTGCATGGCCGAAGTACGTCCTTCGAGGCTCGCTTCCGCACGATGCTGGCGCATCGCTGTCGCTCGCACCTCAGGATGAGGACGGGCGTGACTGGCATCAGCGAAGACCAGGCGCAAGGTCTTGCGCATTCCGCCGACTTCCATGCAGTCCACCGCCCTCCTCATCCTGAGGTGCGAGCGACAGCGAGCCTCGAAGGACGCTCTGCCTCTGTGCCAGCGTCAGCCAGCCCAACGCACCCGTCTCAGCCCTTGTCGGCGAAATCCAGCGTCCAGTTCTGCCCGACGAGGTCGACGCCGAAGGAATGATGCTTCTCCTCGGCGGCCAGCACGAAGCCCTCGTCCACATAGATGCGCCGGGCGGCGACGAGGCAGTCATTCGTCCACAGCGTCATGCCGGAATAGCCGGCTCCCATCGCGAAGGTGATGCACTCCCTGACCAGCCGGCGGCCGAGGCCGCTGCCGCGCATGGAGGCATCGACATAGAGCATGCGCAGCTTGGCGATGCCCGCGCCGCCGTCGACGCAGAACACCGAGCCCACCACCTCGCCGGCGCGCTCCGCGATGAAGGCGCGCTCCCTCGCCGGGTCGTTGTCCTTCAGGAAGGCTGCGCCAATTTCGGCGACAAGCGCCTCGAAATCGTCGTTCCAGCCATATTCCCGCGCATAGACCCGCGCCTGTCCGGCGACGATCGCGCCGATATCGCCGGGCTGGTGGCGACGGATGACGACTTCCGCCTTTTCCCCCGCGACCAGACCGCGCACGGTCGCCATGGCGCCGACGAGACGATCGCGATCGCCGGGCCCAAGCCGCGCCAGCATGGCCGCCACCTCCTCGCGGGAGGCGCGGTCATAGGGCGCGAAGGTCTGCCGGCCGGCCTCGGTCAGCGCCAGCACCTGACGGCGGGCGTCTTCCCTCGATGGCGTGCGGCCGAGCAGCCCATCCGCCTCGAAGCGCTTCAGGATGCGGGAGAGATAGCCGGCGTCGAGGCCGAGCTCTTCGCCGAGCTCGCTGGCGGACAGCCCCTCGCGCGTGAACAGCTCGTAGAGGACGCGCGCCTCAGTCAGCGACCAGGACCCGCCGAGGTAGCGGCCGAGCAGCCCGATGGCGCGGGTGTAGGAGCGGTTGAAGCCGCGCACCGCGGCGATCTGGGAATCGAGGTCGACAGCCATCACATGAAGCCTCCGGACAACCGGAGACTTCACCTGTTACTTGACGGAGTCAACTATCAGCGCAGTTCGAGCGGGCGCGGCAGCATCTCGGTGATCTGCACGCCGATGCGGTTGCCGTTGATGACCACCTGCCCGCGGGCGATCGGCATGTCGTTGGCGAGGATTTGCACCTCGTCATCCTCCGTGGCATCGAGTTCGATGATGGCGCCGCGGGCCATGCGGAGCATCTGGTGGATCGGCATGACCGTCGTGCCGAGGACCACGGAGATATCGAGAGAGACGGTTTCGAGCTGGGCCATGTCGCCTTATGCCAAATGCACTTCACGGGGTTCAGGGACACCCTGACGAAACATGGTGAACGAGTGGTAAACGACCGTGCCAATCTGGTGCTGCAACTCGCCGCGCCCGCCGATGCCCCGCCGGTGGAATGGGTGATCAGCGACGCGCCGGTCCCTTACGAGGAGGCGCTGGCGGCGATGGAGGCCCATGTCGCGGCGATTGCCGCCGGCACGGCCAGAGAGCGCGTCTGGCTCCTCGAGCACCCGCCGCTCTACACCTCCGGCACCTCGGCGAAAGCGGATGGCGTCATCGACGCGCGGTTCCCGGTGTTCGAGGCCGGCCGCGGCGGCCAGATGACCTATCACGGCCCCGGCCAGCGCGTGGCCTATGTCATGCTCGACCTCAACCGCCGCAGGCGGGATCTAAGGGTCTTCGTGGCGGCTCTTGAGGACTGGATCATCGGCACGCTCGCCGCCTTCAACATCCGCGGCGAGCGGCGCGAGGACCGCGTCGGCGTCTGGGTCGGCCGCCCGGACAAGGGCAATGATTTCGAGGACAAGATCGCCGCCATCGGCATCCGCGTGAAGCGCTGGGTGACGCTGCACGGCATCTCGCTCAACGTCGAGCCCGACCTCTCCCATTTCGACGGCATCGTGCCCTGCGGCATCGCCGATCCGCGCTATGGCGTCAGCAGCCTCGTCGATCTCGGCCTGCCGGTGACCATGCCGGAGGTTGATGCCATCCTGCGAACCGCTTTCGAGGATCGTTTCGGACCGACGATGGACGCCCGCGAGAGCGCCTCCGCCGCCTGACAGGAGGACCCGCCATGCCCGCCTCGAACGTGCAGACCTTCCGCGCCATGGCTTACAACAACGCCTGGGCCAACCACCGCCTGCTGACGGCCTGCGCGGCGCTGACGCCCGAGGCGTTCGCCGCGACCCGCACCAGCTTCTTCCCGAGCCTCGCGGCGACGCTGAACCACAACCTGACCATCGACTGGTTCTATGTCGACGCGCTGGAGGGCGGCGATCTCGGGCCAAGGGCCTGGGAGGTCGAGATCCCCTGCCCCCTTCTCGCCGATCTGAAGCGCGAACAGGCCGCCGTCGACCGCCGGCTCGTCGCCGTCTGCGAGGCACTGACCGAAGCCTCCCTCGGCGAGGACGTGCATGTGAACCGCATCAGGCGCGTCCAGGTGGAGCGGCGCGACCGCCTGCTCATGCACCTCTTCCAGCACCAGGTGCACCATCGCGGTCAGGCCCATGCCATGCTGGCGGGAACGGCGGTGAAGCCGCCGCAGCTCGACGAGTTCTTCTCGATCGGCGAGGCGCCGCTGCGGGCGGTGGAGTTTTCGGAGCTGGGGTTCAGCGAAGAGGCGATCTGGGGGCCGGAGGGACACTGACACCGCACGGCCGCTGATGCGGAGACATGCTGTTGCAGCGGGAATGCCTTGCGCCAGCCAAGTGCGTCCTTCGAGGCTCGCTGCCGGACGATGCTGACGCATCGCCGGGCGCTCACACCTCAGGATGAGGGTGGCAGTGACCTGCATCCGTGTCGCATTTGGCGGCCCCGCCTCATGCGTCCGAAGTGCCATGCACAACCCTCCTCATCCTGAGGTGCGAGCGGCAGCGAGCCTCGAAGGACGCCCTTCTGGCTTGCAGGTCCGGAGCCCCCGACTCGAGGCCGGAGGCCTCACACCGTCGGCCGGATCTCGAAGCCGTCGACCTGCTCGCGTTCGGGATGGCTGAAGGTGATCGCCTTCTCGTCGATGGCATCCACCTTGGCACCCGCCGGGCCGTTCATCGCGTCACGGAGGAGCTGCTCGCGGACCTCGTCGCCCGCAAAGATCAGCGCCTCGACCGTGTCGTCGCTGCGGTTGCGCACCCAGCCGGTGATACCAAGCGCGTCGGCCCGGCGCTTGAACCACTGGCGATAGCCGACGCCCTGGACGCGGCCTGATATGGTCAGGTGGATCGCCACGGCAGCACGGCCTCCTGTCCCTTCAGCGCCTGTTCCCGCTCGGTGATGAAGTCGCGCGTCACCGGCACAGCGTCGCGCCTCTCGGAGAGGAGGAGCTGGTAGACCATGTTGGAGCCATCGCGGAAGCCGAGTTCGACGGCGGCGAGGTAGAACTCCCACATGCGGGCAAAGCGCTCTCCCTGCATGGCGACGACCTGATCCCGGACGCCCTCGAAATTCTCCCGCCAGGCCTTGATGGTCCAGTAGTAGTGGAGGCGCAGCACCTCGCAGTCGTCCACCCACAAGCCGCAGCGCTCGGTGGAGGCGAAGACCTCGGAGAGCGCCGGCACGTAGCCGCCGGGGAAGATGTATTTGCGGATGAAGGGCGCCGTGGTGCCGGGCGGCGACATGCGGCCGATGGCATGGATCATCGCATAGCCGTCGCGGCCGCAGAGCCGCTTCACGGTGGAAAAGTAGTCGTCGAAGTGGTTGACGCCGACATGCTCCATCATGCCGACCGAGACGACGCGGTCGAAGGTGCCGGTGAGTTCGCGATAGTCCTTCTCGAAAAAGGTGACGCGGTCGGCGACGCCCGCCTTGTTAACGCGGTCCTTCGAGGCGGCGAGCTGGTCCGGCGAGACGTTGATGGCCGTCACCTTCGCCCCGCAGACGGCGGCGAGATAGGTCGCAAGCCCGCCCCAGCCCGAGCCGATCTCGGCGACCGTCATGCCCGGCTCGATGGCGAGCTTGGCCGCGATGTGGCGCATCTTGGCGATCTGCGCGTCCTTCAGCGCCATGTCGGGGCGCTCGAAGTAGGCGCAGGAATAGCTCATCGTTTCGTCGAGCCAGAGCTCGTAGAAGGCCCGCGGGTGGTCGTAGTGGCTCGACACATTGGCCGCCGCCTGCCCCACCTTGTTCGACTGGTGGCGCCGCTTCAGCGCCCGCCACACCTTGCGCAGCGCCTGCTGGACCGGGTGGGAACCGAGGCCGGCGCGGTTCACCGAAAACAGCGTCAGCAGGTCGAGCACCTTGGCCCCGCCCTCGATGGTCAGGCGGCCATCCATGTAGGCCTCGGCCGAGGCGAGCTCCGGATTGAAGAACAGCTCGCGCTGCACCCGCGCATCATGCAGCTTCACTGTCACGTCGGGGCCGTTCTCGCCGGAGCCGAAGCTCTCGGTCGCGCCATCGTGGTGGATGACCGTCAGCCGGCCATTCCTGACGAAACGCGAGAGCAGATGGGCAAGCATGCTCATGGGGGGTCAGCCTCGAAAGCCGTGCCGCGCGAAACGGCCGAAGCCCGCGGTATAGCGGGCCGGAAGGTTCCAGGCGAGCGCCGAGCCGACGACCGCCTCGTGGAAATAGCGCCGCCGCGGCCTCAGGCCCTCGCTGACATCGCCGCCGTGATAGACGAGGCAGGAGACTGTGCCGGCCGCCATGCGGACCGGGACCACCCGCTTCACGTACCAGCCCTCGTCGACGCCCTCGTAGCGGTCGAGGACGGCGACGTCGCGCGCCTCGATGCGCCAGACCACGCCCCAGACATGCGCCCCGCGCCGGTCGCGTACGGCGGCGTAGCCATCGGAAGTGAAGAAAATGCGGTGATGGTCCAGACGGCCAATGCCGACCGGCCGGGCGCGGGGCGCGCGCCGGGCCATCTGGGGGACATGCATGTTGGAGCCGTAGGCGAAGTAGAGCATGGGGTGGTCCTAGAGGTTGGCGGCATCCGCCTCAACCGGGATGGATCAGGTCGATTGCAAAATATACGGCTACGCCGTATAGTCGAGATATGCATGGCGTGCTGGCCACACCGACGTTTGAGAACGATGCAAAGCGCGCCGGCCTCACGGAGGAGGAACTGCAGCACATTGCCACCGTCATTGCGGCCGATCCGCTGGGTGGCGATCTCATTCCGGGGTCCGGGGGCGCACGCAAGATGCGCTTCGCCCGCCCCCGGGTCGGGAAAGAGCGGCGGAGACCGGACCATCCACTACTTCGGCGGGGATGACGTGCCGGTCTTCCTTCTCGCGATCTACGGCAAGGGCGAGAAGGCCAACCTTTCGAAGGCCGAACGCAACGAACTCGCGAGCATCCTGCCCACGATCGCGGCGAGCTACAAAGCACGACCGGCAAGGAGATAGGTCGATATGTCGAAACTCGGATCGCGACTTGTCCAGAGCGCAACGGAAGCTCTTGCGATCGCCCGCGGCGAAATGACTCCTGGCAGGCGCTACGAGGCCGAGGACATCGATGTCGCAGCCATTCGCAAGCGGCTCAAGCTGTCCCAGGACAAATTCGCCAAGCGCTTCGGGCTGTCGGCGGCGACCGTGAGGGACTGGGAACAGAAGCGGCGCCGGCCCGACCGCATCGCGGTCAATCTGCTCAGGGTCATCGACCACGCCCCTGAGACGGTCGAGCGGGCGCTGGCCGACCAGGGCAGCCGCTGAGGCAGACAGGCGCCGACGAGCGCCTTGCGCGCGACTGGCCTTCGGCAGGAACCCTCCCGCAACGCGCCGCTCCGTGCTTTGGTGCGATTCCAGGAGAGGACAAAAACCATGGCGAAAAGCCCGACCAGCAGATCCAAGGCGCCGCGCGGCATGCGCAAGGGGCTCACCGCCTATGGCGACCCCGGCTTCTCGCTGTTCCTGCGCAAGGCCTTCATCAAGGCGGCGGGCTTCTCGGACGATGCGCTCGACCGGCCGATCATCGGCATCACCGACACCTATTCCGACTACAATCCCTGCCACGGCAACGTCCGGCAACTGGTCGAGGCGGTGAAGCGCGGCGTCATGCTGTCGGGCGGCCTGCCCTTCGCCTTCCCGACCGTCTCGATCCACGAGAGCTTCTCCAACCCGACCTCGATGTTCCTCAGGAACCTCATGGCCATCGACACCGAGGAGATGATCCGGGCCCAGCCGATGGACGCGGTGGTGCTGATCGGCGGCTGCGACAAGACCGTGCCGGCGCAGCTGATGGGCGCCGCCTCCGCCGACGTGCCGGCGATCCAGCTCATCACAGGGCCCATGCTGGTCGGCCACTACAAGGGCGAGGTGCTCGGCGCCTGCACCGACTGCCGCCGCCTCTGGGCCATGCACCGCGCCGGCACGATCGACGCGGCCGAGATCGAGGCGGTCTCGGGGCGCCTCGCGCCCACCGTCGGCACCTGCATGGTCATGGGCACGGCCTCCACCATGGGCTGCCTCACCGAGGCGCTCGGCATGGCCCTGCCCCATACCGGCACCATTCCCGCCACCCACGCCGACCGCATCCGCGCGGCGGAGGCCTCCGGCCGCGAGGCCGTGAAGATGGCGGCCGCCGGCCGCAAGCCGCGCGACGTGATGACCCAGGCGTCCCTCCGCAACGCCATGGTGGTGCTGCAAGCCATCGGCGGCTCGACCAATGCGATCGTCCATCTCGCCGCCATCGCCGGCCGGCTCGGCCTGACGTGGGATCTGGATGAACTCGACCGGCTCGGCCGCGAGGTGCCGGTGCTGCTCGACCTGAAGCCCGCCGGCTCCAACTACATGGAGCATTTCCACTGGTCGGGGGGCATGCCGCGGCTTCTGCAGGAACTGAAGGACCATCTCGACCTCGACGCTCCCACGGTGACCGGCGAAAGGCTCGGCGACTGGGTGGACCGCGCCGAGCAGGTGCCGGGACAGACGATCATCCGCTCGCTCGGCCAGCCCCTGAAGAAGACCGGCGCGCACGCCGTGCTTCGGGGTTCGCTGGCGCCCGGCGGGGCGGTGATCAAGGCGGCGGCGGCGACGCCGAAGCTGATGGTCCATACTGGCCGCGCCGTGGTCTTCGAGGACGTCGAGGACATGACCAACCGCATCGACGATCCCGACCTCGACGTCACCGCCGACGACATCCTCGTCATGCGCAATGCCGGGCCGAAGGGCCATCCCGGCATGCCGGAAGCGGGGCTGCTGCCGATCCCGAAGAAGCTGGCGCAACAGGGCGTCACCGACATGATCCGCATCTCGGATGCGCGCATGTCCGGCACCGCCTATGGCACCATCGTTCTCCATGTCACGCCCGAGGCCGCCGAAGGCTCGCCGCTCGCTCTTGTGCGCTCCGGCGACCGCATCAGCCTCGACGTGCCGAACCGGCGTGTCGACCTGCTCGTGTCGGAGGAGGAACTGGCGCTGCGCCGCAAGGCGTGGCGGAAGCCGAAGCACATGCGCGAGCGCCAGCGCGGCTACAAGAAGCTCTATCTCGACCACGTGACCCAGGCCGACAAAGGCTGCGACTTCGACTTCCTGGAGAAGTGAGGGGGCGGGCGCCCTGCACAATCCAAGTGCGTCCTTCGAGGCTCGCCGCCGGACGATGCTGATGCATCGCCGGGGCTCGCACCTCAGGATGAGGAGTGGCGCGGGTTGCACCGATCGAACGCAGCCTTGCCCGCTGTGCCGCTTCGGCGTCGCTGCATGGCACCAGCCTCCTCATCCTGAGATGCGAGGGCCCTGGCCCGAGCCTCGAAGGACGCACCGTCCGGATGCCGGGCGCCGTGTTCCGGACAGGACGACGGAGCCGGCGCACCCCTCATGCATCCGGCACGGTTGCGCGCCGGGCCGCATCGTGATGCAAGACGCCTCCCCCGCCGCCGGTTCCGCCATGTTCCCCATCATCGCCAGCCTCACCCCGGTCTTCCTCATCATCGTGCTTGGCGCCTGGCTGAAGGCGATGCCGCTGATGGAGGAGGCCGGCTGGCGCGGGCTCGAACGCGCCACCTACTACGTCTTCTTCCCGGCCATGATCATCATGACCATGGCGAAGGCGGACCTGCGTAGCGTGCCGGTCGTCGCCATGGGATTCGCGCTGATCGCCGGCATCCTCTGCATGACGGTGATCCTTCTGGCGCTCCGCCCGCTGCTGGCGCGCACGCTCGGCATGGACGGCCCGGCCTTCACCTCGGTGTTCCAGGGCGCGACGCGGTGGAACTCCTTCGTCGCCATCGCCACGGCCGGCGCGCTCTACGGCCAGGTCGGGTTGACGCTGACCGCCATCTCGGTGGCGGCGATGATCCCGCTGCTCAACGTGCTCGCCGTCGTCATGCTGCAGCACTATGCGCAGGACAAGCCGATCGTGCTCGGTCCGACGCTCAAGGCCATCATCACCAATCCCTTCGTCTGGTCGTCGGGGATCGGCATCATCATCAACATGATCGGCATTCCGTTGCCGGTCATCGCCATGCGCTTCGGCGACATCCTCGGCGCGGCGGCGCTGGGCACCGGCCTGCTGCTGGTCGGCGCAGGCCTCGACGTGAAGGCCGCCCTGAAGCCGCGCGCCATCACCTGGATCACCACCGCCCTGAAGCTGGCGTTGATGCCCGCCATGGCTGGCGGCATCGCCATGCTTCTCGGCGTCTCCGGTGTTGCGCTGCAGGTAGCCATCCTGTCGGCCGCCATGCCGACTGCCTCCGGGTCCTATATCCTCGCCCGCCAGATGGGCGGCGACGCGCCGCTGATGGCGGAGATCCTGACCGTGCAGACGCTGATCGCGGTCCTGACCATCCCGCTGGTGCTGACGCTGGCCGGCTGACACGAAAACGGCCCCCGCGAGGGGGCCGTCGTCATCTCGGGAACCGGCGTTCCGCGATCACTGATATTCGCGGAACGTGTGGGGGTAGCGGTCATCCACCGCCGGACCACGGCGGTAGGCCCGACGCGGCGCCTCGTAATAGACGCGCGGCGGCGCCTCGTAATAGTAGCCCGGACGGCCGTAATAGCCGTAACCCGGACCGTAGTAGTCATCATAGGCCTGGCGACGCTGGTCGGCGGCAATCGCCGCCGCGCCGAGACCGATGACGCCGAGCGCGATGCCCGCGCCAATGGCGGCACCGCGGTCGCCACGATGGCGGCGATACTGGGCCTCGGCGGGAGCGGCGACGGCTGCGACACTGGCGGCGACGACGAACGCCGCGACAGTGGCCTTGAACTTATTGGAAAGCATGACAATGCCCCTTTCCGTTTGCCTGGGAGCCCGTGGCGCGACGCGCCTCGACCTCAAGCTTCCCCTATCAAACGTTGAGGGACCCTAGAAGTTCCGTGCTGAACCCGCTCTGAATGAACGGTGACGCAGCTATGGCGGGCCGATGAACGTCGGTTCATCGGGCAGCTCACGGCATCGGGCGCGCCTCGAGGATGACGAAGGCCTGCGCCATAGGAAAGTCGTCGGTGATCGTCAGGTGGATCACCACCTCGTGGCCGGCCGGCGTGATGGCCTTCAGCCGCTCCAGCGCGCCGCCGGTGAGGATCATGGTCGGCTGGCCCGAGGGCATATTGGCGACCCCCATGTCCTTCCAGAACACGCCGCGCCAGATGCCGGTGCCGAGCGCCTTGGAGCAGGCCTCCTTGGCGGCGAAGCGCTTGGCGTAGGTCGCCGCGGGCTGCGCCCGGCCCTCCGCCCGCGCCCGCTCGACATCGGTGAACAGGCGGCGCGTGAAGCGCTCGCCATGCCGTTCCAGCGACTTCTCGATGCGGTGGATGTCGCAGAGGTCGGAGCCGATGCCGATGATCACGCGGGCGCCCTCCGGGCGGCGATCCAGGTCAGGGCGAGGCCGCCGAGGGTCAGGAGGAGGCCGAGCAGGATCAGCGGCAGCCGCTCGCGCGGGAAATCGTCGAGGACGACGATGTCGTCGCAGCGCGCGCCCGCCACGACGCGCAGCGTCTCACGGACAGGCTTGCCGCCCGGCGCATGGCGGTACTGGACCAGCGGCACGCGGCACTCCTGCAGCATCGGGCCGATGCGCCGCTCGAAGACGAAGACCGGCACGCCCACCGTGTCGCGCGACGAGGTGGCCGTCTCCGAGGTCACCCAGCGGGCGGTGACCGCCTCGCCGCCGCTCGCCTGCCAGTGCCGCAGCACCGGCCAGGCGTTGGGGGCGAGGACCACGAGGCCGACCACGATGACGAAGAGCCCGACGAGGAGGCGCGTCCGCGAGGGCGGGAGCTCGTCCGTCGGCGCGGGCGCGCTCACGCCGTCGCCCCCTGGATGCCGCGCGAACCCGGCTTCACGGCGGGCAGGCTGCTGAGCTCCGGCGGCAGGGCGTCGGGGGCGTAGTCCGGCACGTACCAGGAGAGCAGCGAGACCAGCGGCACGCCGACATCGACCTTGCCGCCGGAGCGGTCGACCAGCACCGCCGCGCCCACCGTCTCGCCGGGATGGCCGGCGATGGCGGCGAGGCACTCGCGCGTCGACAGTCCCGTGGTGACGATGTCCTCGACCACCAGCACGCGGGCGCCGGCCGGGATCTCGAAGCCGCGGCGCAGCCTGAACTCGCCGTTCTCGCGCTCGACGAAGATCGCCTTGGCGCCGAGCTGGCGGGCGGTCTCGTAGCCCGGCACGATGCCGCCGACGGCGGGCGAGACGACGTAGTCGATGCGGCCGAAGCGCTCCTTCACCTTGGCGGCGAGCGCGGCGCAGAGTCGCGCGGTGCGCTCCGGGTCCATGAAGACGAACATCTTCTGCAGGAAGACCGGCGAACGCCGTCCCGAGGACAGGATGAAATGGCCTTCGAGCAGGGCGCCCGCGGCGCGGAATTCGGCGAGCACGTCGTCAGGGGTCATGGGTCAGGCGTCCGTCGTGGTTCGAGGGGGAGAGACGATGAAAGGGGTGGGCGAGTCAATGAGGCTGTGGGGGCCGGCGTCGCGGATGGGCCTTGGCAGTTGCCGTTGACCTGTTAGGAACGGCGGAACCCCACGTGTCGCCCATCCTGGAAGTCCGCGTATCGCCGCCATGCACAGCCCGAGCCCTCCGGCGCCGCACGCGACCGCCCGCCTCGATCCGGCGGACGACATCAACGCGCCGGTGGAATCGCGGCTGCTGCGCTCCGCGCCGTGGATCGCGCTCGGCGTCTCGCTCGCCATCCTCACAGGCTATCTCGTCACCGGCGTGCAACTCTTCGCCGATGGCGGGTTCTTCGCCGTCGCCTTCCTGACGGGCGATCCCTGGGGCGCGCATTTCGCCAACATCCCGGCGCGCGCCACCGCCTTCTTCGTCACCATCGTGCCGCCCTGGCTGTGGGCGCGGGTGGGCGATCCGTCCGATGCGATCCGCCTCTACGGCCTGATCTTCGGGCTGCTGCCACTGGCCGGGCTCGCCGCCACCTGGGCGATCGCCGGTAACCGGCGCATCCTGCTGTTCTGCGCGCTGTCGACAATCATCGTCCTGCCCGCCTCGGTGTTCTTTCCGTCCGAGACGCTGGTGACCCACGCGCTGTTCTGGCCGCTCTTCGCCTATCTGTGCGTGAACCGCGCGCCGGCGTTCCTTCCCACCGTGCTGCTCATGCTGGCCCTCGCCTTCTCCCACGAGGGCGGCATGGGGCTGCTCGTGCTGCTGGTCGCCTTCCTCGCCGCGGGCGGGCGCGCCGGGCGGACGGTGGTCGCAGCCGGCCTCGCCGTGCTCCTCGCCTGGCTGGCGACCAAGCTCCTCGTCCAGCCGGTCCATGGCGCGACGCGCGACATCCTCTTTGACAACATGCTGGGCGTGGTGAACCCGGTCGGGATCATCCGGCCGCTGAGCATGGCGATCCTCGCCGGCGTCGCGACGGTCTGGTGGCTCCTGCGGCGGGAAGCGGCGGATGAGCCGCCGGTGCCCCGGCTCCTCGCTCTCGCGGGCCTTGCCCTGATCCCCTCCGCGTCCATCCTGATCGCCGCCGATCTCGCCTTCGTCGGGCGGCATGACAACCTGCTGGTCGGCCGCTACAATTTCCGCACGCTGCTGCTCGGGAGCCTGGCGCTCGTCCTCGTCGTGCTGACCGTCCTGTCGCTGCCGGAGGCGCGGCGACCGGCCCCGGTCCGGCGTCTCGTCGGGTGGGCGACGGCCCGGTCCCGCCGCGCGCCGGCCCTGATCTTCGCGACCATGCTGATCGCCACCGCCTGCCACGCCATGGACGGCGCGAACTTCCTCCTGTCGTGGCGCGCCTATGCGCAGGAGATCCGCGCCATCGCCCGCGGAGGGACCGCGCTCCTGCCCGCCTATGCTGAAATCCTGTCGCGGGACCCGCGCGCGGCGCCCGAGAGACTGCAGCGCCCCGGCCGGGCCTGGGCCATGAGCTGGGATTGGACCGACCCGTTCCTCTCCGTGGTCCTCGCCCTGCCGCAGCCGGCGCGGGTGCTGGTCTATCGCCCGAGCGACACCTATGCGCCACTCTCCTGCGCCATGATGCGGGACGCCGACAGGACGGCCGTCAGGCTGCCGGCGGAGAGCTATGGGTTGCTGGTCGCCTACATGTGCGAGCACCGAGGCGGAAGGGAGTAGGCGCGGAGCGGTGGGGCAGTCCGGCCTGAAGCTCCACC
Organism: Phreatobacter aquiterrae; assembly: GCF_053471285.1. Taxonomy (NCBI): domain Bacteria; kingdom Pseudomonadati; phylum Pseudomonadota; class Alphaproteobacteria; order Hyphomicrobiales; family Phreatobacteraceae; genus Phreatobacter; species Phreatobacter aquiterrae. Next base: position 63,197 of record NZ_JBJPHW010000005.1, on the reverse strand, counting down.
CCCCTACTCGAACACCCTCCCCGCCTCCGCCGTGATCGGCAATCCCTTGATCCCCGCGATGATGGCGTTGAGGTGCTTGAGGTCCCAGACCTCGAGGTCGATGACGACGTCGGTGTAGTCGGCGGCCGAGCGCTGCATCCTGAGGTTGTCGATGTTGCCGTCATTGTCGGCGATGACCTGGGTGACGCCGGCGAGCGAGCCCGGGGCGTTGCGCGATTTCACCGCGATGCGGGCGGGATAGCGGGCGCGCTTGCCCTCGTCGACATCCCAGCGCACGTCGAGCCAGCGCTCCGGCTCGTTGTCATAGGCGGCGAGCGCCGGCGACTGGATGGGATAGATGGTGATGCCCTCGCCCGGCGTCATGATGCCGACGATGCGGTCGCCCGGCACCGCCCCGCCCTCGCGGGCGAAATGCACCGGCAGGTCGAAGTTGATGCCGCGGATGGGGATGGCGCCCTCCGATTCCGGCACCTGGAACTTCAGCGCCGTCTCGCCGCCGACGCCGAACCATTCGGCGGTGGGCTTGGGCCCGAGGGGGATGTCCGCCCTGAAGTCGGGATGGACCGACTTCAGCACGTCCTCGGCGGGGATCTCGTCGCGGCCGACCGCGGAGAAGACGTCCTCGACACCGGCACGAGCGAGGCGCTTCAGGCCCTGCCGGATGATGTCGTCGGAGAAAGGCTTGCCGGCGCGGGTGAACAGCGTCTGCACGATGCGCCGGCCGAGCTCCAGATATTGCGCGCGCGTCGCCATGCGGGTGGCCCTGCGGATCGCCGAGCGGGCGCGACCGGTGACGACGATGTTCTCCCAGGCCGCCGAGGGCGTCGCCTTCGGGTCGGTGATGATCTCGACCTCGTCGCCGTTCTGCAACTCGGTGACCAGCGGCCGCTCGACGCCGTTGATGCGGGCGCGGGAGCACTGATTACCGATGTCGGTGTGGACCGCATAGGCAAAGTCGATGCAGTTGGCCTTGCGTGGCAGCGCGATGAGGCGGCCCTTGGGCGTGAAGCAATAGACCTGGTCGGAGAACAGCTCGAGCTTGGTGTGCTCGAGGAACTCCTCGGGGTTGTCGCCATGCGCCAGCATGTCCACCGTGTGGCGCAGCCAGGCATAGGCGCTGCTCTCCGAGGAGGCGCTGTCGGCGGCGCCATCCTTGTAGAGCGCGTGGGCGGCGATGCCGTATTCGGCAATGTCGTGCATCTGGCGGGTGCGGATCTGCATCTCCACGCGCTGGCTCTCGGGGCCGATGACGGTCGTGTGGATGGAGCGGTAGTCGTTGCCCTTGGGCGTCGAGATGTAGTCCTTGAAGCGCAGCGGCACCGCCGGCCAGGTGGTGTGGATGATGCCGATCGCGCGGTAGCAGTCGGCAATCGTGTCGACGAGGATGCGGAAGGCGACGATGTCGGAGAGCTGCTCGAAGGAGACCGACTTGCGCTCCATCTTGCGGTAGATCGAATAGGGCTTCTTCTGCCGCCCGGTGACCTCGGCGCTGATGCCCTCGCCGGCGAGCTTGCGGGCCAGCTGAGTCTCGATCTCCTCGATGACCTTGCCCATGGCGTCGCGCTGGCGGGCGAGCCGGCTGACGAGCGCCTCATAGGCCTCCGGGTTGATCTGGCGGAAGGCCAGGTCCTCCAGTTCCTCGCGCATGTCGTGCATGCCCATGCGGCCGGCGAGCGGCGCATAGATGTCGAGGGTCTCCTGGGCGACGCGGTCGCGCTTGGCCGGCGGCACGTAGTGCAGCGTGCGCATGTTGTGCAGCCGGTCGGCGAGCTTCACCAGCAGCACCCGCACGTCGGAGGTGATGGCGAGCAGCAGCTTCCTGAGGTTCTCCGCCTGCACCGCCTGCTTGGAGACGAGATCGAGCTTCTTCAGCTTCGTCAGGCCGTCGACAAGTTCGGCGATATTGGCGCCGAACTTGTCGCGGATGTCGTCCTTGGTGGCGTCGGTGTCCTCGATCGTGTCGTGCAGCAGGGCGGCGACGATGGTGGCGTCGTCCAGCTTCAGGTCGGTGAGGATGGCCGCGACTTCCAGCGGATGGGAGAAATAGGGATCGCCCGAGGCGCGCGTCTGGCTGCCGTGGGCCAGCATGGCATACACATAGGCACGGTCGAGCAGGGCCTCGTCGGCCTTCGGGTTGTAGCGCTTGACGCGCTCCACCAGCTCATATTGCCGCATCATGGGGTGTCGGGCCGCCGTCGCAAATTCGGTCGAAGGGTCATCAGGATAGCATTGCGCCGGGCCACCGCGGCAAGCGCCCTGGTGGTCTAGACCCTATGCCTCGTGCCTTCATGCCACGAAAAAGGGCGGCCGCTGGGGCCGCCCTGAAGCGATGCGATCGGAGAGGGGCTCAGAGGCCCTCGTCGTCGTCGGTGTCCTCCGGCGGCTTCAGCCCCTCGAGGCCGCGCAGCAGGTCTTCCTCGCTCATGCGGTCCATGGACACGTCGGCGTCGTCGGCGGAGGAGCCCGCCGAGGCGATCATCGGCACGGCATCCGGCTCCGGCTCGTCCACCTCGACATATTTCTGCAGCGAATGGATCAGGTCCTCGCGCAGGTCGTCGGGGGCAACGGTGGCGTCGGCGATCTCACGAAGGGCCACGACGGGGTTCTTGTCGCGGTCGCGATCGATGGTGATGGGAGAGCCCGCGGCGAGCATGCGCGCGCGGTGGCTGGCGACGAGCACGAGCTCGAAGCGGTTATCGACCTTGTCGATGCAATCCTCGACGGTGACGCGAGCCATCGGTTGTCCTTGAACGTGGAGGTGCCGGGTGTGGCAAATGTCCGGAAAGTCGGGCTGTATAGCCATCTTGGGCCGCCGAGACAAGGCTCTTGCGGCCCCAGGCCCCAGCGCCGCCCGCCGCGGCGGCTTCTCCGACGAAAGGCGCAACGCATTTTACCGACAGTTCCCGCGCAATGGCCTTGCCATATGCCGGGCCACCTATGTTAGGACTATTCCAGAGTGGGCGTCTTGCCATCGTCTTGAAACACCCGATTTGACCCTTACGGCCGATTTCAGAACTCCCCTGCCTCCCAATCACTTTGTCGACGCTTCCAGGACCTTACGTCATGTCAAACGGCACCGAGCGCATTGCCCTCTTCATCGACGGCGCTAATCTTTACGCGACCGCCAAAACACTTGGCTTCGACATCGACTACAAGCGGCTGCTGGGGGAGTTCCGCGCCCGCGGCTATCTGCTGCGCGCCTACTACTACACGGCCCTGGTGGAGGATCAGGAATACTCCTCCATCCGCCCGCTGATCGACTGGCTCGACTACAACGGCTTCACGGTGGTCACCAAGGCGGCGAAGGAATTCACCGATTCGACGGGCCGCCGGAAGATCAAGGGCAACATGGACATCGAGCTGGCGGTCGACGCCATGGAGCTCGCCCCGCGCGTCGACCACATCGTGCTGTTCTCCGGTGACGGCGACTTCCGCTACCTCGTGGAGGCGCTGCAGCGCCGCGGCGTCAAGGTCTCGGTGGTCTCGACGGTCTCGGTCCAGCCGCCGATGATCGCCGACGATCTGCGCCGCCAGGCCGACGAGTTCATCGACCTTGCCCATCTGTCCCAGCGCGTCGGCCGCGACCCCTCCGAGCGGCCCATGCGCCAGGCTGGATTGGAGGCGCCCGCCTTCGTCCGCGACCGGCCGCGGCCGCCCCGCCCCATCGTCCCGACCGCGCCGCTGGCCGGCGACGACTTCGCCGACCGCTGATCCCCCATGACGTCTTCTTGCGAGCCGGGTTCTTGCGAGCCGGGGCGCGACTGCCCCCTGTGCCCGCGCCTCGTCGCCTTCCGGGAGCGGCAGCGCGCGGCCCATGACGACTGGCACAATGCGCCGGTCCCCTCCTTCGGCGGCGCCGATGCGCGCCTGCTCATCGTCGGCCTCGCCCCCGGCCTGCAGGGCGCCAACCGCACGGGCCGGCCGTTCACCGGCGACTGGGCCGGCGATCTCCTCTACGAGACGCTGATCGGCTTCGGCTTCGCCCGCGGCACCTACGACGAACGGCCCGACGACGGGCTGGCGCTCGTCGATACCCGCATCACCAATGCGGTGCGCTGCGTGCCGCCGGAGAACAAGCCGACGACGGAGGAGATCCACACCTGCCGGGGTTTCCTTGCCGCCACCATCGCCGCCATGCCGCGCCTGACGGCCATCGTCACGCTCGGCCGGATCGGCCATGACAGCGCCGTGCGCGCGCTCGGCGAGAAGCCCTCGCGCCTGCCCTTCAGCCATGGCGGCCGGCACGAGGCCGCCGGCGTCACGGTGTTCTCCAGCTACCATTGCTCCCGCTACAACACGAACACGGGCGTGCTGACGCCGCAGATGTTCCGGGACGTCTTCGCCGCCGTGCGCGGCCATCTCGACGCGGCGCCGCCGCCAGCGTGAACCTTTCCCGTCGCCGGTGCGACCAACGGGCCGGTCCACCCGGTCGATGACGCTCCGGGCCTGTCGGGGACCCGGAAAGTGCATCGACCATGTCGCCCCTCGCCCGCCGCCTCGCGCGCCTCATCACCGTGACCACGGTCGCCGCCGGCACCCTCTTCTGGCTCGTGATGGTCGCCCGCGCCCTTGCCGTGCCGCCGGGCGCCCGCGACGGGCTTGCGGCCATGGCCGCGGTCTTCTCGACCCTCTACCTCCTGACGCTGGTGCTGCCGGCCTTCGTCCTGTGGCTGCTCGACCGCTGGCCCCTCGCCGCCGCCCTGCTCGGCACCGCAGCCGCCGGTATCGCCGCCGCGGCACTTCTCGGCTGAGGACACGGCTCACGACTTCGTGACCACGCCTTCGCATCCATTGGTCGCGCCCCAGGTGTTTCCCTCAAGACCGCCCTCCGAAGCAGGTCCGCAATCTCGGGAGAGAGAACCATGAACCGACGCCATGCCCTCAAGCTGTTCGGCACCGCCGCCGCCATCGGCGCCACCATGTCGATCCCGGCGAGCCACAGGGTCTTCGCCCAGGCCGCCAGCGGCCCCTTCACCCTGCCGCCGCTCGGCTATGCCTATGACGCGCTCGAGCCGCACATCGACAAGATGACGATGGAGATCCACCACACGCGGCACCACGCCGCCTTCCTCGGCGGCCTCAACAACGCCTCGCAGACCTATCGCGAACTGACCCCCGCCAACACCGAGAAGGTCCTGCGCAACCTATCGGACGTGCCGGAGAACCTGCGGACCGGCGTGCGCAATCAGCTGGGCGGTCACTGGAACCACGTCCATTTCTGGGAGATCATGACGCCCGGCGGCGCCAAGGCTCCCTCCGGCCCGCTCCTGCAGGCCATCAACGCGACCTTCGGCGACGTCGACAAGATGCGCCAGCAGTTCAACCAGGCCTCCGTCGGCCGCTTCGGCTCGGGCTGGGGCTGGCTGGTGGTCGGCCGCGACGGCAAGCTCGCCGTCGTCTCGACGCCGAACCAGGACAACCCGCTGATGGACGGCGTCAAGGGCGTGGTGATGGGCATCGACGTGTGGGAGCACGCCTATTACCTGAAGTACCAGAACCGCCGCCCCGACTACGTCACCACCTGGTGGAACGTCGTCAACTGGGACAAGGCCGCCGCCAACTTCCAGAAGGCATCGGCCTGATCGCCGGCGGACCGCGCAGGGCCGGCCGCCGTGCCCCCCACTGGCCGGCCCTGACGCCGATCGCCCCGGTCGAGACCCCGGTCGCGTCGTGCGGCCGGGGTTTTCTCGTTCCCGCTACATGGCGTGATAGCTGAGGAACTCAAGGAGCGAGCCGTCGGGATCGCGGAAATAGACCGATGTCGCCGGTCCGCGTACGCCGTTGGTGGCAATGGGCCCGAGTTCGACCGCGACGCCCTTCGCGGCGAGATGCGCCGCCGCCGCCGCGATCGGCCCCTCCCATTCGAAGCAGATGTCGGAATTGCCGGGCATGACCGGCAGGCGCGCCACGGCGTTGACGGGACCGATACCCGGGCCGTGGCAGTTCAGGCGGATGTCGCCGATCCTGTAGGCGAAACCGGCGCCGCGCGGCACCACCTCCGCCCCAAGCACATCGCGATAGAAGGCGTTGGACTTCTCCCAGTCGCTGACGTGGATGACGACATGGTCGAGCTTGAAGGCCATCCGTTCCTCCCTTGCCGCGACCCCTACCCCCGGTCGCGCATGATCCGCGCCTGGTCGCGCTGCCAGTCGCGCTTTTTCTCGGCGTCGCGCTTGTCGTGCTGCTTCTTGCCGCGGGCGAGTGCCAGTTGCAGCTTCGCCCGGCCCTGCTCGTTGAAGTAGAGCTTCAGCGGCACGACGGTGAGGCCGTCGCGCTGCACGGACCCCGTCAGCTTGGCGATCTCGCGCTTGTGCAGCAGGAGCCGTCGCGGCCGCTTCGGCTCGTGGTTGAAGCGGTTGGCCTGCAGATATTCCGGGATGTTGCAGTTGAAGAGGAAGAACTCCTCGCCCGACGGCCCGGCATAGCTCTCGCCGATCGTCGCCTTGGCGGCGCGCAGCGACTTCACCTCGGTGCCGGTCAGCTGGATGCCAGCCTCGAAGGTGTCGAGGATTTCGTAGTCGAAGCGTCCGCGCCGGTTCTCGGCGATGACCTTGATCTTGGGGTCCGGCTTTGCCGCCATGGCGTTTGCGAACGATCCCCCGTCAGTTCATCAGGCCGGCGTGGACGAGGGCCTTCTTCAGCGTCTCGCGGGTGGCGGCCGAGGCCGGCACCATGGGCAGGCGCACCTCGTCCGACATGCGGCCGAGCAGGCTGAGCGCCGCCTTGGACGGGGCCGGGTTCGGCTCCACGAACAGGGCCTGATGCAGCGGGAACAGCTGGTCCTGAAGCTCCAGTGCCTTGGCATAGTTGCCGGCGAGGCAGGCGTTCTGGAACTCGGCGCAGAGGCGCGGCGCGACATTGGCCGTCACCGAGATGCAGCCATGGCCGCCATGGGCCATGTGGGCGAGCGCCGTGCCGTCCTCGCCGGAGAGCTGGATGAAGTCCTTGCCGCAGGCCTGGCGCTGGGCCGAGACGCGGTCGAGCTTCATCGTCGCGTCCTTGACGCCGACAATGTTCGGGATCTCGGCAAGCCGCGCCATGGTCTCCACGCTCATCTCCACCACCGAGCGCGGCGGGATATTGTAGATGAAGATCGGCAGCGAGGTGGATTCCGCGATCGCCTTGAAGTGCCGGTAGAGGCCTTCCTGGCTCGGCTTGTTGTAATAGGGCGTGACGTGCAGCAGCCCCTGCGCGCCGGCCTTCTCGGCGTGCTGCGAGAAGTCGATGGCCTCGGCCGTGTTGTTGGACCCCGCGCCGGCCATGACCGGCACGCGGCCCGCCGCCTCCTCGATGGCCCACTCGACGACGCGCTTGTGCTCGTCATGGGTCAGCGTCGGGCTCTCGCCGGTGGTGCCGACCGGCACGATGCCGTGCGAGCCCTCGGCAATCACCCAGTTCACGTGGGCGCGGAAGGCCTTCTCGTCGACCTTGCCGTCCTTGAACGGGGTGACGAGGGCGGGCAGCGATCCCTTGAACAGGCTGGACATGGAGCGATCTCCAAAGACGGGCGAGATGGGCGGCGTGCGACCGCCGCGAAAGGCCGGCCACAAAGCCTCGCAATAGGGGCAACGTCAAGGGTGCAGCGCATGAAGGATGGCTCCGGCTGCGATGCTCCCCGTTCCGGCGATGGGTCGCTCCTCAGGCCGCCCCGTCCATATAGGCGGCCGCATCCGCCATCAGGGTCGCGCCCATCGGGGTCATCCGGGCATGGCGGAGGAGCGTGGCATGGCCGTCCGCAAAGGCGGAGCGGCAGCGCTCAAGGCTGGCGCGGGCACGCCCAACCTCTTCGGCATCGAGCAGGCCGGAGGCCATGACCCGGCTGTGGGCATAGTGCATGCGCGCGGTGACGAAGGTGGCGTGAAAAATGCCGTCGAGAGGGCGCAGGTCGCTCCGCAGCGGTGAGGCATGGCGCTCGTCCGGCGGGTTCTCCACCAGGGGATGGCCGAGCGTATGGCCGAAGAGCAGGGCATGGGCGGACTCGTGGGCAAGGCCATCGATCGCCTCGATCCGGTCGGCATGCTCGTCGGCATTGAGAAAGAGCGCGCCCCAGTTGGCAAAGGCGGTGGCGCCGTCAAAGCGGCTGTTGTCATTGACGCCGCCCACCACCAGCACAATCTCGCCGATGAGGGCGCGAATCTCGGCTGCAATCTCGGGCGCGGCCGCATCGAGCAGTTCCAGCGCCGCCATCAGTGCCTGTTCGGCCCGATGAAATGCCTCGGGGGACGGTGCAGAAAGGCTGACGCGCGTCGTCGGATCGACATTGATCTGGCGGTCGAAGAGGCTGGCCTCGTCGGGGTCGAGATCGGCCCAGTTCCGCAGGAAGGCCCTCGGCGGTTGTGCCAGAGCAGCGTGGACGCGGCGCAAGGCCTCGCGGGCGCCGTCGGGATCGTCGGCGATCACGGCTTCAAGCAGGTCGAAATAGCTTGCAAAGGCGCGCACTGAGGGACGCCGCGCCAGCCCCGCTTGCGGCCGGGGCTCGCTCAGTGCGGTCTCGATCGCCGCGAGGCTTTCCCAGAAGTGGCCGGTCACGGTGTTGAACAGACCGCTCGCCGACGCACCGTCGGGGAGGAACCGCGCACCAACCCTGTCCGGCATCGACCGTGAACCCGCCAGGCCTGGGGTGATCAGGCGGGCTTGTTGCCGACCATGACCGGGTGGGTGGGTTTGGTGCCGACCCTCGCCGTCCGGCCGATGGAAGCGCACTGATCCTCCGCAACACGGACGCCGAGCAGCCTGGAGAGGTCGAGGTCGATCCGGCGAGCCGGGTGACGGGTCATGAGAATCGTCCCTTCGAGGTTGCTGAGGATTGCCGAACATCTTCGCTTGTAGAAGGCGCGTCCGGACGTAGAGGAATGTGATAGCTGTGCCTTCCGGCGCCTGGTCTGTCAAGGACCGAGCTGCCCGCAGACAGGTTGCAGACCATGATCGTCTTCATCGTCACCGCCGCTCATCGCTATACCATCGATGCTCTCGATGCAGATTTCGGCGCGCCCCTGCCCGACTGCCGCGCCCTCTCCTATGAGGCCCTGTTCGCGCCCTCGAACCTGCCCGGCGGTACCTATGTGTTCGGCGATGTCGAGCGACTCTCTTACCGGGAGATCGCCCTGGCGGCGCAGGTCTATCGCCAGATGGCGACGAAGACGGGCTTCAGGGTCGTGAACGATCTCGCGCGTGCGCGGACCCGCTACGGCCTCCTGCGTGCCCTGCACGAGGCCGGCATCAACGATTTCGACGCCTATCGCGCGGACGGCTTCCCGCGGCCGACGCGATTTCCCGTCTTCGTGCGCATTGAGGCCTCTCACGAACCGGCGCTCACCGGGCTTCTTGCCGACCAGGCCGCCCTCGACGCGGCGCTCGTTGCCCTGGAGGCCGCCGGCCATGCCCTTGGCCGCCTTGTGGTCATCGAGTACTGCGCCGAGCCCGTCGCGCCGGGACTCTTCCGGCGCTACGGCGCCTATCGCATCGGCAACCGCATCCACCTCGACCACGTGGTCACGGAAGACAACTGGAACGTCAAATGGGGCCGGCAGGGCCTCGTCGGCGAAGAGACCTATCGCGAGGACGACAAGGCGGTGCGGGACAACATGCTTGCGGAGACGCTCGGGACGGCCTTCGACATTGCCGGGATCGCCTATGGACGTGCCGACTTCGGCCTCGTCGGCGGCCGGCCGCAGATCTATGAGATCAATACCAATCCGACCGTCGGCAGGCTCGCCGACCACCCTTCCCCGACACGTATGGCGACCATGCGCTTTGCCCACGAGCGGTTCGCCGAGTACCTGAGGGCGATCGATACGCCGGCCAGCGACGCCCGCTTCGCCCTCGACCCGGCCGCGCTGCCGCCGAACGCCATCGTCGCCTATGACGAGATCAACGCCCTGCGCGACCACCAGCGCGAGATCGTCATGGCTGCCGCCCCACACCGGGGCCTGCGCGCCACGATCGGCGGACTTGTCCGTCGTCTTGGGGGTGACCGGCGCCGGGGATGACGCCGACCGCAACCGTTGAAGACGCGCGGTTCCACAACCAGGCACGCTGCCGAGGCTCAAATCCCTGTCGAGATACATTTATGAGGATATTTTCCTAGATACCACAGAGCGTCACGCTCCTGCAAGCCCCTGATCGACGTGCGACGCGCTGCCGCATCCTTTACGGCCGCTTAACCACGCCGCGCGGTTGCCCCCCTCTCCGTCAAGGAAGCATCAAGGAAAACGGCCTGATAACCACCTCTCCGAGACCACATTCCCGTTCGAATGAGGTCGCTCCGCGTTGCGTTATCAGGACGGACCCTCGCCCATGGCCCCGACCGCTCCCCGCATGCCGCGCCCTTCCCTCCTGGCCGGCGTCGCACTGACGATCCTGACGATGGCCGGATGCGCCAACAGCGAGGTCGTCGCCCGGAGCGAGGGCGACGGCGAGCCGGCCACGCAGGTGTCTCCGCAACTGACGAGCTACGCGGCAGCCGAGCCTGCGACCACCGCCTCGATCTCGCGGGACCAGCAGGTCTGGCGTCCGGCGGCCGGCACGGCGGGCGAGGCCGATGTGGCGGCCCTCGGCCGCGCCATCACCGCGGCCCGGGCCGGGCGCGCCGACCAGGCGACGGCGGCCCGCGACCAGATCCGCGATCCGGTGGCGAAGGTCGTGGCCGAATGGGCCATCCTGCGCTCGAACGACTCCGTCGGCTTTGCCCGGCAGGCTGCCTTCCTCGCCGCCCATCCGAGCTTCCCGGCAAGCCAGCGCATCCGGCTGCGCGCCGAGGGGTCGCTGCTGGAGAACAACGCCGACGCGGCGAGCGTCCGGCAGTTCTTCGCCCATCGCCAGCCGACATCGGCCAAGGGCAAGATCGCGCTGGCCATCGCGCTGAAGCGCGGCGGTGACGGCGGGCGGGCGATCCGCCTCATCCGCGATGTCTGGCACCACTCCGATCTCTCCGCCGAGGTCGAGCAGCGGGTGGTCGCCGAGTTCGGCTCCGCCCTGACTGCCACCGACCACAAGATGCGTCTCGACCGCATGCTGCACGAGAGCGAGACGGCGACCGCCATGCGCGCCGCCCAGCGGCTAGGCGCCGGACAGTTGGCGATCGCCCGCGCCTTCCTCGCCATCGGCGCGCAACGTTCCAATGGCGGCGCCCTGCTCGCCCAGGTGCCAGCGAGCCTGCACCGCGACCCTGCCTATCTCTTCGCCCGCGCCCAGTGGCTGCGTCGCGAGGACCGCGCCATGGAGGCGGTGCCGATCCTCGTCAACGCGCCGCGCGATCCGGCCGTGCTCGGCAAGCCGGAGGACTGGTGGGTCGAGCGCCGCGTGATGGTGCGCAAGCTGCTCGATGCCGGCCAGGCCCGCGCCGCCTATCAGGTGGCCTCCACCCATGCGGTGAGGTCCGGCCCGGTGCGAGTCGACGCCGAGTTCCACGCCGGCTGGCTGGCGCTGCGTCACCTCAACGACGCGACGATGGCGGTGCGGCATTTCGAGGCGGCGCGTCAGGCGGCGACCACGCCGATGTCGCAGTCGCGGGCGCAGTACTGGCTGGCGCGGGCCCATGAGGCGGCCGGCCACCAGGGCCAGGCGCGCCAGCACTACGAGGCGGCGGCGCGCCACTCGACGCACTACTACGGCCAACTGGCGCGGGCAAAGCTCGGCCTCGCCGACCTGCCAATCCGCCGTCCGAGCGACACGACGGCGGCGAGCGCCGCCTATGCGCGGGCGCTCGGCATGCTCTACCGGCTGGATGAGAAGGATCTCGCGCGCCTGATCCTCGCCGATCTCGGCCTTCGCGCCGGCGACCACGGCACGCTGCATGCGGCCGCGGAGGTCGCGGCGCGCGCCGGCGACGCCAAGGGCGTGCTCACCCTCGGCAAGCTCGCCAACAACCGCGGCCTGCCCTTCGACATGCAGGCCTTCCCGACCATGGGCATCCCCAACTACGCCCATGTCGGCCCGCCGGTGGACCGCGCGGTCGTCTATGCCATCGCCCGGCAGGAATCGACCTTCGACCACCGGGTCGTCAGCCACGCGGGCGCGCGCGGACTTTTGCAGCTCATGCCCGCGACCGCGCGCGCGACCGCCCGCAATCACGGCGTCGCCTTCGACCAGGGGCGGCTGACCTCGGACCCCGCCTACAATGCGCGCCTCGGCGCAGCCCATCTCGGCGAACTCGTGGCCGAGTTCAACGGCAGCTACATCCTCACCTTCGTCGCCTACAACGCCGGACGCGCACGCGCACGGGAATGGATCCAGAAGTACGGCGATCCGCGCGACCCGTCCGTCGACCCCGTCGACTGGGTCGAGCGCATCCCCTTCACCGAGACGCGCAACTACGTGCAGCGGGTGATGGAGAATGTGCAGGTCTATCGCGCGCGCCTCGGCGGCGGGTCTTCGCTGCGCATCGAGGCCGACCTCAGGCGCGGGCGCGCGAACTGACGCGGACGGGGACCTCCTCCCAACACCGTGCAAGCTGACGCTCAGATTCCGGTGAAGGGCGAAAGCCGAGTCGGTCCAGCCGCTTGGCGGTGCCTTTGCGAGCTCCGATTCCGATTCCGTAAGGCCGGGTGATCGGGTTCGTCATGATGCTGCCGCTGATGGTCCGCCTGCGCGCCGGCCGGCGTCGGAGGGGTGGCGCTCTGGCCGCCCTCCTCGCCTCGCACGGCGCGGCTGGCCTTGGTCGTCACCGTCTTGATTGGGCTTTGCAGCGGGCCTGGCGGCCCACGCTCTCAGGACGGCGCCGGCGTTTCAGATCGACCGGGCCACGGGAACCCTCGCCGGCATCGCGCTGGGGCTGAACGGGCTGATGAGCGCCCTTCTGGTGCCGCTGGTCTGGCGATGGCTCTGGCCGTGAGCGGGCTCAGCCCCGGAGGGCCTTCTTGGCCGGCGGGCGCACCGCTACCGGAGGCTCCATCGCCTCGACGAGCTGGCGGTAGGACGAACCCGGCAGCGGCGGGGCGAAGACATAGCCCTGGGCGGAGCGCACGCCGCGGCGGCGCAGTGCCTCGACCTGCTCGAAGGTCTCGACGCCCTCGGCGATGACTTCCATGTTCAGGTGGGCGGCGAGATCGATGAGGCTGTCGACGATAGCCGTCGACAGGCGCTCGGCCCCGAGCGCGTCGATGAAGAGCTTGTCGATCTTCATGACATCGACGCGCAGCTTGAGGAGATAGCTCATCCCGCCATGACCGGTGCCCACGTCGTCGAGCGCGACGCGCACGCCCATCTCCTGGAATTTTGCGATGATGCCGCGCGCCCGCTCCATGTCGGGCAGCGGATCGCGCTCGGTGACCTCCAGCAGGACCTGAGTCAGCTTCAGCTCGGAATGGGAGAAGATGGAAGCGACATCGCCGACGATCCGCTCGTCCCGGAAATGTGCGGCGCAGAGGTTGAAGCCGCATTTGAGGTTCGGCCGCGCCGCATAGAGAGGGCCGAGTTCCTCGGCGGCGTGCCGCATGACCGCGAGCGTCAGCGGGAAGATGAAGCCGGAGCGCTCCGCATCGCCGATGAAGGCGCTTGGCGGAATGATGGTGCCGTCCGGCTTGCGCCAGCGCACGAGGGCTTCGCAGCCGAGGATGCGCCCGGTGTCGATGTCCACAACCGGCTGGTAGTGCGGAATGAACTCGCCGTTCCTCAGCGCCCTCTCCATGTCCGCCATGGGACCGCGCTCGCGCCATCCCACGAGAATCAGGGCGCCGATCAGCAGACCGAAGCCGAGACCGCCGCCGACTGACGCCTTGACGACCCATCCGTGCTTCTGACGCCAGGCACCCTCGGAGGCCGTTGTCTGGATGCGGATCGGATAGCGCTCCGAGTGCCGGATCCCGTGGACGTCCCGCGTGCCCTCGACACTGCCCGGCCCGCGAACCGCAACCAGCCGCCCCCGCGGCAACAATTCCACGTCAAGGGCCAGTCCGAGGTTCGATGACTGAATGTCGCTGTAGGGAACGAACAATCCGACGGAGAGCAGACCACCGGTCGTTACCCCGATCGGCGAGGACAGGATGACCCGCAGGGCCCGCCCATGCGGGCCACGCGCGTGCACGATGGACAGCGACAGGTGGGGCTCACGTGTTACGAAAGGGGTGGACGCCGGCGTGATCTGAACGAGACCGCCGATATTGTTGCAGCGGATCCCGCCATCGGGACTGAGAACGGCGATCTCCTTCAGAACCGGCGACTCGAAGACCAGCAGGCGCAGCGTCTCGCGGTCGCCGGCGCTGCAATCCTCGATCTGCTTCGTCTGCGCCTCCCGCAGCGACAACGTCGCACGGACAATGGCATTCTCCATCCGCTCCAGAATGATCGACGCCCGCTGGTCGACATGAGACTGGAGGCTGCGGCGGAGCCAGGTTTCCGCGCCGAGATAGGAGCCAAGCGGTAGCGCGACAACCAACATCGCAGCCGCCAACCAGACCAGGCCTCTCTTTCGCGAGACCGCGCTCACGCCCACTCCACCGCATGCACGCGACCGGCATGCTCCAGGCCGGATCGCGTAAAATTTTCAGCAGTTTATGGGGGGATGCTTAATGGGGTGTTTCTTGACCCTGCGTCAGCGCGGACGCTCCTGATCCTGCTCCTGTGCTTCCACCACGGCCAGCGCCGTCATGTTGACCACGCCGCGGGCGGTGACGGAGGAGGTGAGAATGTGGGCGGGCCTCGCCTGCCCCACCAGGATGGGTCCGACGGGCAGCGCATCCGCCAGCACCTTGATGACCTGGAAGGCGATGTTGGCGGCGGACAGGTTGGGCATGATGAGGACGTTGGCGACGCCCGTCAGCCGCGACTGCGGAAAGACCCTTTCGCGCAGGTCCGGCAGCAGCGCCGTGTCGGCATGCATCTCGCCATCGACCTCGAGGTCCGGCGCCCGCTCCCACAGGATCTTCAGCGCGGCCTGCATCTTCAGCGCTACGTCATCGTCGTAGCTGCCGAAATCGGAATGGGAGACGAGTGCGATCTTCGGTTCGAGGCCGAAGCGCCGCACATGCTCGGCGGCGGTGCAGACCATGTCGGCAAGCTGGTCGGGGGTCGGATCGGCCGTGACATGGGTGTCGGCGATGAAGAGCGGCCCCTTGGAGGTGATGAGGAGCGAGAGGGCGGCAAGGCCGTTGGCGCCCTCCTTCAGGCCGATCACCTGGCGGATGTGGCGCAGATGCGTGTTGAAGCGTCCCTCGACCCCGCAGATCATGGCGTCCACGTCCCCGCGCTCGAGAGCCACGGCGGCGATCGCGGAGTTGGCGGTGCGGATGATGGTGCGCGCCGCATCCGGCGTCACACCGCGGCGCCCGGTGCGGTCGTGATAGGTTGCGACATAGTCCCGGTAGCGCGGATCGGACTGCGGATCGACGAGCTCGAAGTCCTTGCCGGGCTTGATCGACAGTCCGAAACGCTCCAGCCGCTGCTCGACGATGGCGGGGCGTCCGATCAGCACGGGAAAGGCGAGCCCGTCCTCCACGACGACCTGCGCCGCGCGCAGGATGCGTTCGTCCTCGCCTTCGGCATAGATGACGCGCTTGGGGTTCTGCCGCGCCTTGTCGAAGACAGGTTTCATCAGCAGGCCCGAGCGGAAAACGAAGCGCGAGAGCTCGGCCTCGTAGGCCTTGAAATCGGCGATCGGCCGGGTGGCGACGCCGGTCTCCATGGCGGCCTTCGCGACCGCCGGGGCGATGCGCAGGATGAGGCGTGGATCGAAGGGCGAGGGAATGAGACTGCCGGCGCCGAAGGTACCGACCTCGCCGCCATAGGCGCGCGCCACGACGTCGGACGGCGCCTCGCGGGCAAGGCCGGCAATGGCACGCACGGCGGCGAGCTTCATCGCCTCGTTGATGGCGGTGGCGCCGCAGTCGAGCGCGCCGCGGAAGATGTAGGGGAAGCAGAGGACGTTGTTGACCTGGTTGGGATAGTCGGAGCGGCCCGTGCAGATCATGGCGTCGGGTTTGGCGGCACGTGCCTCCTCCGGCATGATCTCCGGATTGGGATTGGCGAGGGCCATGATGAGGGGACCGGCCGCCATGCGCTGGACCATGTCGGGCTTCAGGACGCCGGCCGCCGACAGGCCGAGGAAGATGTCGGCGTCGCCGATGATGTCGCCGAGCGAACGGGCGTTGGTGTCCTTGGCATAGACCGCCTTGTAGGGGTCCATGAGCGTCTCGCGGCCCTTGTAGACGACGCCCTCGATGTCCGAGACCCAGATGTTCTCGACCTTCGCGCCGAGTTCGCGCAGCAGGTTGAGGCAGGCGATGGCGGCGGCGCCCGCGCCGGAGGCGACGATCTTCACGTCCTCGATGGCCTTGCCCATCAGCGCCAGCGCGTTGGTCACGGCGGCGGCGACGATGATGGCGGTGCCGTGCTGGTCGTCGTGGAAGACGGGGATGCCCATGCGTTCGCGCAGGCGGCGTTCGACCTCGAAGCACTCGGGAGCCTTGATGTCCTCGAGGTTGATGCCGCCGAAGGTCGGCTCCAGCGCCGCCACCACGTCGACGATGCGGTCGACCTCGCGGGCGTCGATCTCGATGTCGAAGACGTCGATGCCGGCGAACTTCTTGAACAGGACCGCCTTGCCTTCCATCACCGGCTTGCTGGCGAGCGGGCCGATGTCGCCGAGGCCGAGGACCGCGGTGCCGTTGGAGACGACGGCGACGAGATTGGCGCGGATGGTCAGTTCGGCGGCCTGGGCCGGGTCGGCGACGATCGCCTCGCAGGCGGCCGCGACGCCGGGCGAATAGGCCAGCGCCAGGTCGCGCTGGTTGCCGAGCGGCTTGGTCGCCTGAATCTCAAGCTTTCCCGGCCTCGGCAGGCGATGATAGATGAGCGCGCCGGATTTGAGATCGTCGGTGATCGACTTCGTCATGCCACTGGTCTCCCCGGCCGGTCATGCGCCGCGCGGCCGTCCGGCGTCAATCTCCGACATTGCCGCAACGGCTGGAAGACCATCCCTCGGCCAAGCATCCCTGCGGCGGGGGAAAAGATCGCCGGCGACGGCTTCGGCGTTGCGGGCCGGCGGCACAAGGGCTAATCGGGCATTTCCCGCGAGACGAGCGCCGTGACCGACAAGCCGAAACCCACCAACGGACTGACCTATTCGCAGGCCGGCGTCGACATCGATGCCGGCAACCGGATGGTCGACATGATCAAGCCGCTGGTCCGCGCCACCGCGCGCCCGGGCGCGGACGCCGAGATCGGCGGCTTCGGCGGCCTGTTCGACCTGAAGGCGGCCGGCTTCAAGGACCCCGTGCTGGTGGCGGCCAATGACGGCGTCGGCACCAAGATCAAGATCGCAATCGAGACCGACAAGCACGACACCATCGGCATCGACCTCGTCGCCATGTGCGTCAACGACCTCGTGGTGCAGGGCGCCGAGCCGCTGTTCTTCCTCGACTATTTCGCCACGGGCAAGCTGTCGCCGGAGGCGGCCGCTCAGGTCGTCAAGGGCATCGCCCTCGGCTGCCGGCAGGCCGGCTGCGCGCTCATTGGCGGCGAGACGGCCGAGATGCCGGGACTCTATGCGGACGGAGACTACGACCTCGCGGGCTTCTCGGTGGGCGCTGCCGAGCGCGGCACGCTGCTGCCGCGCCAGGACGTCCAGGCCGGCGACGTGGTGCTGGGCCTTGCCTCCTCCGGCGTCCATTCCAACGGCTATTCGCTGGTGCGCAAGATCGCCGAGGTGTCGGGCCTCGGCTGGGATGCACCCGCGCCCTTCGACGGGGATCGCAGCCTCGGCGAGGCGCTGCTGGAGCCGACCCGCATCTACGTGAAGAGTGTCATGGCCGTGCATCGCGGCACCAAGGCGATCAAGGCGCTGGCCCATATCACCGGCGGCGGCTTCGTCGACAACATCCCGCGGGTGCTCCCGGAAGGCACGGGCGCTGAGATCGACCTCGCCTCCATCGCCGTGCCGGCGGTCTTCGGCTGGCTGGCGAAGGTCGGCGGCCTCGCCCAGGCCGAGATGGTGCGCACCTTCAACTGCGGCATCGGCATGGTGATCGTGGTGGCGGCGGGCGAGGCGGCGCGCGTCACCGAGGCCTTCAACCTCGCCGGCGAGACCATCGTCACCCTCGGCCGCATCACCGAGGCCGCGGCGGAGCCGCGCGTCACCTTCCGTGGGGCGCTGGCGCTGTGAGCGCGGGATCGTCGCCGAAGAAGCGCGTCGCCATCCTGATCTCCGGCCGCGGCTCCAACATGGCGGCGCTGATCGAGGCGGCGAAGGCGCCGGACTATCCGGCCGAGATCGTGCTGGTGCTGTCCAACGTGCCGGACGCCGGCGGTCTCGCCATCGCCGCCGCCAGCGGCATCGCCACGGCGACCGTCGACCACCGCGCCTTCAGCCGGAACCGCGAGGCCTTCGAACAGGCCATGCAGGCCGAACTCGAGCGCCACCGCGTCGACCTCGTCTGCCTCGCCGGCTTCATGCGCATTCTCACCCCCTGGTTCGTGGGCAGGTGGGAGGGACGGATGATCAACATCCACCCTGCGCTGCTGCCCGCCTACAAGGGGCTCGACACCCACGCACGGGCTCTCGCCGACGGGGCGAGGGAACACGGCGCGACGGTGCATTTCGTCACGCCCGGCATGGACGAGGGCGAGATCATCCTGCAGGAGGCGGTGACGGTGCTGCCGGGCGATACGCCGGAGAGCCTTGGCCAGCGCGTGCTGGAGGTCGAGCACCGCATCTACCCGCAGGCGCTCAGGATGATCGCCACCGAATACCGGCTGCTCTGACACGCGCCGTTCACGGCCGCAGCAGCAGGCGATCGAGCGCCGCCGGGTCCTGGTCATCGAGGAACTCCACCGCGAACCCCTCCGGGAAATGCCGGCAGACCCGCGCCGCGATGCGCCCGACCGCCAGCAGCGTGCCCACCTCCGGCACGACGTCGGCGGAAATCGCCGCACCCGTCACCGACATGTCCATAACCAGGCAGGACAGGACGCTGCCGTCCACGAAGGTCAGCATCGAATAGGGCTCGCGCGGCACCATGCGGGCGTGGAGCCGCTTGTCGTGCAGGTCGAGGTTCTTGTGGTCCTCCATCCAGGCGAGGCGGCTGACCAGCCGGGCTCTCGCCTCCTCGGACAGGGTCAGGTTCATGACGAAGCCGCCCTCCAGAACCCGGATGATGCGGCCGGACAGCTTGCCGAACGTGCGGAAATAGGCGATCGCGCGGTCGCCCGCCGGCCCCTTCACCGGACAGGCGAGCATCATGGCGCGGCTGGAGACGTTGATGGCGCGGCAGGCGAATTCCCGGCGCCGGCCGCTGTCGTCGCGCATCGAGGACAGCGAGTATGTTCCGGGCATGCTCATGATCACGCGCGGCTCGGCGCGTCGCTCCATGCCGACATAGTCGGCCGTTGCAGACAGGGCGGTGATGATCTTGGGCATGGCACGAGGGGTCGCGGCGATGAAGCGCTCGCGTGCCAGCTAGCGGGCGGGCCAATAAAACGCGTTTAAATGAATCGTAAAAATTGATTTCATTGCCCCGATTTCATGCAAGATCGCGTTTCCGCAACGACATCGCATGTCATCCCCCCTTCCGTTACGTCAGATCGATCCAACCAGACCGATCATTCGACAGCTTTCACCCGAAGCGACGGCGTGCGATGACTAGCGGAGATATCCGCCATGCGTCGATAATTCTTACAATATTCGTCCAACAACGCTGAAGGAACAGGCCGCCGCCCCTCTTCAGCCGGCGACTTCGCACAGGCGGAGCCACGCCTTGTTGTCGTGGAAGGCCGCGCCGCCGAAGGGCGCGACTGCGTCCGCGCCTGTGAGCATGTTGATGCCGCGGCCGGCCTCATGGTCCGAATTGGCCCAGAGCCCCTCCGCGATCAGCGTTCCCGCCCGCGTCTGGTCAGTGACCTTCGCGTGCAGGATGACCGTGCCGCGCGGCGAACCGACCTCGACCTTCGCGCCGGCTGCGATGCCGAGGCTCGCCGCATCGGCCGGATTGATCATCACCTCCGGCCGACCCTCGCGCTTCCGCGACGACGGCGTCTCGGCGAAGGTCGAGTTGAGGTAGCTGCGCGAGGGCGAGGTGGCGAGCCTGAAGGGATACTCCGCATCGGCCTCCTCGATCACCGGCCAGTGGTCGGGCAGGCCGGGCATGGTGTCGACCGGCCCCAGCGTGCCGATATTGGCATAGGGGACGTTCGGCCAGTCCGGCCTGAAGCGGAACTTGCGGTCGCCATAGGCGAAGCCCTTCAGATAGTGCGCCTCCTCGAACTTCGGCTGCACGTCGCGGAAGTTGGTCGCCGCCAGCTCGTCGAACGTGCCCCAGCCGGACTTCTGCAGCGTCCAGTCGATGATCTCGCGCGGGGTCATGGCGAAGCCCTCGTGCTCGGCGCCGACGCGGGCGGCGAGATCGCTGATGACCTCGTGGTTGGAGCGGCATTCGCCCGGCGGATCGACGAGCTTCAGCCCGAGCATGATGTGCTGGTGGCCGCCGCCCTGGTACATGTCGTCGTGCTCCATGAACTGCGTCGCGGGCAGCACCAGATCGGCCATCTTCGCCGTGTCGGTCATGAACTGCTCGTGGACGACGGTGAAAAGGTCGTCGCGGGCAAAGCCGGCGATCACCTTTGACTGGTCCGGCGCGACGTTCACCGGATTGGTGTTCTGGATGATCATGGCGGCGACGGGCGGCCCGTCCGATCCGTCCGGCCGGGCGAGCGCCGCCCTCTCTCCGGTGAGGATCGCGCCGATACGCGACTGGTCGAGGGTGCGGATCGCCGGATCCTTCACGTCGAGCCCCTCGATCAGCGACTTCCGCCAGTGATAGATCGCGCCATTGTTGTGGAAGGCCCCACCCCCCTCGTATTTCCACGCGCCGGTGACGGCGGGAATGCAGGAGGCGGCATGCATGTTCACCGCGCCGTTGCGCTGACGGCCGAAACCGTAGCCGAGGCGGAAGAAGGTCTTCCTGTTCTCGCCGACGAGTCTGGCGAAGGCCTCGATCTCCTCCACCGTCAGCCCGGTGATGGCGGCGGCCCATTGCGGCGTACGTGTCTGAAGATGTGATTCCAGTTCCGCCGGCACGTCCGTGTAATCGTAGAGATATTCGCGGTCGGCATAACCGTTGCGGAAGAGGACATGCATGACGGCGCAGGCGAGCGCCGCGTCCGTTCCCGGCTTCAGGACGAGACCGAGATCCGCCTGCTTCACCGTGTCGGTGCGGTAGATATCGACGACGACGATCTTCGCCCCGCGCTCCTTGCGGGCCTTCATGGCGTGGGTCATCACGTTGACCTGCGTCGAGACCGGGTTGGTGCCCCAGATCACCACGACATCGGACTTCGCCATCTCGCGAGGGTCGACGCCGGCGAGCCGCCCCGTGCCGGCGATAAAGCCGGACCAGGCCATGTTGGTGCAGATCGTGGCATAGAAGCCGGAATATTTCTTCACGTGGCGCAGGCGGTTGATGCCGTCGCGCTGCACGAAGCCCATGGTGCCGGCGTAGTAGTAGGGCCAGACGCTCTCGGAACCGTAGCGGCGCTCCGCCTCGAGGAACCTCTCGGCCGTGATCGCCATGGCCTCGTCCCAGGAGATGCGCTGGAACGCGCCGGAGCCTTTCGGACCCTTGCGGATCAGCGGGTATGTTAGCCGGTCGGGATGGTGGATGCGCTCGGCATAGCGCGCGACCTTGGCGCAGACGACGCCGGCCGTATAGCTCTGCTGGGGGTCGCCATGCACCCGGCCGATCGTCGTCCCGTCGATGACCTCCACCTCCAGCGAGCAGGCGGAGGGGCAGTCGTGCGGGCAGGTCGACTTCAGGCGCGCGACGCTGACGGGGGCGTTCATGGCGGCTCCGGGGGGCAAGACGAGACTGGCTGCAAGGCTAGCCCATTGGCGGCCAACGAAAAAGGCGGGCCGGAGCCCGCCTTTGCGCATGCACCCTGTGCAGCGAGATCAGGCCGGAAGGATCTCGTTCTCGGAGAAGAACTGGGCGATCTCGAGCTTGGCGTTGTCGACCGAGTCCGATCCATGGACCGAATTCTCGCCGACGGAGACGGCGTAGAGCTTGCGGATGGTGCCCTCGGCGGCCTGGGCCGGGTTGGTGGCGCCCATGATCTCGCGATACCTGGCGACGGCGTTCTCGCCTTCGAGCACCTGCACCACGACCGGGGCCGAGACCATGAAGTCGACGAGTTCGCCGAAGAAGGGGCGCTCGGAGTGGACCGCGTAGAACTTGCGGGCCTCGGTCAGCGACATGCGGATGCGCTTCTGCGCGACGATCTGCAGGCCGGCGGCCTCGATGACGGCGTTCACGGCGCCGGTCAGGTTCCGCTTGGTGGCGTCCGGCTTGATGATGGAGAAGGTGCGCTCGATGGCCATGTCTCGTTCCTCGATGGATCGGTGGGAGAAGGTGGCGCGCTTCTAGCAGCGGCCCGATGAGGCCGCAACGGGCCTCGCGGCGGCACTGTGGCGCGCCGGTGAACCGCCGATGAAGCTAGAGTTCAGAACGGGTTCCGCGGCACTGGCCCAGGATGAGCCCAAGATCGCAGTTGAGCGATCGAGGCGACCGGAGACCCACCAATGCGCAGTCTCGTCCTATCCACCCTTGCCGGGATCGCTGCCTTGTCGGCGGCGGCCGCGGTCCCGTCAGACGCCAAGGCCCAGGTCGCCGTCGATCTGGCGATCACCGCGACCCCCGTCCAGTGGGGCCCCGGTCCCGGCTGGGACGGCCCGCGGCGGCACTACGGTCCGCCGCCCTATATGGCGCCCCGCCCGCACTATCGCCCGCCGCCGCCGCACTACGGCGTCTATCGCCCCTACCGGCCGGCCTATGTCGCTCCTCAATGCTGGCGCGAGCGCCGCTGGGTCGACACGCCGTGGGGTCCCGAGGTTCGCATGGTCCGGGTCTGCCGCTGACGGTTCACGAGTAGTCGCGCGGATCATCCGACGCCCCCCCAAACCCGATCCGCGCGGGTACGAGCCCGCCACCGAGACTCTATCGGTGGCGGGCGTCGCCGTTTGTGAGGCTCAGGCCTCCAGGATCTTCGCCTTGAACAGGTAGCCGGCCGCCGCGGCAGCGATGAGCGGCACGAGGATGAACAGCCAGAGCTGGGCGATCGCCTTGCTTCCGACGAACAGCGCCGGTCCGATCGAGCGGGCCGGGTTGACGGAGGTGCCGGTCACCGGGATCAGCAGCAGGTGGATCGCCGTGAGCGTCAGGCCGATGGCGAGACCCGCGACGACAGGCGATCCGGCCTTGGAGGTGACGCCGAGGATGCAGACGAGGAACAGGAAAGTTCCAACGAACTCGCCGATGATGGCCGAGGTCATTCCATAGCCCTTGGCGGGGTCCCAGCCGTTCTGGCCAAGGCCTGCGGCGGTGACGTCATAGCCCCCGGCCTTGCCGGTCAGGGTCACATAGAGGATGGCCGCGCCGACGATGGCGCCGGCGACCTGGGCTGCGATGTAGCCTGGAACCTCCGAGGTCGGCATGCGACCGGCCATCCAGACGCCCACCGTGACCGCCGGATTGACGTGGCAGCCAGAGACCGGGCCGATGCCGTAGGCCATGGCGACGATGGCGAGGCCGAAGGCAAAGGCGATCGGCAGGGTCGCCAGCGCCGCATAGGGCTGCCCGCCGCCGAAGACGGCGCCCTGACCGCCGAGGGTCACCACCCCGCAGCCGATGATGACCAGCGCCGCCGTTCCGATGAACTCGGCGATATACTTTTTTGTTGAGCCGTTCATGACCCGATTCCCTTCCTGGCCCGACTCGCGGCAATCGTCGATCGGGGGAGACAAATCCTAACACCGCCTGCGACGACGTCACCCGCGACTTTCACGGGAAGGTCGTGCGCAGGGCGCGCAATCCGCCCGCCACGGCCTTGTATCCGGCCGCCGCCTCCTTCAAAAGCCGCTTCATGCTGCAGATCAACGACCTGACCGTACGGGTGGCCGGCCGCGTGCTCATCGACAATGCGTCGGTGTCGCTGCCACCGAATGCGCGCGTCGGCTTCCTCGGCCGCAACGGGACGGGCAAGTCGACCCTGTTCAAGGTGATCCAGGGCGATCTCGCCGCCGATGCCGGCACGATCAAGCTTCCGGCGCGGGCCCGCATGGGCGGCGTCGCGCAGGAGGCGCCGGGCGGACCGGATTCCCTCCTCGACTTCGTGCTGGCCGCCGACAAGGAGCGCGCCCGGCTGCTGGCGGAAGCGGAGACGGCCACCGACCCGCATCGCATCGCCGAGATCCAGACGCGGCTCGTCGACATCGACGCCCATTCGGCCCCGGCCCGTGCCGCGGCCATTCTCGCCGGCCTCGGCTTCGACACGGCGGCGCAGGCGCGACCCTGCTCGGACTTCTCCGGCGGCTGGCGCATGCGCGTGGCGCTGGCGGCGGTGCTGTTCACCGCCCCCGACCTCCTGCTGCTCGACGAGCCGACCAACTATCTCGACCTCGAGGGCACGCTCTGGCTGCAGGACTATCTTGCCGGCTATCCGCACAGCGTCCTCTTGATCAGCCACGACCGCGACCTGCTGGACGCTTCCGTCGAGCACATCCTGCACCTCGACCAGGGCAAGCTGACGCTGTGGAAGGGGTCCTACACGACCTTCGCGCGCTCGCGCGCCATCGAGATCGCGGTGCGCGAGAAGGCGGCGAAGCGGCAGGAGGACAAGCGCGCGCACCTGCAGTCCTTCGTCGACCGCTTCCGCGCCAAGGCGACCAAGGCGCGGCAGGCGCAGTCGCGGCTGAAGATGCTGGAGAAGATGGAAGCGGTGGCGACGATCGTGGAAACGGACGTGCCGCCCTTCATCATCCCGGAGCCGGCGCGCAAGGCCTCGCCGCCGATCATCAACATGGAGGGCGTTTCGGTCGGCTACACGCCGGGCCAGCCGATCCTCCGGCGGCTCGACCTCAGGATCGACGACGATGACCGCATCGGCCTGCTCGGCGCCAACGGCAACGGCAAGTCGACCTTCCTGAAGCTGATTTCGGCCCGGCTGGACGCCATGTCCGGCCGCATCGTGCGCGCCGACAAGCTGAAGATCGCCTATTTCGCCCAGCACCAGCTCGATGAGCTGAGGCCGGCCGAGAGCGTCTATCAGCACCTCCGGCGCCTCATGCCCGACGACCCGGAGGCGAAGGTGCGCGCCGCCTGCGCCCGCGCCGGCTTTTCGGGCGATCGCTCGGACACCAGGATTGCCGCGCTCTCCGGTGGCGAGAAGGCGCGGCTGCTCTTTGCGCTGGCGGTCTTCGAAGGCCCTCACCTGCTCATCCTCGACGAGCCGACCAACCACCTCGACATCGACAGCCGTGCGGCGCTGGTCGAGGCGCTCAACGACTATTCAGGCGCGGTGATGATCGTCTCGCATGACCGCCACCTGCTGGAATCGACGGTGGACCGTCTCTGGCTCGTGCGCGACGGAACGGTGAAGCCATTCGACGGCGACCTCGACGACTACCGCAAGATCGTGCTGTCGGGATCGTCGCCGACGCCTGTGAAATCAGAGAAGGCGAGCGCGGAGGCAAGGCCCGCCGCACCGTCGCGCAGCGAGACCAAGGCGCTGGCGAAGAAGGTCGCCGAGATCGAGGCCGGGATGGCCAAACTGCGCAGCGACATCGACAAGATCGACCGAATCCTCGCCCAGCCCGGCTACTTCGAAGCCCATCCCGACAGCGCAGCGCAGGCGTCGAAGACCCGCGCGCTGCGCGAGAAGCAACTCGCCGAGGCGGAGGAAGCCTGGCTGGAGGCGAGCGCGGAACTGGAGTCCGCGACTGCGCCGGCCTAGTTCTCCTTCAGCGTCTTCCGCCACCTGGCCCGCAGCACGCTCGGCCGCTCGGGATAGCGCTCGTCGAGGAATTCGGCGGAGGCGATGCGGTCGGTGCGGAAGGAGCGGAAGTCGCGCCTGAGCTCGCACCAGGCGATGAGATGGCGGACGCTGTCGAAATAGCCCACCGCCACCGGCCAGAGGATGCGCTGGGTCGCCCTGCCCTGCTCGTCGCTGTAACCGAGCGCGATCTTCCGGCCCTCGTGGATCCAGCCGCGCACGCGGGCAAGGTCGATGCGGTCCTCGGTCGGCTCCCAGGCAGGTCCCGTACGCGAGACGGGATCGAGCGCCACATCGCGCAGGCGCTCAGGGACAATGGCGGCGAGCTTGGCGATGAGGTCGGCCGCCGCGCGCGACAGCGCGGGGTCGCCGCGCGACTGCACCCAGCGGGCGCCGAGGGCGGCGGCCTCGATCTCGTCGGATGTCAGCATCAGCGGCGGCAGGTCGAAGCCGCCTTCCAGCACATAGCCGAGCCCGGCCTCGCCGCGGATCGGCACACGCTGGCCGACGAGCGTTGAGATGTCGCGGTAGATCGTGCGCTTGGACGTCTCAAGCTCCGCCGCGATCGCCTCGGCGGTCAGGGGCCGGCGCGAACGGCGCAGGATCTGGATGATCTGGAACAGGCGGTCGGACGGTCTCATGGGGACACTCTGCCGCAGGGCTGCTGCCAGCGTTATGGCAGCATACTGGCAACAGAGCTATCGCCGCCTGCGAAAACGTCGCGACCACGCATAGATCAGAAGCAGGGTCAGGCCGAGGCTCGACACCGACAGCGAGATCATGACCGGCACGTAGCCGAACTGGCCGATCGCCAGGCTCGCCGGCAGGGCGATGACCGTCATGGCGGCGAAGAAGGTGGCGTTGAACACGGCCATGGGAGTGGCGCGCTGCTCGGGCGGGGTGCCGTCGCAGATCCAGGCCGACAGCACCGGAAAGCCGATGGAATGGCCGAGGCCGAAGACCAGACCGGCCACGGCGACGCCGGTGACCGTCTGGGCGAGGGCCACGAGAACCAGCCCGGCCGCGAGAAGCACGGCGCCCCCCGCCACCACGAGGCGGCGGTCGATGTTTTCGATCAGGGCGAGGCCGCCGAAGCGGACCGCGAAGATCGAGATGGTGAAGGCGGTGAAGAAGGTGCCGACGACGATGCCGCGCTCCACCAGGAAGGGCGCCGCATAGGCGCTGATGAAACCGAACATGTAGCCGTAGACGATGGCGGCGGTGAGTGGCAGCCAGATGCGCGGGGTCGCGATGAGACCGAAAATGCCGCCGACCGGACCCTCGGCCTTCTCCGCCGGGCGGATGGTCCACAACAGCGGCAGACCGATGAGGGCCGGCACGGTGCCTGCCAGGAAGTAACCGTGGGCGCCGAAGGCGTGGTAGAGGAACTCGGCGACGATGGGGCCGAAGGCATAGGGCAGCGGCGCCATCGCCGAGAGCAGGCCGAAGAGGCGGACGAAGCGTTCACGCGTCAGCCGCGTCGTGCCATAGGTCATGACCGGCGCGTGGAACAGTGCGAAGCCAGTGCCTTGGACGAGGCGCGAGGCGAGCGAACCGAGGACGCTCTCATGGGTGAAGTAGAGGCTGAGGAAGCCCAGCGCCGTCAGCACGGCGCCGATGCGCACGGTCTGCAGAAGCCCTATGCGGTTGGCGAGCGGGCCGGAGAACAGACTCATCAGCACCAGCGGGATGCCATAGACGGCGATCAGCAGGCCGATGTCGCGATGGGCGAACCCCGCCTGCTCCCAGACGACGGCGAGCAGCACGGACTGCTGGTTGGTCATGGCGGTCAGGAAGATGATCGCCGCCAGGCGGACGAATTCAGAGCGGGCGGTACTGTCGACGAATCCGCGCGGGGGCCCGGCGGCCGGCGCGCCGGTCACGCCTTCTTCCCCCATCGCCCGGCATCGTCCTGCTGCCAGTAGGTGCAGTCATGCCCAGCCGAGCGTGCCGTCTTCCAGTGTGCGCGCGCCTGATCGAGAGCATCGGGATCGTTGCCGTCGAAGAGCAGCACGATCCGCTCGTAGGTCTCCATGTCGGCAGGCAGCGGGGCGCCGTCGACGAGGAAGCGGACCGATCCACCGTTGGCGCGCCCGGAGCCGGAGGTGATCAGGACCGGCTGCAGCGCGGCATCGGCATCGCGGTCCGTGCCGTGCGGCAGGAAACTCGCATCGTCAAAGGTCCACAGGAACGCGTCGAGGGCCTCGACCCGCTCGGGAGAGGTCGCCTCGACGACGACTTTCCAGCCGCGTTCCACCGATTTTTCGAGCAGCACCGGCAAGACCCTTTCGAGCGGCTGGTTCTGCAAATGGTAGAACAGGATGTCGGTCACGAGTTCCGTCGTTTTTGCATGGCTCTGCGGGGATCAGCGCTCGTAGCCGTCCGCCACCAGCCTGTCGAGGAGCCTCACGCCCCAGCCCGCGCCCCAGGAGCGGTTGAGGTCGCCGTTGGTCGAGTTCATCGCCGTGCCGGCGACATCGAGGTGGGCCCACGGCGTATCGCCGACGAAGCGCTGCAGGAACTGCGCCGCCGTGATCGCGCCGGCATAGCGCCCGCCGGCGTTCTTCATGTCGGCGAACTGGCTGTCCATCAGCTTGTCGTATTCGGGGGTCAGCGGCATGCGCCAGACCTTCTCGCCGGTGGCGAGACCCGCTTCGGAGAGCCCATTCGCGAGATCGTCGTTGTTGGAGAAGAGGCCGGCATGTTCCTGGCCGAGGGCCACCATGATGGCACCGGTGAGGGTCGCCAGATTGACCATGGCCTTCGGCTTGAAGCGGTCCTTGGCATACCAGAGGATGTCCGCGAGCACGAGGCGGCCCTCGGCGTCGGTGTTGATCATCTCGATGGTCTGGCCCGACATGGAGGTGAGGATGTCGCCGGGGCGATAGGCGTTGCCGTCGGGCATGTTCTCGACCAGGCCGATGATGCCTACCACGTTGACGCGCGCCTTGCGGGCGGCCAGCGCATGCATGGCGCCGACGACGGCGGCGGCGCCGCCCATGTCGCCCTTCATGTCCTGCATGCCCTCGCCGGGCTTCAGCGAAATGCCGCCGGAATCGAAGGAGACGCCCTTGCCGACGAGGCAGACCGGCGCCTCGCCGTCCTTGCCGCCGTCCCAGCGCATGACGACGACCTGGCTGTCGCGGGCCGAGCCCTGGCCGACGGCCAGCAGCGCGCCCATGCCAAGCTTCTTCATCTCCTTCTCGCCAAGAATCTCGACGTCGACCCCGAGCCGCGACAGCACCGCCGCCCGCCTGGCGAACTCGACCGGGAACAGCACGTTCGGCGGTTCATTGACGAGATCGCGGGCGAGATCGACGCCGTCGGCGATGGCCTCGCGCGCCTTGAAGGCCTTGCGGGCCGCCTTCTCGTCGGCGACGAGCAGCGTCACGGAGCGCTTCTTCGGCCCCTCCTCGCCGTCCTTCTTCTTCGTCTTGTAGCGATCGAAGGCATAGAAGCGCAGGCGCAGGCCGAGCGCGACGTCAGCGGCCTGCTCGGCCGAGAGCGGCCCCGCCGCCGTCTCGAGGATCACCGCGGCATCGGTCGCGGCATCCGGCAGGCGGGAGCAGATGGCGCCGCCAAGCTTGATGACGTCGAGTTCCTTCCAGTCGGCGGGCTTGCCGACGCCGGCCACCAGGATGCGCGACGCCGCCACCTTCTCCGGCGCCAGAATGTCGAGAAAGGCGCCCGACTTGCCCTTGAAGCCGTCCTCGCCGGCCGCGCGCTCGAACAGGCCCTTGGCGGGCGCGAGCAGGGCGGCCGCCGTCTTCGGCAGGGCAAGGTCGGTGCCGACCAGAGCGACAACGAGGCCGGTGGCGTTCGACGAGAGCGGGGCGAAGCTGATCTTGAGGCTGTCGGGCATGGGGCAAACTTGCTTCGGGAGAGAATCGGGCACAAGGCCCTGACGGATCACACTAACGCGACGTTGTGGCCCGGGGGAGACGCCTCTGCGGGATTCGGCATTGCGGAGCGCGGCCACCTTGCCGCCGCCACGATCCGCTTCTAACCCTTGGCCCCTGACACAAGCGCGGGTTGGCGGACCCTGCACCAGCATGAGCCGGGAATGGGATCCCTCGAACGCTACATCTTCCGGCAGGCCGCGCTCGCCTTCGTGGCGGGGCTTTTCGTTCTGACACTGGTGGTGTGGATCACGCAGGTCCTGCGGCAGCTCGACCTCGTGACCAACAGCGGCCAGACCATCGCGCTGTTCTTCCTGATGACGAGCCTCGGCATCCCGGTGCTCGTCGCGCTGATCGCGCCGATCGCCCTGTTCATCGCCATCGTGCAGACCCTGAACAAGCTGAACGGCGATTCCGAGCTCATCGTCATGTCGGCGGCGGGCGTGTCGCCGGCCCGGCTCGCCCGCCCCCTCATGATCCTCACCGTCCTCGTGATGGCGATGGTCGGGACGCTGTCGCTGTGGCTGACGCCATCCTCGATCCGGCATTTCCGCCTGCTCCTGACCCAGGTCCAGGCCAATCTGCTGACGGCCATCGTGCGGCCCGGCCAGTTCACGCAGGCCGACCGCGGCCTCACCTTCCATATCCGCGACCGCGCGCCCGGGGGCGTGCTGCTCGGCATCGTGGTCTCGGATGTCCGCGATGCACAGGTCCACATGACCTATGTCGCCGAGCGCGGCGTCATCACCGAGCAACCGCAGGGCACCTTCTTCGTGCTGGAAAACGGCAATCTGCAGCGTCGCGAGACGAAGGAAGGCACGACCTCCATCGTCGTCTTCGACCGCTACGCCTTCGACCTGTCGCAACTCACCCAGTCTGCGGAAACGATTTATAGACCATCCGAGCGCTACACCTCGGAGCTCATGAACCCCGACCCCGCCGATCCCATGCTGGAGCGGTGGCGTGGGCGGTTCCGTCAGGAGCTGCACGACCGTTTCGCCGCGCCGCTCTACCCACTGGCCATGATGTGTATTGCGTTCGCCATGCTGGGACAGGCCCGTACGACGCGGCAAAGCCGCGGTGCCGCGGTCGCAGGTGCGATCGGGCTGATGGCTGCCGTCAGGGGCGGCGGCTTCGCCGTATCCGGCCTCGTGGCCGCTCGCCCGGCGGCGGTGCCGCTCGTCTATCTCCTGCCGCTCGCCACCATCGGCGTCTTCGGCGCCATCTCACTCGGCCTCCTGAAACTGCGTGCGCCGGCGGCGCTGACACGGCTGTCCAACGACCTGACCGAACGCCTGACCCGCCTCATCGCGGCCCGCAGCTCGGCGGGAGGCAAGGCCTGATGGTGTCGACCTTCTCCCGCTACATGACGCGGAAATTCCTCGCCGCGGTCGGAGGCACTTTCCTCGGCACGTTCGGGCTGGTTCTCATCGTCGATTTCGTCGAGCAGCTCCGGCGCGTCGAGGATGCGAGCCGCGCTCCGGCCCATCTCGTCGCCCTCCTGACGCTCTACCGCGTCCCCGCCTTCATCGAGATCGTGCTGCCCTTCGCGGTGCTGGTCGGCGCGATGCTCTGCTTCCTCGGCCTGTCACGGAAGCTGGAGCTGGTGGTGGCGCGTGCGGCGGGGCTCTCGGCCTGGCAGTTCCTCGCCCCGGCGGTGATCGTCGCCCTGCTGCTCGGCGTGTTCGCGGCTACCATCTACAACCCCGTTGCGTCAGACTTCCGCGAGCGGAGCTACCGGCTGGAGTCGGCGTTGTTCGGACGGGCGCTCTACTCCGAAGCCCGGACCAATTTCTGGCTGCGGCAGGCCACCCCGACGGGTCAGGCGGTCATCAACGCCGCGTCAGCCACCGATCGCGGCCAGCGCCTCACCGGCATCAGCGTACTGGTCTATGGGACGGACGGCCAGTTCAAGGAACGCATCGACGCCGAGACCGCTGAACTCGGCAATGGCCACTGGCTCCTCCACCAGGCGCGCGTGACGCCGGTCGGCAGCGAGCCGGTGAAGCACGAGACCTATCGCCTGACGACCGAGCTGACGGCCGAGCAGGTGCGGCAGAGCTTCGTCATGCCCGAACAGGTGTCGTTCTGGGAGCTTCCGCAGTTCATCGAGCTGGCGCGCAAGTCTGGCCTGCCGGCCGCCCGTTTCGAGCTGCAGTACCAGCTTTTGCTGGCGAGA
This sequence comes from Phreatobacter aquiterrae, assembly GCF_053471285.1. NCBI lineage: Bacteria > Pseudomonadati > Pseudomonadota > Alphaproteobacteria > Hyphomicrobiales > Phreatobacteraceae > Phreatobacter > Phreatobacter aquiterrae. Next base: position 31,367 of record NZ_JBJPHW010000005.1, on the reverse strand, counting down.
CCCCTGCTTCTGGTGGCGATGGTGCTGGTCGCCGCCGCGGCGACGCTGCGCTTCGCCCGCCTCGGCGGCCTGGGCAAGACGATTCTGGGTGGCGTGGTCGCCGGATTTTTGCTTTACGTGGGGTCCGAACTCGCCGGCAATCTGGGACGCTCGAATCTCGTGCCCCCGGTCCTTGCCGCGTGGTCGCCTGCATTTATCGGTGCGTTGATGGGTTTTATGGTTCTATTGAAGCAGGAGGACGGCTGATGCTTCGCGCAGCAAGCCGCCTGACGGCTTCTCCGGCCCGAATCGCCCGCTCTGCCCTGACCGCGACCGCCAGCCTGCTGGCCCTGGTCGTCGCGTCGGGCGGACTTGCGCCCGCGCGCGCCCAGTCGCCGAACGACCCGGCGGAGCAGCGGCTCTACATCGCCGATCCCACGCAGATCCAGAACCAGCCGGCCGCCCGCAGCCCGGCCAGCGTCACGTCGCCCCTGCCGAGCGCCGGACCGACCTTCTCGTCAACCCCCCGCGGCACGCCGATGCAGGTGAATGCCGGCCAACTCGTGTATGATGAGCGAACCAGCCGCGTGTCGGCGCGCGGCAACGTCCAGATCTACTATGACGGCCGCACCATCGAGGCCGATGTCGTCACCTACGACCGGCAGTCGAACCGCGTCAGGGCGACCGGCAACGTCCGCGTGACGGAGCCCTCCGGCACCATCGCCCACGCGCAGGACCTGGAATTCGACCAGCAGTTCACCAACGGCTTCATCCGCTCGCTGAACATCGAGACGACGGACCGGCGCTTCATCGGCGCCGCCAGTGTCACGCGCGAGAACGCCGACACCACCATCTTCGAGCGGGCCGCCTACACGGCCTGCGATTCCTGCCGCGCCGACCAGACCAAGCCGCCGACCTGGGTGATCAAGTCGAAGCGCATCATCCACCGCGAATCCGAGCGCACCATCTATTTCGAGGATTCACGTTTCGAGATGTTCGGCCTGCCGATCGCCTACATCCCCCGCATGTGGGCGCCCGATCCGACCGTGCGGAAGGCATCGGGCCTGCTCATGCCGGGGATCGCCGGCTCCAACCGCACCGGCATCGGCATCGAGGTTCCCTATTTCTGGAACATCCAGCCGAATTACGACCTGCTGATCGCGCCGCGGTACTATCTGCGGCAGGGCTTCATGCCGATCGTCGAGTGGCGGCACGGGTTCGAGAGCGGCTACTACACGATCCGCGCGGCCGGCATCCGCCAGAACGACCCCTCGGTCTTCTTCTACTCCGACGGCACCCCGGAGGTCGGCAACCGCGAGTTCCGCGGCATCCTGCACACGACCGGCCAGTTCCGCATCAACGAGCGCTGGTCGGTGGGCTGGGATCTCAATCTCATGTCCGACACGGCCTTCCTGCGTGACTATTCGCTGTCGCTGCCGGGGCAGACAGAGGCCAATTCCCGCCTGTTCCTGCGGGGACAGGGCCCGCGCAGCTGGTTCGACCTGTCGACGACACGCTATGTCGGCATCACGGCGACGGATACCAACAACAAGATCCTGCCGACCACCCACCCCGTGCTCGACTATTTCAGGGTCCTGGACCAGTCGGTGGCCGGCGGCGAGTTCTCCTGGCGCACCAGCGTCGTCAGCCTCACGCGCGAATCCGCCGATCTGTCCAAGCGCAACCAGTTGGATGGCGTCGTCGTTTGTGACCGGACGAACCCTGGTACTGTATTGCCCTCGAACTGCCTGGTGAACGGCATTGACGGCATGTACTCCCGCGCCTCGGCCGAGGTTGCCTGGCGTCGGCGGGTCATCGACTCGATGGGCCAGGTCTGGGAGCCCTTCGCCTCGCTGCGCGGCGACGTGACCTACTACCGCCTGAAGGACAATGCCGCCGTTCTCGGCTCCTTCGACCGCCTTGCCCAGGACAATCGCACGCAGACCCGCGTCATGCCGGTCGTCGGCATGACCTATCGCTATCCGTGGATCGCTGCGAACGCCTATGGCACCACCACCGTCGAGCCGATCGTGCAGTTCATCGCCCGGCCGAACGAGACGAACATCGGCCATATCCCGAACGAGGATGCGCAGAGCCTCGTCTTCGACGACACCAACCTGTTCCAGGTCAACAAGTTCTCCGGCTGGGACCGCGTCGAGGGCGGCGGCCGGCTCAATTTCGGCCTGAACCTGACCCACCGCTTCAACAACGGCTCGTCGTTCAACGTGCTGTTCGGACAGTCGCGACATCTGTTCGGCGTCAACTCGTTCTCGGACGGCGCGCTCTACGATGCTTCCAGCACGGGCGCCAATTCGGGCCTCGACAAGCCGCGGTCGGACTATGTGGCCCGCTTCCAGTACCAACTCGACCGGAGCTTCCGCTTCTCGGCGCGCGGCCGCTTCGACGAGGGCTCCTTCGCCCTGCAGCGCGGCGAGGTCGACGCGACCGGTCGCTTCGGCAACCTGGCGGTGACCGGCACCTTCGGCTATCTCGCCGCGCAGCCAGTTCTCGGATACCAGGTGCCGCGCAGCGCGATCGGCGCCGGCGTCTCCTACACGATGGCGAAGAACTGGACGGTCTATGGCGCGGCGCGCTTCGCGTTCCAGCGGCAGAACCTTCTGGCAAACAACGTCAATCTTCTGCCGCTCGAAGAGCGCAACAAGGTGGAGAGCCTGCTCGTCGGCGTGAACTATCTCGACGACGCCATGCAGCTCGGCTTCTACTATTCGCGCGATTTTGCGGCCGAGGTCGTGACTCTAAATTCGGCGACGACGACCCGCGACGTCCACCGCTTCATGTTCCGGTTCAACCTGCGCACCATCGGCGAACTGACCCTCTCCCAGAACGTCTCGAACTGGTTCAATCCGCCCTCTCAATGAGCCCCCTGCCCTGATTGCGCCACCCTCGTGCGCGAGGGAGCAGGCTTGGCATTCCAACAGTCCCAAGGAGGCGCCACCATGGTTCCCGTGCGACCCTTGTCCGTCGCTGCCCTTCTCGTCGCCCTCATCGGCGGCCTTGCCGCGCCGACCGCCGCCCGCGCCCAGGAAGGCCGGGTAATCGCCAGCGTCGCGGGCGTTCCGATCACCAGCTTCGACATTCCGCAGCGCCAGCGTCTCCTGCAATTGCGCGAGGGGCGGCCGCATTCGGCCGAGCAGGCCCTGCAGGACCTGATCAACGACCGCATCAAGTTCGCCGAGGCGCGCCGCTTCCGCGTCGAGGCCAACGATCAGCAGGTGGCCGCCGCCTATGCCCAGGTGGCCCAGCGCTCGGGCATCGACCCGCGCGGCTTCGACCAGGTGCTGCGCGCACAGGGCATCGAGCCGCGGGTCTACCGGGGCAAGCTGCGCGCCGACCTGTCATGGTCGAACCTCATCGGCGCGCGCTATGGCCGCACCATCTTCATTACCGACACGCAGCTCGTCGACGCGCTGGCGCGCCGGCAGGGCGCAACGCGCCCGTCCAACTATGTGCTGCGCCCCATCGTGCTGCTTGTGCCTGCGACGGCGCCGGCCGCCCAGGTTCAGCGCCGCATGGCGGAGGCCAATGCCCTGCGCGGACGCTTTTCCAGCTGCGCCACCGATCTCGAACAGGTGAGCCGCATTCCGGACGCCGCCATCCGCGAGCAGTTCCGCCGTCTGAGCACAGACCTCAGCCCGGCCTTCCAGCAGGTGCTCAACCAGACCGCCGTCGGCAAGCTGACGCCGCCGAGCCGCACCCAGCAGGGCATCGAGATGATCGCCATCTGCTCCAAGGAAGAGGCCAGCACCAGCGACACCGCGGCCCGCAACCAGGTGCGGGAGGAGATGACAACGGCCGAAATGAAGCGCATCTCCGAGACCTATCTCGCCCGGCTGCGCCAGACCGCGTCGATCACCTACAGCGACGGCCGCGCCGCTCCCCGGCGCTGAGCGGCGCGCCATGCACCTCCCCGTCGCCATCTCCATGGGGGAACCGGCCGGCATCGGGCCGGACGTCGCCCTCATGGCCTGGCGGGACAGGCGCGAGAACGCACTGCCGCCCTTCTACGTCATCGGCGATGCGGCTCTGATGGAGCTGCGGGCGGCGCGGCTCGGCATCGGCGTGCCCGTCGTCCCCTGCCTGCCGGAAGAGACGAACGAGACCTTCCCCTACGGCCTGCCGGTGCTCGACATCGGCGACGGAATCGCGGACCGGCCGGGCGAGCCGACCCCGGAGACCAGCCTCGTCGTCATCGAGGCGATCCGCGCCGGCGTCGATCACATCCGCTCGGGCCGGGCGCGGGCGCTCGTCACGGCGCCGATCTCCAAGGCCGTGCTGGCGGCAGCCGGCTTCCAGCATCCCGGCCACACTGAATTCCTCGGCGAGCTGGCGCGGCCGTTCCGCGTCGGCCCTGTCCGCCCCGTCATGATGATCTGGAGCGAGACGCTCGCCGTCGTGCCCGTGACCATCCACATTCCGATTTCGGAAGTGCCCGCGCGGCTGACCACGAGCCTCATCGTCGATACCGGGGCCGTGGTGGCCCATGACCTCGCAACGAAGTTCGGCATTGAGAGGCCGCGCCTCGCCGTCTGCGGCCTCAACCCGCATGCGGGGGAGAACGGGCTGATCGGCCTCGAGGACCAGGAGGTTGTCGCTCCGGCCATCGCCGAGCTGAACCGCATCGGCATCGCCGCCACCGGACCCCATCCCGCCGATACGCTGTTCCACCCCGAGGCGCGGACGACCTACGATGTCGTGCTCGGCATGTATCACGATCAGGTGCTGGCGCCGATCAAGACCATCGCCTTCGACGAGGGCGTCAACGTCACGCTGGGGCTGCCGTTCATCCGCACCTCGCCGGATCACGGCACGGCCTATTCCCTCGCCGGCACCGGCAAGGCGCGCCCGACCAGCATGATCCATTCCATTGCCCTCGCAGGGCGGCTGTCGCAGAAGAAGCCCGCTTGACCGCTATCGACACCCTGCCGCCGCTGCGCGAGGTCATCGCCCGCCACGGGCTGATGGCGAAGAAGGCCCTCGGCCAGAACTTCCTGCTCGACCTCAACCTGACGAGCCGCATCGCCCGCGCCTCGGGGCCGCTGGAGGGCGCGACCGTCGTGGAGGTCGGTCCCGGCCCCGGCGGGCTGACGCGGGCGCTGCTGGCCGGAGGCGCGGCACGGGTCATCGCCATCGAGCGCGACGCCCGCTGCCTGCCGGCTCTGGCCGAGGTCGCGGCGGCCTATCCCGGCCGGCTGGAGGTCATCGAGGCCGATGCCCTCAAGGTCGACATGGCCGCGCTGACGGCGGGTGCGCCGGCGCGCATCGTCGCGAACCTGCCCTACAACATCGGCACGAACCTCCTCACCGGCTGGCTGACGGGCGAGGCCTGGCCGCCCTGGTACCAGTCGCTGACACTGATGTTCCAGAAGGAGGTGGCGCAGCGCATCGTCGCCGCGCCGGGCAGCGATCCCTACGGCCGGCTCGGCGTGCTCTGCGGCTGGCGGACGGAGGCCAGGATCATGTTCGATGTGGCCCCCTCGGCCTTCGTGCCGCCGCCGAAGATCACCTCCTCCGTCGTGCATCTGGTGCCGCGGGCAGAGCCCCTGCCCTGCGCCGTGAAGATGCTGGAGCGGGTGACGCTGGCGGCCTTCGGCCAGCGCCGCAAGATGATCCGCCAGAGCCTGAAGGGGCTCGTCAGCGATCCCATGCCGCTGATCGAGGCGGCGGGACTCGACCCGACCGAGCGGGCGGAGAATCTGACCATCGAGGACTTCTGCCGGCTGGCGCGGCTGGCGGCGGGATGATCAGGTCGGCAGGCTGCCGGCCGCGAGGATGCCGTCGAGGTCGCGGCCAAGTTCCGCGATCAGCGCCTCGATCTTCGGACGCCGACGCTGCTTCAGCCGTTCGGCGTGGAGAATGGCGCGCAGCTCCGCGAAGGCGCGGCCGAGATCCTCGTTGACCAGGATGTAGTCGAAATCGGCCCAGTGGCCGATCTCGTCGCGCGCCGTCTTCAGCCGCTTGAGAATGGCGGCCTCGTCGTCGCTCGCCCGCCGCTTCAGTCGGGCAATCTGTTCGGCGACCGAGGGCGGCAGCAGAAACACCGTCGCCATGTCCTCACGCACCATTTCCGCGAGTTGGCGTACGCCGGCGACGTCGATGTCGAAGAGGACGTCCTTGCCCGCGGACAGCGCATCCTCCACGGCCCGGCGCGGGGTACCGTAGCAGTTGCCGTGGACCTCGGCCCACTCCAGCAGGTCGCCGGCCTCGCGCAGGCGCTCGAAGGCGGGGCGGTCGATGAAATGGTAGTGGACGCCGTCGATCTCGTCCTTCCGCCGGGCGCGGGTCGTCACCGACACCGAGAGCGCGATGTCGGTCTCCTCCTGCAGGAGCTGGCGTGTCAGCGTCGACTTTCCCGCCCCGGAGGGCGAGGTGAGGATCAGCATGAGGCCGCGGCGGGCGGTGACGGGGTCGGCCATGGCCTACTCCAGATTCTGGACCTGTTCGCGGAACTGCTCGACCACCGCCTTGAGGGCGAGGCCGGTGGCGGTCAAGGTCACGTCATTGGCCTTGGAGCACAGCGTATTGGTCTCGCGATTGAACTCCTGCGCCAGGAAGTCGAGCTTGCGGCCGACCGCGCCGCCTTCTGCGATCAGCTTCGCCGCGGCGGCGACATGGGCGTCGAGCCGGTCCAGCTCCTCGCGGATATCGGCCTTGGAGGCGATCATCAGCGCCTCCTGGTGCAGGCGGTCGGGATCGAAGTTGCGGCCGGGCTCGAGCAGGGCTGCGATCTGTTCGGCGATCTTCGCCTTGATGGCTTCCGGCCGGCGGCAGGGATTGTCCTCGGCCTCGCGCTTCAGCGCCGCGATCTCGGTGAGACGGTCGGTCAGGATGGTGCCGAGGGCCGCGCCCTCGCTGCGACGCATGTCGACGAGGCGGGCGAGCGCGGTGTCGAGCCCGGAGAGGACGCCGGCGACAAGCCTTGCCCGCTCCTCCTCGCTCTCCTCCGCCTCGACGATGTCGATGACGCCCTTGATCGCCAGCAGCCCGTCGATCGCGGGCGCGCGCGCATCGATGCGCTCGGCGATCAGGCGGGCGGCTTCCGCCACCTGCGCCAGCACCGCCTCATTGATCCGGACCTCCGTGGTGGCTGTCTCCCGCTTCGCCGCCAGCGAGGCGAAGACCGAGCCGCGCGTGACCGCGGCCGCCACCTTCTGGCGGATCACGGGCTCCGCCGCATCGAGGCTCGGCGGCAGCCGCAGCTTGACGTCGAGGCCCTTGGAATTGACCGACTTGATCTCCCAGGTCCAGACGGTCGCACCCGTCACGCCTTCGGCACGGGAAAAACCCGTCATGCTGGACAGGGCCATGGAATCCTCTGGCGCACGATGATCCCGCAGGGCGTTACGGCCCGGCTGCGGCGAGGTCAAGCGTCGCGAACCCTGGCCTCGTCAGCGCGTGGCGCGGCGGGGGGCGCCGGCGGGGGCTACCGGCGTGTCGGCCGTCGCGGCCGCAGGCGTTGCCGTTCCGGACGCTTCCGCCCGCTCGCGCTCGATGCGGCGCCAGTTGGCGACGTTGCGGTTGTGCTGCTCCAGCGTCTCGGCGAAGGCGTGCCCGCCGGTTCCGTCGGCGACGAAATAGAGTTCACGATGGCGCGCCGGATTGGCGACGGCCTCCATGGCGGCGCGCCCCGGATTCCCAATCGGCGTCGGCGGCAATCCGTCGATCTGGTAGGTGTTGTAGGGCGTCAGGCGCTGGATGTCCGACTGGAGGATGGGGCGCCCAAGGGCCCCTCGGCCACCGGCGATGCCATAGATGATGGTCGGATCGGATTGCAGGCGCATCGGCCGGGGCAAGCTCAGACGGTTGACGAAGACGCCAGCGACGCGCGGGCGCTCCTCCGCTTTGCCGGTCTCCTTCTCCACGATGGACGCCAGGGTGACCAGTTCCTCGGGCGTGCGGAGAGGAAGGTCCGGGCGGCGGCGCGACCAGATTTCCTGCAAACGCCGTTGCTGTTCACGCGTCATCATATCGACGATCTGCTGGCGGGAGGTCCCACGCGTGAAGCGATAGGTGTCGGGCAGCAGCGATCCCTCGCGCGGGATGCGCGCGATGTCGCCGATGAGAACGTCGTTGTCACGCAGACGGCCGACGATCTGCTCCGACGTCAGGCCCTCCGGGAGGGTAATGCGATATTCGATTGCCTTGCCGTCAAGGAGGATCGACAGCGCCTCGGCCGTGGAGGCGCCTTTCGGAAACAGGTACTCGCCCCATTTCAGGTCGCCGCGGACGCCGTAGAGCTGGACAGCGGCGGAAAAGAGCAGCGCGCTGTTGATGACGCCGTTGCGCTCCAGCGTCTGGGCGATGGTCTCTGCGGTCGAACCACGCTCGATGAAGACGGCGCGATCCTGCTGCAGCGGGCCCTTCGCGACGAAGGCCTGACGCGCATAGAGGAAGGCCCCCATGCCGCCGACGAGGCCGACGAGCAGGATGGTGATGATGAGGTTGCCGATGACGACCCACTGGTTGCGCGCATGACGCGAGGCGGGCGGCGGCGGCGGGGCCGATTCGGGCTCGAGGGCCGCACGGGGCGACTTGATGGCCGGGCGGGACCCGTTTTGAAGCGGGTTATGTCCGGAATGATCGCTCATGGGGCTGGGCTCTGGTCAGGGTCTCGCGTCACCAAGGGGGAGTGATGCGCAGGGAATGTGGCGAAAGGCGGGTTCGGCCTCTACGCAGCAGCCCGGAAGATGACCGAGGCGTTGGTTCCGCCGAAGCCGAAGGAGTTGGAAAGCACGGTCTCGATGGAGCGCTTGCGGGCCACGTGCGGGACGAGGTCGATCGCGGTTTCGACGGAAGGATTGTCCAGGTTGAGCGTCGGCGGGGCGATCTGGTCGCGGATCGCGAGGATCGAGAAGATCGCCTCCACGGCGCCGGCGGCGCCAAGAAGGTGGCCGATGGACGACTTGGTGGACGACATCGAGATCTTCGAGGCGGCATTGCCGACCAGACGCTCCACCGCGCCGAGCTCGATGCCGTCCGCCATGGTCGAGGTGCCATGGGCGTTGATGTAGTCGACGTCGGAGGCGGTAATGCCGGCGCGCTTGAGTGCGGCCTGCATGCAACGGAAGGCGCCGTCGCCATCCTCGGCGGGCGCCGTGATGTGATGGGCGTCGCCCGACAGGCCGTAGCCGATCACCTCCGCATAGATCTTGGCGCCACGCGCCTTGGCGTGCTCGTACGCCTCGAGCACGACCATCCCGGCTCCCTCGCCCATTACGAAACCGTCGCGGTCACGGTCATAGGGGCGCGAGGCGCGGGTCGGCTCGTCGTTGAAGGTGGTGCTGAGCGCCCGGCAGGCAGAGAAACCGGCGAGCGAAAGGCGGCTGATCGGCGATTCGGTGCCGCCGGCCACCATCACATCGGCATCGCCGAAGGCGACGAGGCGGGCAGCATCGCCGATCGCATGGGCGCCGGTGGAGCAGGCGGTGACGACGGCGTGGTTCGGCCCCTTGAGGCCGTGGGCGATGGAGACGTAACCGCCGGCCAGGTTGATCAGGCGCCCGGGAATGAAGAAGGGCGAGATGCGCCGCGGACCCTTGTCACGCAGGATCAGGGCCGCCTCGGCAACGCCATCGAGGCCGCCAATACCGGAGCCGATGAGGACGCCGGTGGTGTTCTGTTCGTCGGACGTCTTGGGATGCCAGTCGGCATCGTCGAGCGCCTGTTTGGCCGCGCACATCGCAAAGACGATGAACTGGTCGACCTTGCGCTGCTCCTTGGGCTCCATCCAGTCGTCCGGATTGAAGGCGCCGGGCGCGTCACCGCGCGGAATCTGGCAGGCAATCTTGGCGGCGATGTCCGACACGTCGAAATGCTCGACCCTGGAAGCGCCGCTCTCGCCGCCGCAGAGGCGCGACCAGGTTTCCTCCACACCGCATCCCAGCGGCGTGAGAAGTCCCATTCCGGTCACAACAACGCGGCGCATCATCGCTTCACCCACATCCCACACCGTGAACGAAAAGCCGGAGACGCTGCGCGCTCCCCGGCCCTTCGGACTTCAACAGTCGAACTGACAGTGTTTCGATCAGGCGCTGGTCGCCTTCTCGAGGAACTTCACGGCATCGCCGACCGTCAGGATGGTCTCGGCGGCGTCATCCGGAATTTCCACGCCGAATTCTTCCTCGAACGCCATCACGAGTTCGACGGTGTCGAGGCTGTCGGCCCCGAGATCGTCGATGAAGCTCGCGGTCGGAACCACCTTCTCGGCGTCGACGCCGAGCTGTTCCACAACGATCTTCTTCACGCGTTCAGCGGTATCGCTCATTAGATTATCCTCGTTCCATCCGACGATGAGTCACCGCTCTCGACCGGATGCGGTGTGCGGCTTTCAAGTTTGCAGGTGGCGAGCCGCTTCGCCGTGAATTCCGGATCGATTGGGAAGCCCCCTGCCCGAACCTGAAGGCTCTCTATCACAGGCCTTCCGGTTTTGCCAGCACGCGTCCCAAACACCGAAAACCCCAATCAGATCATGGCCATACCGCCATTCACATGGAGTGTCTGCCCGGTGACATAAGCCGCTTCCTCCGACGCGAGGTAGACGGCAGCGGCGGCGATCTCCCTCGCCTGGCCGAGCCGGCCGGCCGGAACGCGCGTCAGGATCGTCTCCTTCTGCTTGTCGTTCAGCACGTCGGTCATGGCGGTTTCGATGAAGCCGGGGGCGAGACAGTTGACCGTGACGTTGCGGCTGGCGATTTCGGCGGCGAGCGACTTCGACATGCCGATCAGGCCCGCCTTCGCAGCAGCGTAGTTGCCCTGGCCGGGGTTGCCGGTCACGCCGACAACGGACGTGATCTGCACGATACGCCCCCAGCGCTTGCGCATCATCAGCTTGGCGGCGGCGCGCGTCAGGCGGAAGGTGGCGGTGAGATTGACCGCGATCACCTGGTCCCACTCCTCGTCCTTCATGCGGATGAAAAGGTTGTCGCGGGTGATTCCGGCATTGTTGACGAGGATGTCGAGCCCGCCCATGGCCTTCTCGGCGGAGGGGACAAGCGCCTCCACCTCCTCGACCGAGGAGAGGTTCGTCGGAACGACGTGGGCGCGCTCGCCGAGGCTGGCGGCGAGTTCCTCGAGCTTCTCGCGACGCGTGCCGGAGAGCGCGACGGTCGCGCCCTGTGCGTGCAGCGCGGTGGCTATGGCGCCGCCGATGCCGCCGGTGGCGCCCGTGACGAGGGCGGTCTTGCCGGTCAGGTCGAACATGGTGGTCCTCCTCTTGTCCCTCAGGTCCGCGCGGCCTTGAAGGCGGCGACATCGTCCGGCGTGCCGATGGCGATACCGGATGCGCCGTCGGCGATGCGCCGGACGAGGCCGGTCAGCACCTTGCCGGCGCCGGTCTCGTAAAAGGTGGTGACGCCGGCGCCAGACATGGCGACGACGCATTCGCGCCAGCGCACGGTGCCGGTGACCTGCTCGACGAGCCGCCTGACGATCTCGGCGGGGTCGCTGACCGGCGCCGCCAGCACGTTGGCGACGACCGGCACGACCGGAGCCTTCACCTGAACCGTCGACAGAGCCTCCGCCATGGCGTCGGCCGCCGGCTGCATCAGGGCGCAGTGGAAGGGGGCGGAAACCGGAAGCGGAATGGCGCGCTTGGCGCCCTTCGCCCTGGCGATCTCGCAGGCCCGGTCCACCGCCGCCTTGTGGCCGGAGATGACGACCTGGCCGCCGCCATTGTCATTGGCGGCCTGACAGACATCGCCCTGGGCGGCCTCGGCGGCGACCGCCACGACCGCCTCGAAGTCGAGACCGAGAATGGCCGCCATGCCCCCCGTGCCGACGGGAGTTGCCGCCTGCATGGCATTGCCGCGGATGCGCAGCAGGCGCGCCGCGTCCGCAATGGAGAAGGTGCCGGCGGCAGCCAGCGCCGAGTATTCACCGAGGGAATGGCCGGCGACGAAGGCCGCGTCGCGCGCGAGGTCGAGGCCGGCTTCGGCTTCCAGCACGCGGATCGTCGCGAGAGAGACCGCCATCAGCGCCGGCTGGGCGTTCTGCGTCAGGGTCAGGGTCTCAACGGGGCCGTCCCACATGACGGCGGAGAGCTTTTCGCCGAGGGCGGCGTCGACCTCATCGAAGACCGCGCGCGCCTGGGGGAAGCCGTCCGCCAGGGCCTTGCCCATGCCGACCGTCTGGCTGCCCTGTCCCGGGAAGGTGAATGCAGCGGTCATCCCTCAACCTCTCGCGCCGTCGTGAAGGTGCGCGGGACTGGCATCGGGCTGCGGCGGAGTCAAGCGAGGGCGGGGATTCATTTCAACTCGGACGGCCGCAAAACGCCTCTTGCCAGGAGCGTGCCGATCCTTGATATGTAACATTATAACGTATGAGGTTTTCATGTCCGACGACCGCCGCCTGCCCGTCACCGTCCTCTCCGGCTTCCTGGGAGCCGGCAAGACGACGCTGCTGAATCACATCCTGAACAACCGCGAGGGGCGTCGCGTCGCCGTCATCGTCAACGACATGTCCGAGGTGAACATCGACGCCGACCTCGTCCGCGACGGCGGCGCCAACCTGTCGCGCACGGATGAGAAGCTGGTGGAGATGACCAATGGCTGCATCTGCTGCACGCTGCGCGACGACCTTCTGACCGAGGCGCGCCGGCTCGCCGATGGCGGACGCTACGACTACCTGCTGATCGAGGGAACGGGCATTGCCGAACCGCTGCCGATCGCGGCGACGTTCTCCTTTCGAGACGAGAACGATCAGGCGCTGGAGGATGTCGCCCGTCTCGACACGATGGTGACCGTGGTCGACGCCGTCAATCTCGTGAAGGATTTCGGCAGCCGGGATTTCCTCAGGGATCGCGGCGAGACGACCGGATCGGAGGACGAGCGAACCCTCGCCGACCTCCTCACCGACCAGATCGAGTTCGCCGACGTCGTCATCGTCAACAAGGTGTCGGATGTCACGGCCGAACAGCGCAACCTCGTGCTGAAGGTGGTGCGCGGCCTCAATCCGGATGCTCAGATGATCGAGACCGATTTCGCCAGGGTGTCTCTCGACGCGGTACTCGATACCGGCCGCTTCGACCCTCAGAAGGCGGAAATGCACCCGCTCTGGGCGAAGGAACTCTACGGCTTCAAGGACCATGTGCCGGAGACGGAGGAGTACGGAATCTCCTCCTTTGTCTATCGCGCTACGCGCCCCTTCGACCCCACAGCCTTCGACGCCTTCCTGAGAAAGATCTGGCCAGGGCTCATTCGCGCCAAGGGCCATTTCTGGCTGGCGACGCGACCGGACTGGTGTGGCGAATTGTCGATCGCCGGCGCGGTCTGCCGGACCTCGGCCATGGGCTTCTGGTGGACCGCTGTGCCGAAGGCGCGCTGGCCGCAATCGGAGGAATGGCGCGAGATGCTCAAGCGCCACTGGCACCCGGTCTATGGCGACAGGCGGCAGGAACTGGTCTTCATCGGAACGGGGATGGACGAGGCGGCGATGCGCGCGGCGCTCGACGGCTGCCTTCTGGGACGCGCCTCGGCCACACGGTTCAGCACGGACGACTTCGCAGGTCTCACCGATCCGTTCCCGGCATGGCGCCGCGAGGCGGACGCCGCCTGAGGGTCAGTGACGCAGGGGATCCGTGATCGCGACCACCAGATCCTCGCCCTCGAAATGGAGGGTTTCGGTATGCGCCGTCGAGACGGGCAGGGTCGCTTCAAGGTCGACGTCGCCGCGCGCGACAGCCGCCACAAGGGCACGACCAAGGGAGCGGCGGGCGCCCTCATCCTCGGCAAAGACGCCCAGTTCCTCGCAGGTGCAATCGAACTTGCGCTTGATGAGCGACAGGTCCTGCGGCGTCAGGATGCAGGCCGGCATGGGAGGTTGCTGAAGGTTCGACATGGATTCGCTCCCGGATTGGTCCGCCTCGCGAACTGTTGCGTTTTCTTTCATTGGATCACGGCAAGAAAAGGGCGGTCAGCCAGCGTGACTATAGCGCTTCACCGGCTTCGGCGGAGCGCCGCGCGTCAAATCCTTGGGCCCGCTGACACCGTCGGCGAAGGTTCCCGCGCCGATCTCGTCGCCGGCCTGCTTGTCCCCGCCGCGATTGCCCGCGCCGCCGCGGTCCGGACCATCCGACACGATGCGCTTCTTCACGGAACTCGTCTTGCCGGAGTGAGCTTTCGCCGTCATGAACGCCTCCTGTCGCAGCCTGTTTGCAGAATAACCCGGCATATCCTCCCGGGTTCCCGGCACGGGCGAGAGCCGGAAGAACTTGAATCTCCGGAAAGTTCGCGTATAAGGCCGCCTTCGCTTCGGTCGGCCGGTGGCTGAACGGACGGCAGGTTTTCCTGCAGGATGGGTTTTCATCCGTCGTCCGGTGTCTCCGCCTTCGAGAAAACTGTCGGGCCTGTCCAGGGCTCGGGGGGCTTCGCGCCGGACAAAGCGTCACTCGAACCGGAGACAGGCCGAATGCCTCTCTATGAACATGTGTTCCTGGCGCGCCAGGACGTGACCTCGCAGCAGGCCGAAGCGCTTGCCGAGCAGTACAAGGGCGTCATCGAAGCCCATGGCGGCGCGGTGCCCAAGGTCGAGCCCTGGGGCCTCAAGTCGATCGCCTTCCGCGTCCGCAAGAACCGCAAGGCGCACTACACCCTGATGAACATCGATGCTCCGCCGGCGGCCATCGCCGAGATGGAGCGCCAGATGGCGATCAACGAGGACATCCTCCGCTTCATGACCGTCAAGGTCGAGGAACTCGAGGAAGCCCCGTCTGCCATGCTGCAGAAGCGTGACCGCGACGATCGTGGCGAGCGCGGCTTCGGCGGCGATCGCGGCTTCGGCGGCGGTGGCGGCCGTGACCGTGGCTTCGGTGGCGGCGGCGGTGACCGCAGCTTCGGTGGTGGTGGTGGCGGAGGCGGCGCCCGTCGTTTCCGCGATCGTGACGGCGGCGATGTCGAAGCCGGCGTCGAAGTCGCACAGACGGAGGAGTGACCATGTCAGCCGCAGCAGCAGCCGGTGGCGCCCGCCGCCCCTTCTTCCGTCGTCGCAAGACCTGCCCGTTCTCCGGCCCCGGCGCGCCGAAGATCGACTACAAGGACGTGCGTCTTCTGCAGCGCTACATTTCCGAGCGCGGCAAGATCGTTCCGTCCCGCATCACGGCCGTGTCGGCCAAGAAGCAGCGCGAGCTCGCCCAGGCGATCAAGCGCGCCCGCTTCCTCGGCCTTCTCCCCTACGTGATCAAGTAAGAACCGCATCTGCGGCGGGACGTCCGCGTCCCGCCGCCTGCCTATCCGTGCATCATTGATCGTCGGCCGCGCCGGTTCGCAAACCGCCGCGGCTGAAGCTGGGGATTCTCCCCTAACCCTCTGGTACGAGCGGGACAGCTGACGATGGGACCGACCCTCGCCATCGCCTTCGGGGCAGGACTTGCCTCCGCTCTCCTCTTCGCGACGCTGGCGTCGGGGAGCGTGATGGCGCTCGTCCTGTTCTACTTCGCGGCGCTGCCCGTGCTCATCGCCGGCCTCGGCTGGGGACATTATGCCGGCGCCTTCGCAGCCGCCATCGGGGCACTGGCCCTGTCGCTCGCCTTCACGTCGCAATTCGGCATCTTCTTCTTCTTCTCCGTCGGCCTGCCGGCCTGGGTTCTGACCTACGCGGCCCTGTCGCTGCGGCCCGCGCCGACGCAGGAGGACCCGCAGGCGGTCGAATGGGTGCCGCCCGGCCTGCTGCTGACCATGATCGGCGTCGGCGCGGTCATTCTCACCCTCTTCGCCATCGTCGCGCTCTACGGCCTCGACTTCGAGGCGTTCCAGACCGCCATCCGGCAGGCTGTGGGCCGGACGCTGGCGCAGGTCCGGGTCGGCAATACCGACCGCGACACGCTCGTTCTCCTGATGGCCGCCGCGGTGCCGGTCGCCGCGGCGGTGGTGTGGACCTTCGTGACGACCGTCAATCTCTATGTCGCCGGAAGGATCGTCCGCGCCTCCGGCCGGCTGGTCCGCCCCTGGCCCGACCTGCCCGCCCTCAAGCTGCCGAAATGGACCGCCGTCGCGCTCTTCGTCGGCTCGGTCGGGTCCTTCGCCTCGGGCTTTCCCGGCCAGCTTGCGGCCATCGTCCTGGCGGTGGGCCTTGCCGTCTATGCGCTGCAGGGCTTCGCGCTGGCCCATGACGTCACCCGCGGCTGGGGCATGCGCGGCTTCGCGCTCGGCCTGCTCTACGCGCTCACCTTCGTCATCGGCTGGCCGATGATCTTCGTCGCGCTCGCTGGCCTTGCCGACGTGCTCTTCGACATCCGGGCGAGGCGCAAACCGCCGCTGCCCCCCTTCAACACCTGACACAGACAAGGAGAAGAACCATGCAAGTGATCCTGCTCGAGCGCGTCGCCAAGCTTGGCCAGATGGGCGAAGTCGTCGACGTGAAGCCGGGCTATGCCCGCAACTACCTGCTCACCAGGGGCAAGGCGCTGCGCGCCACCGAAGTCAACCGCAAGAAGTTCGAGACGATGAAGGCCCAGCTCGAGGCCCGCAATCTCGAACTGAAGAAGGACGCCGAAGCGGTCGCCGCCAAGCTCGACGGCACTTCCTACATCCTGATCCGCCAGGCCGGCGAGACCGGCCAGCTCTACGGTTCGGTCTCCGGACGCGACCTTTCCGAGGCGATCACCGGCGCCGGCATCTCGGTCGCCCGCGCCCAGGTCCAGCTCGACACCCCGATCAAGGCCATCGGCCTGCACAAGGTCACGATTTCGCTGCATCCGGAAGTCGAGGCCTCCGTCACGGTCAATGTCGCCCGTTCGGTCGGCGAGGCGGATCGCCAGGGCCAGGGCGAGGACCTGACCCAGCGCGCCGACGAGCCGACCTTCGAGACCTTCAATCCGGAAGAGTTCGGCGACGAGCAGGGCTGAGGCCCGCGGCGTCCGGACAGGCCGGGCGCCCCTCGCCTTCCCGGCAAACGAAAACGCCCGGTCCTGCGACCGGGCGTTTTTTCTTGAACCGCATGCAGCGGCGAGGCGCGGGCCTCGCCGGCCAGCCTCAGTAGCGGGCGATCACCGGCGCGGCCACGGGCGGGTGGCCGAAGAGATAGCTCACGCCGACGCGAACCGTGTGCGTCTCGACGCGGTTGTTGATGTCGGAGGAGTTCGGATCGATCGAGCAGGAGTCGGTGGCAAGGCAGGTGCGCGAGCCGTAGTTGGTGTAGCGGTACTCGGCGCGGACCGACCAGTGGTAGTTGAACTTGTGCTCGATGCCGGCGCCGATCGTCCAGCCAAGCCGCGTCCGGGAATAGCGGACAATGTGGTTGGCGCCATTGATGCAGTCGTCGATCACGGTGCAGACGGTCATGTTGGCGAAGGCGAGGCCGCCGGTCAGGTAGAACAGCGACTTGTGATGCACGAAGCCGAAACGGCCGCGCAGCGAACCCTGCCAGTTCAGACCGACGCGCTGCTGATAGCTGTTGCCGGCGACGCCCCCGGAGTAGGCGACATTGCCGTTGTACCAGGGCGAGGAGATTTTCGCCTGCGGGCCATCGAAGTCGAGTTCGGCGCCGATCAGGAAATGACCGAAGAGGCGCTGGATGCCGAAGTGCAGGCCGTAGGTGAAGCGGGCGCCGGCGTAGTCGTAGGCGAAATCCGGGAAGGAGGGATGGGCGGCGCCGAGGGCATCGGAGTGGAAACCCGCGTTGCGGATGACCTGCATGCCGACGGAGCCGCCGACATAGACGCCGCTCCACTTGTCGGCGTGGTGGTAGGAGGGTTCGACGACCTCGGAACCACGAAGCATTGGCGCGCCGAGGTCGGCAGCCCCGGCCGCGGCGGACGTCAGGAGAACCGCGGCAGCGGCCATGGGTAATGCGACACGCTTGAACATGGGAGCGCCCCTTGGAAATGAACGATTCACCGCGATTGCGGTTCGCATGAGGGATCGCACGTTAATCTTAACGTTGGGTTTCCAAGCGACGCTCTAGGTAAAGCGAGGATTGTACTTGGCGAATGACCGCGACTGCTTGCCGGCGACTGTGGCGCAGGTGCAACAGCCGCTTCTCCCGACACCCTTGCCGTCCACTCCCAACGGCGGGGCTGAGTCAAGCTCGGCGGGGCGTCATCACACTCCTGCCTTGGGATTGCTGTGAACAGTGGGACCTTGCCAAAATCTGCCGCTAGTGATTCCCGGTCCGACTGATAGCCAAGTTCAGCTGCCCGGCCCCGAATTCAAAAAAGAAGCCCCATGTCCGCCCTGCCCGCCCTGAGACCCGTCGGCCCGTCCGAACTGCCGTTCCGCCAGGCCCCGCACAACATCGAGGCCGAGCAGGCGCTATTGGGCGCGATCCTCGTCAACAACGAGGCGTTCTACCGAATCTCGGACTTCCTCGAGCCGAAACACTTCTTCGATCCGCTGCATCAGAAGATCCACGAGATCTCCTCCCAGCTCATCCGCGCCGGCAAGATCGCGACGCCGGTGACGCTGAAGACCTTCATGAACGATGCCGCCATCGACGTCGGCGGCATGACGGTCGCGCAATATCTCGCCCGCCTGGCGGCGGAGGCGACCACCATCATCAATGCCGAGGACTACGGCCGGGCGATTTACGACCTCGCCATCCGCCGCAACCTGATCCTCATCGGCGAGGGCATGGTCAATGTCGCCTATGACGCGCCGGTGGACATGCCGCCGCGCACGCAGATCGAGGATGCCGAGAAAAGCCTGTTCGAACTCGCCGAGACCGGCCGCTACGATGGCGGATTCCGCCGCTTCACCGACGCCATGGCCCGCGCCCTCGACATGGCCGCGGCGGCCTACCAGCGCGACGGCAAGCTGTCGGGCATCTCGACCGGCCTCAACGACCTCGACCAGCGGCTCGGCGGCCTGCAGCACTCCGACCTCGTGATCCTCGCCGGCCGCCCCGGCATGGGCAAGACGGCGCTCGCCACCAACATCGCCTTCAACATCGCCAAGGCCTACCGTTTCGAGGTGGAGCCGGACGGCACCCACAAGACGACGAATGGCGGCATCGTCGGCTTCTTCTCGCTCGAAATGAGCTCTGACCAGCTCGCGACGCGTATCGTCGCCGAACAGGCGGCGATACCCTCCTACAAGATCCGCCGCGGCGACCTGAACGAGAAGGAGTTCTACGACCTGACCGAGGCGGCCCGGCAGATCCAGTCGCTCCCCCTCTACATCGACGACACCGGCGGCCTGTCCATCGTCCAGCTTGCGGCGCGCGCGCGCCGGCTGAAGCGCCAGCGCGGCCTCGACTTCATGGTGGTCGACTATCTCCAGCTGCTGTCCGGCTCGTCGAAGAAGGGCGAGAACCGCGTGCAGGAGCTGACCGAGATCACCACGGGCCTCAAGGCGCTCGCCAAGGAATTGCACGTGCCGATCATGGCACTGTCGCAGCTCTCGCGTCAGGTCGAGTCGCGCGACGACAAGCGCCCGCAGCTCTCGGACCTGCGTGAATCAGGCTCCATCGAGCAGGACGCCGACGCCGTCATGTTCGTGTTCCGCGAGGAATATTATCTGAAGAACAAGGAGCCGAAGCCCGGCACCGAAGAGCATCTCAAGTGGCAGACCGACATGGCGCAGGTCCACGGACGCGCCGAGGTCATCATCGGCAAGCAGCGTCACGGACCGACCGGCACCGTCATGCTGCAGTTCGAGGATTCGGTGACGCGCTTCTCCGACCTCGCCGACTCCGACCGCCTGCCTGAACGTTTCGAGTAATCCGATGACCATCCCCCCGAACGAGGCCGGAGCGGTCCTGACCATCGACCTCGGGGCGCTGGCGAGGAACTACCGGACGCTGGCCGCGATGGGGCACGGCGCGGCCTGCGCCGCCGTGGTCAAGGCCGACGCCTACGGCCTCGGCATCGAGAAGGCGGGACCGGCGCTGTCGACCGCTGGCTGCGAAACCTTCTTCGTGGCGCACCTGTCGGAAGCGCGGCGGCTCAGGGCCGTGGTGCCGCGCGCCACGATCTATGTGCTCAACGGGCTCTTCGTATCGGCTCTGGGAGCCTATGCGGAGCTGAATCTGAGGCCGGTCCTCGGCAGCCGCGATGAGGTCGAGACCTTCGCCGCCTTCTGCGACACGCTGGGACGCCGGCTGCCGGCCGCCGTGCATATCGACACGGGCATGAACCGCCTCGGCCTCGACCTTGCCGAGGCCGCCCTGCTGGCCGAGCCGGGAGCTGCGGCGCTCGCCTTCGAACCGGCGCTGATCATGAGCCACCTCGCCTGCGCCGACGAACCCGGTCATGCGCTCACCGCGCGGCAGATCGACCGGTTCCAGCAGATTCGTGCGCTTTTTCCGGGCGTCGCCGGCTCGCTCGCCAATTCGGCCGGCTGCACCCTCGCCAGCGCCCGCCATGACCTCATGCGTCCGGGCATCGCGCTCTATGGGGCCAAGTTCGTCGCCAACCGCGATCCGCTCGCACCCGTCGTCCGCCTCGACGCGCCCATCGTGCAGGTGCGCACGATCCGCGCCGGCGAGACGGTCGGCTATGGCGCGGCCTGGACGGCGGGGCGCACCAGCCGCATCGCCATCGTCTCGGTCGGCTATGCCGACGGCTATATCCGTCAGGCCGGCTCCACCGACCGCAAGACCGGCGCGCCGATCCGCGTCAACGGCGTCATCTGCCAGCCGGCCGGCCGCGTCTCCATGGACCTCGTCGCCATCGACGTGACCGATGCCGGCGCCGTCGGTCCCGGCGACATGGCGACGCTTCTCGGCGACGGCATCGGCCTCGACGACATGGCGGAGGCTGCCGGCACCATCGGCTACGAGATCCTGACCAGCCTCGGGCGGCGTTACCATCGCCGCTACGCGGACTGACATGGCCCGCGCCACCACCACCTACGTCTGCCAGTCCTGCGGCGCCTCCTACGGGCGCTGGCAGGGCAAGTGCGAGAACTGCGGCGCGTGGAACACCATCGCCGAGGAAAGCGTGGCGGCGACCGGCATCGGCGGGGCGCCCGCCAAGGGTCCCGCCCGGGGCGGCAAGACGCGCGGCCGGGCCTTCGTGCTCGCCGGGCTAGACGGCGTCAATGACGAGGCTCCGCGCACCGAGACACAGGTGGGCGAACTCGACCGCGTCTTCGGCGGCGGCCTCGTCAAGGGCTCGGTGATCCTCATCGGCGGCGACCCCGGCATCGGCAAGTCCACCCTGCTCATCCAGGCCTCGGCGCGGCTGGCGCGCATGGGCCACCGCGTCGTCTACATCTCGGGCGAGGAAGCGGTCGGCCAGGTGCGCCTCAGGGCCGACCGCCTGGCCCTGACGGCCTCGCCGGTGGAACTCGCCGCAGAGACCAATGTCGAGGACATCGTCGCCACCCTGTCGGAGGGGCCTACGCCCCGACTCGTCGTCATCGATTCGATCCAGACCATGTGGACCGACACCGTGGAGAGCGCCCCCGGCACGGTCAGCCAGGTGCGCTCGGCCGCGCAGATCCTGATCCGCTACGCCAAGAAATCGGGCGCCGCCGTCATCCTCGTCGGCCACGTCACCAAGGACGGGCAGATCGCCGGCCCGCGTGTCGTCGAGCACATGGTCGATGCGGTGATGAGCTTCGAGGGCGAAGGCGGCCACCATTTCCGCATCCTGCGCGCCGTGAAGAACCGCTTCGGGCCGACCGACGAGATCGGCGTGTTCGAGATGACCGGCATGGGCCTGCGCGAGGTGCCGAATCCGTCGGAGCTCTTCCTCGCCGGCCGCGATCTCGGCGCGCCGGGCACCGCCGTCTTCGCCGGGATGGAGGGCACGCGCCCCGTGCTGGTGGAGATCCAGGCTCTGGTCGCTCCCTCGACGCTCGGCACGCCGCGCCGCGCGGTGGTCGGCTGGGACCCCGCCCGGCTCTCCATGGTGCTCGCCGTGCTGGACGCGCACTGCGGCGTGCGCCTCGGCGGCCACGACGTTTATCTGAACGTTGCCGGAGGCCTCAGGATTGCCGAGCCGGCTGCCGATCTCGCCGTGGCCGCGGCGCTGGTCTCGTCGCTGTCGGGCGCCGTGCTGCCGGCCGACGCGGTCTATTTCGGCGAGGTCAGCCTCTCCGGCGCGGTCAGGCCGGTAGCGCAGGCCGCCGCCCGCCTCAAGGAAGCCAAGAAGCTGGGGTTCACGAAGGCCGTGGTGCCCGAGATCGCCCGTGGCGAGACGGGCGAACCGGGTCTTGCGACGCAGGCCGTCACGAACCTGTCGACGCTCGTCGCCGACATCGCGGCGTCGGGCGTTGCGCGGGAGCGACCGAAGGCTGCAACCGGGGAGTGACCCGGCAAGGGGAGGAAACGGGCGATGGGCTATCTGAGGCGCGTGTTCCTTGCCGGCGTCCTGCTGCTCCTGCCCCTCGCGGTCACCGCCTTCGTCGTGGGGTGGACGGTCAGCTTCATCTACGCCTTCGTCGGCCCCGGAACGGTGGTCGGCCGCTTCCTGACATCGCTCGGCCTCGGCTTCTCAAGTTCCTCGCTCGCCGCCTATCTCATCGGCATCCTGATGGTCTGCGGGCTGATCTATCTGCTCGGCCTCGTCGCCATCGTGCTGCAGGAGCGGTTGCAGGACGCCCTCGACCGAATCATGCGGCGCATCCCGCTGATCGGCACCGTCTACGAACTGTCGCGCCGCTTCGTCTCCATGGTGGACCGCAAGGACGCCGATGGCCTGAAGAGCATGAGCCCGGTCTGGTGCTTCTTCGGCGGCGAACCCGGCGGCGCCGCAGTGCTGGCGCTGCTGCCCTCCCACGAGCCGGTGATGGTCGGCGAGCATCGCTATCTCGGCATCCTCGTGCCGACGGCGCCGGTTCCGATCGGCGGCGGGCTCATCTACGTGCCGGAGAGCTGGGTGACGGCGGCCGATATCGGCATGGACCAGCTCATGAGCATCTATGTCTCGATGGGGGTCACACCGCCCAAGGCGGTGACGCCCCTGCCGGCGGACAACCGGGCGAGCGAGAGCCCTTCGTAGCAACCGGGACATGACCTCCGCGCCACATTCTGGACGGCTTGTGCGTGGTCGGGGTTTGCACCCACCCGTGACGGGGTGACGCGGGCCACCTGCCTCGCTATAAGCGCGAGGTTCGCGCACGGGTTCAGTGACTCGCAGCGCCCGAAGCAAGCCTTTCCGGAGCCGAAATCGATGCCGGTCACCTATCTCGATATCGGCCTCGCCGCGATCATGCTGATCTCCGCGCTGCTGGCGATGGTGCGCGGCTTCGTCCGCGAGGTGCTGTCCATAGCGTCCTGGGCGCTGGCGGCGATCGCCACCTGGTACGCCTATCCGCGGCTCCTGCCGATCGCCCAGACGCAGGTTTCCAACGAGTTGCTCGCCAAGGCGATCGTCATCGCCGGCGTGTTCCTGGCGGTGCTGGTGGTCGTCTCCGTCATCACCATCAAGATTTCCGACGCCATCCTCGATTCGAAGATCGGCGTGCTCGACCGCACCCTCGGCTTCGCCTTCGGATTGGGGCGCGGCCTGGTCATCGTCGTCGTCGCCTTTGCCTTCTTCACCTGGCTGGTGCCCGGCCCGAACCGGCCGGACTGGGTGACGCGCGCCAAGTCCTATGCGCTGCTTGAGCAGACCAAGGACTGGCTCATCGCCCAGTTGCCGCAGGACATTGAGGGATCGGACATCCTGCGCCGCCTGAACCGCACGCAGGCCCCGGCCGGTGGCGCGACGCCGCCTGTCACGGGAGCGCCTCCTGCCGCCAGCGCGCCGCCCGCGGCGACGACTGCGCCGGGTGCGACGCCGCCGCGCCAGCCCTGACGGCTTGTGCGGGCATATCGATCGGCGCATGGTCGCCGTGCATGGGGTGGATCTTTCGTTCCGGCGCATCGGCCCGCATCTATGGCGACGGGCTGACGACCTAGGCTTTCAGACGACGAGGATGCGATGACGCAATCCCTGGAGATCCGCCATCACGAGGCGGATCAGGACGCTGCGTTCGGCCGCGAGCCGAGCCTCGATTTCGAGAGCGACAAGCTGCACGAGGAATGCGGCGTCTTCGGCGTCTACGACCACCCCGATGCGGCGGCGTTGACCGCGCTTGGCCTGCACGCTCTCCAGCATCGCGGCCAGGAGGCGGCCGGCATCGTCTCCTTCGACGGCGCCCGCTTCCATTCCGAGCGCCGCATGGGTCTCGTCGGCGACAACTTCTCCCGCCGCGAGGTGATCGATCGCCTGCCCGGCCAGTCGGCCATCGGCCACACGCGCTATTCGACGACCGGCGGCACCCTCCTGCGCAACGTGCAGCCGCTCTTCGCGGAGCTCGAGACCGGCGGCTTCGCCGTCTGCCATAACGGCAACCTAACCAACGGCCTCACCCTGCGCCGCCGCCTCATCGCCGATGGGGCCATCTACCAGGCGACGTCGGACACCGAAGTGATCCTCCATCTCGTCGCCCGCTCGCGCCGCAATCGCTTCGTCGACCGTTTCATGGACGCGCTGAGCCAGATCGAGGGCGGCTACGCCTTCGTCGGCATGACCAACAAGAAGCTGATCGGCGCCCGCGACCCGCTCGGCATCCGCCCGCTGGTGATCGGAGAACTCGACGGCCGCTTCATCCTGGCGTCGGAATCGGTGGCCCTCGACATCATCGGCGCGCGCTTCGTGCGCGAGGTGGAGAATGGCGAGATCGTCGTCATCGACGAGAAGGGCGTGGAATCGATCAAGCCTTTTCCAGCCCGTCGCAAGCGCCCCTGCATCTTCGAGTATGTCTATTTCGCCCGGCCCGATTCCATTGTCGATGGCAAGAACGTCTACGGCCTGCGCAAGCAGATCGGCGCCATCCTGGCCAAGGAGGCGCCGGTTGATGCCGATGTCGTCGTGCCGGTGCCGGATTCCGGGGTGCCGGCCGCCATCGGCTACGCCCAGGCCGCGGG
This sequence comes from Phreatobacter aquiterrae, assembly GCF_053471285.1. Lineage (NCBI taxonomy): Bacteria > Pseudomonadati > Pseudomonadota > Alphaproteobacteria > Hyphomicrobiales > Phreatobacteraceae > Phreatobacter > Phreatobacter aquiterrae. Next base: position 6,581 of record NZ_JBJPHW010000005.1, on the reverse strand, counting down.
GATTCCCTATGAGCTCGGCATCATCCGCAATCACTATGTCGGGCGCACCTTCATCCAGCCGACCCAGTCGGTACGCGAGCTCGGCGTCAGGCTGAAGCACTCGGCAAACCGCGCCGTCGTCGAGGGCAAGCGGCTCGTCCTCGTCGACGATTCCATCGTGCGCGGCACGACCTCGCGCAAGATCGTGCAGATGATGCGCGATGCGGGCGCCAGCGAGGTTCATTTCCGCATCGCCTCGCCGCCGATCAAGTTCCCGGACTACTACGGCATCGACATGCCGGACCAGGACAAGCTGCTGGCGGCGCACATGTCGATCGAGCAGATGCGCGACTATCTCGGCGTCGATTCGCTCGCCTTCATCTCGATCGACGGCCTCTACCGCGCGCTCGGCGAGCCTGGCCGCAATGCCGCCCAGCCGCAGTTCACTGACCACTACTTCACCGGCGACTATCCGACGACCATCACCGACCTTGTCGGAGAGGCGGCCAAGCAGCTCTCGCTGCTGGCGGAAGCGAGCTGACGGGATCTGTTCCAGACATGACGACCAAGCCTTTCACAGGACGCATCGCCTGCGTCACCGGCGCCTCGCGCGGCATCGGGCGGGCGACGGCGCTGGCCCTCGCCGCCGGCGGTGCGCAGATCGTGGCGGTGGCCCGCACCCAGGGCGGGCTTGAATCGCTCGACGACGCCATCCAGAAGGCAGGCGGGCTGCCCGCGACGCTGGTGCCGCTCGACATCCGCGACGGCGACGGGCTCGACCGGCTCGGGCTCGCCATCCACGAGCGCTGGGGCAGGCTCGACGTCCTGGTGGCGAACGGTGCCATTCTTGGACCGATCTCGCCGCTCGGCCATGTCGTGCCGAAGGAATGGGACCAGATCGTCGCCGTGAACCTGACGGCGCAATGGCGGCTGATCCGCTCCTTCGACCCCCTGCTGCAGGCCTCCGATGCCGGGCGGGCCGTCTTCGTGACCTCGGGTGCGGCGACGAAGTGCCGGCCGTTCTGGGGCCCCTACTCCACGACCAAGGCGGCGCTCGACGCCCTGGCACGCACCTATGCCGCCGAGACGGAGAAGACGGCGATCCGCGTGAACCTGTTCAATCCCGGCCCGATCCGCACCACCATGCGGGCGCAGGCCATGCCGGGTGAGGATCCGCAGACGCTGGAGCCGCCGGAGGCAGCGGCCGAGGCGATCGTTGCCATGTGCCTCGCCTCGCTGACGGAAACGGGGCGTCTGTTCGACTTCCCGACCCGCAGTTGGAAAAGCTTCCGCGACCCGGCCTGATGCACCGTCACGCGAGCCCGGCGCCGTCGCGCGTGCCGGTATCATAGCGCTTTTGCGCGACCTCGACGGCGCCGATATGCGTCTCCGCCCAGACGCGCAGCGGGTCGACCGCCTCGTGCAGGGTCATGCCGAGTGGCGTGATCGAGTATTCCACCGTCACCGGCACTGACGGGATGACGCGGCGCGACACGAGACCGTCCCGCTCCAGGCTCTTCAGCGTCTGCGACAGCATCTTCTGCGAGATGCCGTCGATGAGGCGGCGCAGCGCATTGAAGCGCTTCGTACCGCGCGCCAGCAAGATCAGAATCAGGACGGCCCATTTGTCGCCGACGCGGTCGAGAACGCGCCGGGTCGGGCAGGCCGCGGCGAAGACGTCCGGCGGGTAGAGCCCCGCCGACACCGGCGCCTGACCACCGAGACTGTCGGTCATGATCTTCGCGGCCATGGCGGTTCCCTTCGGGTGACCTTGTGACGGACAAGTGCCTTCTTACCGAGGCGCTCACCGTTCGCTATCTGGTATCCATTGGTAACTACCACAAGGACATCTCGCATGAAAGTCGCACTGCTCGGCGCCTCCGGCATGATCGGATCGCGCATCCTCGCCGAGCTCGCCTCGCGCGGGCACGCCGTCACGGCGCTCGCCCGCAATACCGCCAGGATCGCCGCCCTGCCCAGCGTCACGCCAAAGGCGGTGGACGCCGATGACCGTGCAGCCCTCGCCGCCGCCTATGCCGGGCATGATGCGGCGATCTCGTCGGTCCACTACCTCGCCTCGAATGCCGATACGCTCATCGGCGCAGCGAAGGACTCCGGCGTTGCGCGCTATCTGGTTGTGGGCGGCGCCGGCAGCCTGGAGGTCGCGCCGGGCGTGAGCCTCGTCGACACACCGCAGTTCCCGGCGCTCTATCTCGACGAAGCCCGGGCCGGCGGCGTTTTCCTCGGCAAGCTCAAGGCGGAGCCGGAGCTGAACTGGACCTTCCTGTCGCCCTCGGCGCTGATCCAGCCGGGCGAGCGCACCGGGACCTTCCGCCTCGGCACGGACCAGTTGCTGGTCGACGCAGCCGGCAACAGCGCCATTTCCGCGGAGGACTATGCAGTGGCGCTGGTCGATGAGTTGGAAGCGCCGAAGCACGTCCGGGCGCGGTTCACGGTGGGCTATTAAACATCGCCGGGCGGGGGCGCATCGCGCGTTCCCGCCCTACCGGATCTTCCGCCCCGTCTCGGCGTAGGGATTGTCCGTCTTCTTCAGGTGGAAGCGGATCGGCGTGCCCTTCAAATCGAAACTCTCGCGCAGGCCGTTCACCAGATAGCGCAGGTAGCTCTCGGGGAGCGCCTCGGGGCGCGAGCAGAAGGCGACGAAGGTCGGCGGCCGCGTCTTGGCCTGCGTCATGTAGCGCAGTTTGATGCGCCGGCCGGTGACGGCCGGCGGCGGATGGTGGTCGATGGTCTCCTGCAGCCAGCGCACCAGCGTGCTGGTCGAGATCCGCTTCTGCCACGGCACGCGCGCATCGAGGATGGCCTGCATCACGCGGTCGAGCCCCTGTCCGGTCTCGGCCGAGTTGGCGACGACCGGGCAGCCCTTGATCTGCGGCAGCCAGTGGTCGGTCTCCTCGCGGAGCTTCGCCGCTTTGCCGCCCTTGTGGGGCACGAGGTCCCATTTGGTGAAGGCGAGCACGACCGCCCTGCCCTCCTTGGAGGCGAGGTCGGCGATGCGAAGATCCTGATCCTCGAAGGGCTTCGTCGCGTCCATGCAGACGACCACGACCTCGGCGAAGCGGATCGACCGCAGCGCGTCGGCCACGGACAGCTTCTCCAGCTTGTCCTCGATGCGGGCGCGCTTCCTGAGGCCCGCGGTGTCCACGAGGCGGAACTTGCGGCCGCCCCAGTCCCAGTCCACCGAGATGGAATCGCGGGTGATGCCGGCCTCGGGCCCGGTGAGCAGACGCTCTTCCCCGATCAGCGCGTTGACGAGCGTCGACTTGCCGGCGTTCGGCCGCCCGACGATGGCGACCGGAATGGGCTTCGACAGATCCTCCGGCGGCGCCTCCTGGTCGCCCTCCGGAATATCGTCGACCTCCTCCTCGTCCTCGTCAGCGAAGACAGGCGGCGGCATGAGGGCGGCGAGCGCCTCGTAGAGTTCGTTGATACCCTCGCCATGTTCGGCGGACAGCGGAACAGGATCGCCCAGGCCCAGCGAGAAGGCCTCGTAGGCCCCGGCCATGCCGACCTTCCCCTCGCTCTTGTTGGCGGCGAGGATGACCGGCTTGCCCGACTTGCGGACGAGTTCGGCGAAGGAGCGGTCGTCGGGGGTCAGGCCGATGCGCGCATCGACCATGAACAGCACGGCGTCGGCGAGGCGGATGGCCTCCTCGGTCTGGGCGCGCATCCGGCTTTCCAGCGAGCCCTCGCGGGTGTCTTCAAGGCCGGCGGTGTCGATGATGGTGAATTCCAGGTCGCCGAGGCTCGCCTCGCCTTCGCGACGGTCGCGGGTCACGCCCGGCCGGTCGTCGACCAGCGCGATGCGCTTGCCGACGAGGCGGTTGAACAGCGTCGACTTGCCGACATTGGGCCGGCCGACGATGGCGAGCGTGAAGGTCATGGTGGGGGCGATGCGGGTCAGCGGCCGCGCGCCGGCGCCTGGGCCGGCGGCGGCTCGGCGGGCGGCGGCGCGGCGGGCGGCGGCGCGGCGCCGATCGGCGAATTGGCCGGCTGCTGGACCGAGCGGTCGATGCCCGGGACCCCCTCGGGGAAGACCGGCCGGCGGTCACCGGCGAGCGGAGGGCTGCGGCGCTCGAACATGGCGGGAATGTCCTGCAGGGTCTCGCAGCCGGCCATGGCGAGGCCAAGACCGGCAAGAATACCGGTGCGCAGGACGAGGCGGCGGTCGGGGCGGAAAGTGGTCATGGGCGGATCCCGGTGGTCGCTCAGCTGCCGCTGGCGGAGAAGACGGTGGACATGAGGTCGGCGCGGCCGCGCACGCCCTGCGGCGATTCGCGGTCGTCCTGGATCGCCTTGATCCAGCGCTCGGCCGTGGGGCGGTCGCCGGCCCTGAGGGCGGCGAGCGCCAGGATCTCGCGCGCCGAATGGCGGAACGGCCGGTCCGCGCCGGCGAGCGGTTCGGCCCGCTGGACGAGGTCGGCCGGCGGCGCGGTATCGACCAGGAGATAGGCGGCGCGCAGCCGCGCCAGATCCTGCAGGACCGGTCCGATTCCGGCATCGGTGCCGAGCGTGTCGAGCACGCGTACCGCCTCGGCCTTGTCGCGGGCGGCGAGCTCCGTCGCGTGGCGGAACCGCGCGAGGATGCGGTAGCCGGAGGGCGCTTCGGCGGTGAGCGCAGCGAACCGGCTCTCGGCCTCCTGCGCGCTGGTCTGCGACAGCCTCAGCGCCGCCTCGAACTTCGCGCCGGCAGCAGCGGACCGCTGGGCCTGCACATAGTCGTAGAGACGCCAGCCGCCGACCACCAGCACGACCGCCGCCGCGGAGGCGACGATGACCGGCCAGTACTTCTGCCATAGCGCCTCGGCCTTGGCCCGGCGCAGGTCCTCTTCAACTTCGTCGAAAATATCGGCCATGGTCTCATCCAGCCGCGGCGAACCCGTCAAAGGTCCGGCGCGCCCCCGTCAGAAGGCGCGGAACCTATCAACTCCCCCTGTGCGACGCAAACGCGGCGCGACTGGGGCGGAGAGCGACCTGATCGCACCGCACCACCGCTTGCGATGACAGGTCCGCCCCGTAGCACCGATGCCTGAACATGAAATGCCGGAATTCCCCATCACCGCCACATTTGGGGGCCAAGGAAGGTCCCGAGAGCCGCCGATGGCTCCGCCGCGGGGCCGCACGACTGGCCAGGGGCGGCCGGAAGTGGTAGCGACGTCAGCCTCACCTGCCCATGGTCGAATGAAGCACGTTCCAGTGACAATCTCCGACACAGCGCAGCCTGTCCCTCTCCATGACGCCGGCGTCGTTCTGGGGGACATGTACGATCCGGTTCGCGAGCGCGCCGTGGCGCGCCGCCTGCGCGGCGCACGGCGGCGTCGCCTCGCCCTGCTGATCACCGCCATCTCGATTTCCGCGGCAGCGGCGGCCGGCTTCACACTGTTCAACCGGGACATGATCCAGGCCGAACTGACGCCCGCGCCGGTCGTCGCGGAACCGGCCCCGGCGGCCGAGGCCCCGGCTCTGGCCTCCAGCACCTCCCGCCTGATCCAGTTGCCCGGCACGGGCGCCGACCCGAACAAGGTCCAGGCCCGCGTCATCGTGCCGGCCGATCCCGAACCGCAGCCGGTCCGCGCGCCTGTGACGGACGACGCGGTGCCGAACGCGACGCCCGATGCCGCGCCGCGCACCATTGCGCTGTCTCCGGCGAGCCCCATCCGTGGCGATGCTGCGCCGGCCGAGGCACAGGGCGCCCTGCCCGCCGCGGCCCTCGGCTTCGCGCCGGTGCCGGCGCCGCGGCCCAGCCGCGCGCCCTGAGACCTTTCCGGTCACTCTGAAACACAGTCCCTGACGCGAGCCACCGGGCGGCAATCGCACCCGATTAGACACAGCGTTGCCCCGTCACGACGACGGGCTGCGATCGGGACAAGACAGATGCGGGTACTGGGCTGGGCGCTGTTCTGGGGGCTTGCCGGGCTGGTGGGCGGCTACGTGGCGGCCGTGGCCATCGGGCTGGTGGTGTTCGAGATCTTCAATGTCTCGCAGCGCGAGGGGGCGGCCGCCATGGGCCTCGCCTTCATCATTGGACCCTTCGTGGCCTGTCTCGTCGCCCTGGCGTCTGCGGCAACCGCCGCCATCGTCACCCGCGGACGCGAGCGGAAGCGCGAAGGCGGCCACATCGGACCGCGCCAGCCGTGGGGCCGCGGTGCGCGCGCCGCCGTCGGAGGCATTCTGGGCCTGATCGGCGGCTATGGCGCCGCGGTCATCGTGCTCGCCGCCTTCTACGCCCTCAGGGGCTCGCCCTATTTCTCCAGCTATGCCTGGGCTTACGCCGCCGCCTGGGCGCCGTTCCTCGCCGCGGCCGCGGGAGGCGGATTCGGCATCTGGATCGCACTGCGTGACAAGGGCGCCGCGACGGGCGGCGTCAGCCCCGGCTGAAGGTCGTGGCGTAGAGGTCCGGCTTGAAACCGACCATCAGCTTGCCGTCCGCTTCCAGGACCGGGCGCTTGACGAGCGTACGCATCCGGCGAAGGCCACCTTGCGGGAGTTGAGGCAAATCGTTGAGCACTGTCGGTATGGACAGCCATACGCACAGTGCCTTTGGGCGGCTTGAGATTGTCGAGACGGGGCGTCGCCGTCGT